>NZ_JBGOOM010000013.1:0-74873 GCF_041439575.1 Vibrio sp. 5S239 | reverse complement strand
TCAACGGCAGTTACGCTTACGTCGATGTTGGCAGATACCGTATCGGTACCATCTGATACATCAAAGCCGAAGTTTACGTCGCCATTGAAGTTCTCATTTGGCGCAAAGGTGTATGTGCCGTTACCGTTATCGGTAAGGATACCGTCACCGCCATCGTAGGTAACACCTTCAACCGTTAGATTGTCACCTTCGATGTCAGTAGCACCGGTTAATAGGTCGGCATCGGTAAAGATGAGTGTGCCGTCTTCTTCCACGCTGAATTGCTGATCTTGAGGGACTGGTAGATCGTTAACTGGGTTAACCGTAAGGTCTGCAGTTGCTTGAACCGTATTGGTGCCATCTGAAATATCGAAGCTGATATCAATGTCACCATTGAAGTTCTCATCTGGCGTAATCGTGAAGCTGCCATCATCATTAGCTACAACCGTCGCATCGCCATCAACTGTTAGGCTGCTGGCTGTCAGGTCATCGCCTTCCACATCTGATGCTTGCGATAGCAGTTGTTCTTGGCTTAGACGAATCGAACCATCTTCATCGATCGAATAAGCTAGGTCACCCGAGACAGGCGCATCATCAACCGCTGTTACGCTTACGTCGATGTTGGCAGATACCGTATCGGTACCATCTGACACATCAAATCCGAAGTTTACGTCACCATTGAAGTTCTCGTTTGGCGCAAAGGTGTAAGTACCATTACCGTTGTTAGTAAGAATACCGTCGCCACCATCGTAGGTCACACCTTCAACCGTTAGGTTGTCACCTTCAATGTCCGTGGCACCTGTTAATAGGTCGGCATCGGTAAAGATGAGTGTGCCGTCTTCTTCCACGCTGAATTGCTGATCTTGTGGGACTGGCAGGTCATTAACTGGGTTAATGGTTAGGTCAGCTGAAGCTTGAACGGTATTGGAGCCATCAGAGATATCGAAGCTGATATCGATGTCGCCATTGAAGTTCTCATCTGGCGTGATGGTGAAACTGCCATCATCGTTTTGAGTAACGGTTGCATCACCGCCAACCGTTAGGCCGCTGGCTGTCAGGTCATCGCCTTCAACGTCAGAAGCTTGCGATAGCAGCTGCTCTTGGCTTAGACGAATCGAACCATCTTCATCGATCGAATAAGCTAGGTCACCCAAGACAGGCGCATCATCAACCGCTGTGACACTCACGTCGATGCTTGCAGAGACTGTATCGGTGCCATCTGATACATCAAAACCGAAGTTTACGTCGCCATTGAAGTTTTCATTTGGCGCAAAGGTGTATGTGCCGTTGCCGTTGTCGGTAAGAATGCCGTCGCCGCCATCGTAGGTCACACCTTCAATCGTTAGATTGTCACCTTCAATGTCAGTTGCGCCTGTTAATAGGTCGGCATCGGTGAAGATGAGCGTGCCATCTTCTTCCACGCTGAACTGTTGATCTTGTGGGACTGGCAGGTCATTAACTGGGTTAACGGTTAGGTCAGCTGAAGCTTGAACGGTATTGGAGCCATCAGAGATATCGAAGCTGATATCGATGTCACCATTGAAGTTCTCATCGGGTGTGATGGTGAAGCTGCCGTCATCGTTTTGAATAACAGTGGCATTGCCACCAACGCTTAGCTCGCTCGCTGTCAGGTCATCGCCTTCCACATCTGATGCTTGCGATAACAGTTGCTCTTGGCTCAAACGAATCGAACCGTCTTCGTCGACTGAGTACGCTAGATCGCCCGACACAGGGGCATCATCCACCGCCGTTACGCTGACATCGATGTTGGCTGAGACTGTATCGGTACCGTCAGACACCTCAAAACCGAAGTTGACGTCGCCATTAAAGTTCTCGTTTGGCGCAAAGGTGTACGTACCATTCCCGTTATCGGTAAGAATGCCGTCGCCACCATCGTAGGTCACACCTTCAACGGTTAGGTTATCGCCTTCAATATCTGTAGCGCCTGTTAATAGGTCTGCATCAGTGAAGATGAGTGTGCCATCTTCTTCTATTTCAAACGTTTTGTCTTCTGGTACAGGCGCGTCGTTGATAGGACGAACCGTTAGATCAATTGCGCTGCTTATTGTTTCTTGTCCGTCACTGATATCAAAAGTTAGGTCAAGTTCGCCATTGAAATCAGTGGAAGGAACCACCGTGAAAGTACCGTCGCCATTTTCTTGAACCGTTGCATCTGCGCCGACTTGAACATTTGAAGCAACCAGCTCATCACCATCAACATCACTTGCGTATTCGAGTAATTGTTCTTGAGTGAATGTTATGGATCCATCTTCATCCATAATGTAAGCCAGATTTTGTTCAGCTTCTGGTGCATCATTTTCGCTTTCCACTTTGATTTTAAACGTTTCATTTACCGTCTCTGAATCAAAGTCATCTTCTACTTCACTGATGGTTTCTTCGTCAGAAGCTTCAACGTCAACGGCAAATGTCTCTTCTACCGTTTGTGAATCTAAATCATCGCCCGTTTGCTGCTCATCAGATTCCGAAGCCTCCGCGCTAGGCGCCGCTGATGTTCTTGCGGCTTGGCCTTGGTCTTCATTACCTTCGGCATCTGAACCGCCTTCAGAAGCGGCAGCGTTTTCGCCACCGACAGCTTGAGCGCCGGCACCTGAACCACCTCCACTACCCGAGGCATCATCCGAACTGGCATCAGAAGCGGCACCACCAACTACATTAGATTGGGCATCATCTGAACCTTCGTCACTTTCTGGCGTCTCTTCTTCTGCAGCACCACCAGAAGCCGAGGCCTCTTCTTCATTACCTGCGCCACTTGGATTATCTTCCAACGCTTGGTTAACTTCGTCTGCTGCGTCCGTGTTTTCAGCACCTGTCGCTATCGTCGTCGCTATCGTGTTCTGTTGGTTTTGTTGATTCTGCTGCAGGGAGGGCGTACCCGCGTCGTTCGTGTCCGTCTGTTCTACCGCGTCATTGAGATCTTCATTTTGGTTGTTTTGGTTATTTTCGCCTGCCATTACAGCCTCCGTTGCTACTAGCTAACTAATCGTATTTAGAGGCATTAAAGGACACCATTTTAGAAAACCAAGTTTTTATACAACAATTTTCATAACTTCTAGGCGCGAATAATCAAAAAAAATTGAAAAGCACCTTCGAATATCCTTAATTATTGTCATTAAAGCAATTTAGGCAGTGGAATGATGATAGACATGACAAATTTATTGCGTTCAATCAAGAACAACCACAAAGGGCTGCAATTGCTATTAAGCGAATTTTGTAAGGATTTCTCAGACGCTGCCATAAATATAGAGACGCTTCACAAAGGTAATCACTTCGATGAACTCAACTGCTACTCAAAAAAATTGAAGGCGATACTAACTTTACTTTGTGACCAAGATCTTCCCCCCCAAATGGCAAAGTTGGAATATTTGAGTAAACACCACTTTCCTGTTCCGGAAGATCTTTTGGAAGATGTCAAAACCGAACTACAAAATGTCAATCAACAGATCAAGCATTTGTTAGATATGAATGACGTAGTAGATGACAAATAACCGAGGCAGTCATGAGTAATAACCAAATAGAGCACCACCTCAGAAAAGCACTGGTTTCTAACAACGATGCTTCTAAGGTCACAGCGGACGACACCATAGTGCTTGCTAGTGCTATGACCAGCGTTCACAAAACGTTGCTCATCATCTTTCTTCTCGCTTTAGTTGCTATCGCTGTAGCGTCGCAGGCACGCATCGATATTGTCGTTTCTTTGCGTGGAGAGTTATTGTTGGAATCTGACGTTGAGAAGGTCCAGCACTTAGAAGGAGGTATTCTAGAAGAGTTGCTAGTAAGGAAAGGTGAAGTCGTTTACGAGGGGCAGCCTATCGCGAGAATACGCTCTCTTGATCGTAATACCCAACTCGATACGGTTAATACAGAAATCATTCAGCTAGAGCTAGACAAAATTCGCTATGAGAGTTTACGAGACATGAAGAAGCCAAACTTTACTGCTTTCACTGAAAAATATCCTGATCAGGTTCAAGTAAACATGAATACGTGGCAACAAGAATTCTCAAAAAACCGCTCTAATGAAGAGCTCATCACTCACGATATTAAGCATAAAAACTCTCTAATAAGTTCGATGTTAAAACGTAGAAAGAGCTCAGAGAACCAGCTTTCTCTGATTCGTAAACAACTCAACATCAAAAATACACTTTATAAAGAAGAGATGGCCTCATACGTTGATGTCCTCAATATGAAAGTACAAGAATCCAACATGGTACGTGAGATTGAAAACCTTGATGAGTCAGTCATGAATGAGCGTTTTCAGCTCGATAAACTAGAAAAGCAACACCGAGATTTGGTTGAAAATAGAAATTCAGAATATCAAGCACAAATTATTCAAGTGAATAAAGACCTTAAGCTAAAGCGAATCTTACAACCACAACATTCCGATAAAGTTGATCGTCTTATTGTCTATTCTCCGGTCGATGGCGTAGTCGACAAGCTACACTTCAACTTTCGCTCTGCAGTGATTCCGCCAGGCGAAAGCATTGCCGACATTGCACCGATCAATAACTCGCTACACGGAGAAGCAAAGATCCCACGTAAAGACATGGGATTTGTTGAAATTGGCCAAGCAGTGAAAGTAAAAATGGACACTTATAACTTCGCCAAGTATGGCTTTGTTGAGGGGACCATTGCCTCAATCAGTCGTTCATCATACGAAGAAGAGGATGCCGAATTCTATTTAGCAGAGATTGAAATTGACCAAAACTTTCTTGAGCGAGGAGGCACTCAATACAAGTTATCACCTTATATGGAATTTACCGCCGATGTGAAAACAGGGTCACGTCGTGTGATCGAATATGCAGCAAAACCCGTGATGTCTGCCATCGAAGATGCGTTCGATGAGAGGTAATCAATGAGCGGAAAACCTTCATACAACATTTCCGTTCCAGCTCTACGCCTTAGCATATTGTTTAGTGTGGTATTAACCGCGCTCGCTTTCTATTTGTACTTTTCTTGGTCGAAAATAGACTCAGTCGCTCAAGTGCAAAGCGCCCCACTTCTAATAAAGGCTCAAGAACTCAACCAGACTATAGAACTTGATATCCAAACCCTCCAACGTTGTTTAAGAGCCAACAATTGCAGCAATGATTTGAATCTATCAACCTTAAAAAGCGAAATAGATGAGTTTAGGTCTTTAGCCTCTTTGAACAAAACCGAATTCAGCTTGGTTGGGGCGACCGAATATACACAAATGGAATTAGCTATTAATCGCTTTGTCGATAGTTCCAAAACACGTAATGACATGCTGGACTTATACCTTTCAATCACTAACAGCTACCTGCAAATGGATGACAACTATCGCAACATGTTTAATAAGCACGCGAGCGACTTGATGTCAGAAAAGAATAAGTTCTTTGTGTGGTTGTTTATGATAGCCGTAATCTTGGCTGTTATTATCGTTATTTCTAACTCAGCAGCTATGTTGAAACTGAAAAAATCCAGCTCAAACGAACGAGAAATAGACTGTGAATTCGATGCCTTATACCAAGAACTCAAGCAGCTCGATTTAAAAAGACTTGAAGAGCTTCTTAACGAAGTAAGCATCAACCCCAAACAACGTCAGATCTACTCTCACCTCAAATTGGTATTCAGTAAATTAGAAGACCAAAAGCGCAATAACGATCTCTACAAGCAACTGTATGCCCTAATAGGATATGAAATTCGCGGAATAACCAATACTATCAATGGTGGCGTGCAATACCTAGTTCAAGAAACAGATGAGAGCGGCGTGTTAATGGCGAAGGACATTACGTCTGCTTCCAATACACTATCAGAGCTTGCTGAAAACTATAACCGATTGATTTCTCAAGGCTCAGAGAGTAAATCTAAAGAATTCTCGCTTTTGAGCGTGCTGTCTGAATTGATGATTCATATCAGTGCGAAAGTTCAGCGTAATGAAAGCCAACTCGACTGTCTTATCTCTGACAATTTACCAAATCGCGTTGAAGGTCAATCCACCAGCTTATTCTGGATACTTTTCTTGCAGCTTTCTAACGCTATTCAGCTCAAAGCTAACAAGAAATTGTTTGTAACGATTGAATCTGGTGCGGCTTCTAATATGGAAAATACGCGCGTCACCATCAACCTTAATTTCCTCTCAACGCTTGATGTGTTTGTTGCAAAACTAAATAAACTCCATTGGAGCGCTCACAAAGACCACACCACCAGCACAGACGACTTAGCAAAGAGCATTTTGAAAGATTACGGATACTACGAAAGCCGCTGGTTCCAATCAGGCACTCAAGAGCGTTTTCAAATAGAACTTGACCTAAAGGCTAAAAGCTTCCATACGGAGAAAACTCGTTTCGACGGTAAGCGTTTGATGCTCTGCGCAAACACTCAAATTCGCATAGATGTCATGAGAAAGATGCTCTCCAATTTGGGGCTCGATATCACCGAGATTCGCACTGCTAGTGAGCTATTTTCAGCAGCGAAAACCTTCGGTGAATACGATGCAATAATGCTGACCGATACATTTGAACCCAATAAGCTTTCATCGCTCTGTAAAACAGTTAAATCACAGCTCAAGAAGCACCCAAATACCAAGCTGCTGTTATCCGTAACCAACACCCAACATGCGCAAGAGTGCCACAGCTTCGTCGATAAAATCATAAACTCACCAGCCATTCCTTACGAATTTATTCCTAACTTACTCTCCATTATGGAAGCGGAAGCATCGCAAGGACAGATAGAAAACAGCTCATTCCTGATCGTCGAGGATGACCGAGTTCAACAGATCTTACTTAAGCGTATTTTAACCAAACAAGAGTACGAAGCAGACACTGTTGGTGACGGTGCCGACGCCGTAAAACACTTCATGAATCAACGTTCCGACATTATTTTTATGGATTGCATCATGCCAGGAATGGGCGGTATAGAGGCAACACAGCGTATTCGACAGTTTGAAAAAAATAAAGAGAGAAAACCTTGCACCATTATAGGTGCAACCGCATTGACCAGCAGTAACGAACACCAGGCTTGTATTGAAGCCGGAATGGATTACGTGATCAGCAAACCTTACAAAAGCGACGAAATCATCAAGGTGATCAACAAATATGTGGCGGTACAGAAACTTAACTAGCAGCACCATGGCTGCACTTGCATTAAGTACTACACCTTCAGCATCGGCGACGTCCCTGCTTGAGGCAGTAGAACTCGGCCTGCAAAACAGCCTTTCACTTCGCGCGAGTAATAAAGGTGTCGAAGAGAACGAATACAACATTGGTATCAGCCGCTCTAAGTTCCTCCCTTCGCTTAATGGCGCAGCCGATACCACATGGAATGAAAATGAGACCTTATTGCGGAGCGTGCCCGATGAGACCTCAAGCTACAACTCGAACAGCTACAGCCTTTCCCTTTCCCAGTCAATATTCAATCTTGGCGATGTGTTTAAATATGGAACGGCAAAGCTCGACTTCAACATTGAAGAGATTAAACACGAGAACAAAATCCAAGACACCATCTCAGAAGTCGGCTCTCAATATTTTGAGTACTTGAAAAACAACGCCCAGATAAAAGCAACGAAGGTTGAGCTTAAATCATCTCAGGCTCGTGAACATCAGATGCAACGTAACGTGGAACTAGGCAACACAGCTGCCAGTGAATTGTACGAAGTGATTGCACAAAAAGAAGGGGTGGCAAATCGATTAAGAACATTACAAAAAGATCGCCAAGTCATTCTCAATGGCCTATCGATTCAGATTCAGTACCCAATCACACCTTCGCAAGATATTTACGAAAGCGTGCCTTTAAAAGAGATAAACGAAACAGAACAACGTTCAATCATGGATCAAGCATTAAAGCTTAATAACGACTTACTTGTGGCTAAGAAAAACGTCGAGAGAAGCCGTAGAAGCTTAAAAGAGAGCGGTTCGAACTTCTTACCCACAGTGTCGCTCTCGGCCAGTTATCGTCATGATGACGCCAATAATTACGATAAGACCGACATAACAGCGACAGGCGAAAGTAACTCAACGAGTGTTGGCTTGAATCTAGCAGTGCCTCTCTTATCTGGTGGTTCTGATTACTACGGATATCAAAAATCCTCGACGGCCATTGAACGTACCGAATTGCTTTACCAAGATTCGCTTTACACCACACGTAACAATGTGAACACCTCACTACTTACCATTAACGACTTTTCCCAGTCTATAAACAGTTATGAAAACATCATTCGCGCTAATTATGCGTCCTACAAAGGGATCCAAAGAGCCTACCAATTAGGTACGCGTACTATCACAGATTTGCTCGCTGCCGAGAGTAAATTATTCAGCGCCTTAAGAGATTACGAAAGCGCACGATATGACTACATCATCGAGACCATCAAGCTCGAAAAAATTAAGGGCGTGCTCTCCGTAAAATCTATAGAAAGTATCATGCAATTGATGAGTGATATTGAAGATCAAGACAGTCAAGAATTAGTGCCTAAACACCTTCTCTCAGCTTCGTCCTTGAAGAAAGGAGATCGCAATGCAAACTAAACAATTTTCTCAAAAGATCAATATGGCAGACAAGTGTTATCTGACTTTCTCCACGATAATTTCCACCCTATTTGGGTTAGTTTTGCCCTTCTCTATTCTGATTATTTTCGACCGTGTTTTACCCAATCAAGCACAAAACACTCTTTTCTTATTGTTCGCTATTATCTTGATTTCTATCTTCCTCGATTACCATCTCAAGAATCAGGAAGAGAAGATCTCATCTGTCATCATGAGGCAATTTGAGACCAACTTAACTAACAAGGTTTTTCAATCCATCTGTTTGGCTGAAATTTCCAAATACCGCCGCTTAGAGCCCGGTGAGTACCTCGAACGCATCTCTACTATTCCTGAACTTAAAACCTTCTTTGGCGGAGAGTCTGTTCGAGCTCTAATCAACCTAGCAGTTAGCTTATTAACCATCATAATAATTGGGCTAATCAACATATGGGCGGGCGTTACTCTTCTAATAGCCTCAGTTATTTTGGCTATTTTCGCATTTAGCCTCTCTAAACAAAAGATTAGTAGCCTGCAAAATAAATCCGATATCGAAGGCTTAACCACATCAAAAATCATAGAAATCATCTCTAGCCCACTGGATATCAAAGCGCGAAACATGGAATACCGCGTCGAAAGCTTGATGACACAAATGGTCGAAGAGCGCGAAGTCGAAAACATCAAATATGAGCAAATTGAATCTAATTTCGGGTTGATATTGGCACTGATCCAACAGCTCTCCATCGCCTGTGTTGTTGTGGTGTTGGCAATGGCGGTTATCAACATGGAATCAAGCCAAGGGATCATGGCTGCAATCATCATGCTAACCAACCGTTACTTTGCCCCCTACCAACAAGTAATGCGTACCGCTAGCCGTTGGGAACTAAATAAACTTCATATACAACGTATCGCGGAACTGCTTGAACTGACGGCTTCAGTAGAACATCAACATGAAACAACAGAAGTGGAACGCATTTCAGTCAAGTACTCTGACAAGCAACGTATCGAATTCGAGCGTGGTCAAGCCTATTTGCTCACGGGGAAAAGTGGTGCAGGTAAGACCCACCTCGCCAACTGTATTACGAGACAAAGCAGCGATGACCATCTGGCAATTATGATCAACGACACGCCTCTGAGTGACATTAACTACAACGTTTGGCGTAACAGCGTGTTGATGGTCGATAAAACGAGCTCGTTCGTAGAAGGTACCATTATTGATAACCTCACCTGTTTCCGACCAAGCCTGAATAACACGGCTTTTGCACTGTGTGAAACCATGAACATCAAGACACAAATCGATGCTCTTCCCGCCGGATTTTACACCGAACTTAAAGGTCACATGCGCAACCCATTCTCACGCCAAGTTGGTTATGCTCTGTTACTCGTCCGCGCCCTGCTCGCTAGCAAGCGCGTATTAATTTTCGACGATATCGATTGTGTCTTTGACGATGAATTTGCCCGAGTGGTGCTGACCAGTACTGCTTATCGTTCTAATGACAAGATCTTGATCATTGCCAGCAATAAAATGGACAAGCTTAACCACCGCCTCAAACGTGTCAAACTGACGGGAGGTAATCAATGAGTATTCTCGTTGACTTCAACAATGTATCGCAGCGTGTATTGGACTTTGAAGCAATCGGATATAACGAACGCTACAATCAGTCACCTCTGATTCGTGGATTAGCTTACGCATTGATAGCGCTTGAATGGGAAGGTACGCCAGCTATCCTCAGTGATGCGTTTATGCCAAAACCAAAAGACAGCGACAGCTTTACCGCAACCATAGAGCGTCTTGGATACCGTTGTGATGCCACTAAGCTTAAAACACTCGAAAATATCGATAAGCACCCTAATCCAAGCTTTATTGAGATAGAAAACCTCAACGCCATCTTTTTGGGAACAAAGGATGGAAAATTGCTGCTGTTTGATTACACGAACAACAACACTATTGAGTATCCAATGTGTCAT
Organism: Vibrio sp. 5S239; assembly: GCF_041439575.1. Taxonomy (NCBI): domain Bacteria; kingdom Pseudomonadati; phylum Pseudomonadota; class Gammaproteobacteria; order Vibrionales; family Vibrionaceae; genus Vibrio; species Vibrio sp. 5S239. The sequence goes on along the minus strand of NZ_JBGOOM010000013.1, from coordinate 64,434 downwards.
AAGCCATGCTTGTTGATTTCTATCAGCGAGTACTCTCGTCTATTTCGCGAACCGCCACCAGAATCTCAAGATAGAAGTCATTGGATCAAATATGCTTTCTATCGCTATAACAATGAATTCAAGAGCTTAATAATTTTGAGCTTCTTCATCAGCGTACTTGGGGCATTACAACCTTTCTTTATTATGAGTGTGTATAATTTTGCGCTCACGTCTAGTTCTCAAGTAACACTCTACTGGCTGACCTTATTTGCTATTATTGTTGGCTTCTCTGAATACTTTTTTAAGAAAATGCGGGTCAATATCATTGCCACTTCCGGTAAAGATCTCGCGATGCACATATCCCAAGCCGTTATATCAAAGCTTCTATGGTTGCCCTACGCTATGACATCAACCGCTGGGGTTTCGTCTCAGTTGGCTCGCTTAAAAGATATCGACACCTTCCGACGATTGGTAACGGCAGAATCGACCCTCAGCTACTTTGATATGCCATTCGTGATTGTATTTATCATCGCGATAGCTCTGATGTCTGGCACGGCAGCACTGGTAGTAATGGCCGGCTTAGTCGTAATGTTGGTATTCTGTGTGTACTCTCGCTATATCTACTCACAAGCCACATCCAAAAGCTCTCGTGCCAATGCGATGGTCTCTTATCAATGGAATGAGCTCCTTCGTGGTATCAAGACCATTCAAGGCCTACCTTTGTTGCGTGTAGTTCAATCTCGCTTCAGTGCTTCCCATATGCAAAGCACTAATGATGCAGAGAACGTCGCCGTGACCAACAGTAAAATTCAGGCTGCAGGGGGCAGTTTGATCCAAGTGATTGGCACGGCAAGTATTGTCGCTGCGGTAATCGGCGTAATGGAAGGCACTTCAGATGCTGGTGCCATGCTCGCAACCGTTATTTTGGTTTGGAAGGCATTAGGACCGATCATGGGTATTTACAACTCCATTTCCAAATTCCAATCAATTAAGGCGTCATCAGCTCAGATCAACAACTTGATGTCGATGAATGACGACAAACTGACTTTAGAAAAAAGCCCGCCCATTCGCTTGTTTCAAGGCAGTATTGTGGGCAGTGGTGTGAGCCACCGTTACACAGGGGCAGCAACCGGTTTAACCAATCTTGGTTTCAAGATACCACCCAGGGCAAAAGTCGTGATTTGTGGCCCGACAGGCTGCGGCAAAACAACGCTAATTTCCATCATTGCCGGGTTAGAAGACCGCTATCAAGGCGCGGTATCGGTCGATGGCTACAACATCAAACAATTCAACAGTTATCGCTATCGCACATCGATTAACTACATCCCTTTTAACTTGCACATCTTCGAAGGCTCACTAGAGACCAACTTCATTTTGCACAATGGACTCATTCCAACAGAGGATATGCAAGAGATGATCAGCTTCTTCGAATTGGACGAGTGGCTACCAGAAGGTTTGTCGACTCAATTAAGCGTGGATAAATGCAAAGGCCTTCCCAACGGGGTTCAGCAAAAACTGCGGTTAGCGCTTGGCTTAGGTAATTGTGAACAATCTCTGATCATCATTGACGAACCTTTCAATGGCTCCGAACACGAAAACGCACAGTATTTTAATCGTTTGTTCACCGATAAACTGTTGAACACGACCGTGATTTTTTCGACGAATGACCCTAGCTTAATCATTACATCAAACATGAGCTTAGTCCTAGAGTCAGATGGGAACTTGAAATATTTTGGTTTAACAGACAAATACTTAAACAGTTTAAGTTAAAACTACAACATTTATTCACAATTAAATCTTTAGGTAAACGGATGTAATTGACAAAAACATAAGTGAAAGAGATGATTTACCCTCAACTCACATTTAACTAGGAAGAAAATGTACACATTCGTTGCAGACAAGCTTGATGTATCGTACTTATCCACTATTCCTGAAAACCATCAATTTCAGGGCTGTGACGTACCTGAAGAGGAAATCGAACTCCGAGAGGTTGTTGAGGTATGGTATGAGTGTGCGTTTCTACCCGCTTTTAACCTTCAGCAAATTGACATCGCAAACAAAGCTGAGCTAATCGTGATACAAAGCCATGTTTTGAATAACGACACTAGCACTCTCGCCTTCCTGTTAAAAAACAGAGTATATCGTGCCGCACTCCAGCGAATGCTAGGGGTTTGGACATTAGAACCGACTGCAAAATCAGCTCTAGAGCAACTTCTGTTAGAAGTAACTAAAGACAAAAACCATCATCATTAAGCTTTCTTTAAAGTTTCTCATCAATAAAAATACAAAATGAACCGAAGGCCGAACGTCATCAATGGTCAGGAACGGAATACATTGCAAGATAAGCGATAAGATCCTAGGAATTTATACCCCTTCCACACTTCCACTAAATTTACGGTATCAAAGTTTCCATATTGTCATTTTTATTCTACTGTTTTATATAAAAACAGTAGCACGGATCCTTATATGCCGATTACGGTCTGGAATAGCCTTTCAGTCAAACACAAACTCTTTGGCTTAGTTTTACTCCCCATTTCACTCTTGCTCTTCCTTGCTGGCAGACAGGCTTATATCTTAACAACTCAGTTAGCCGATTTTGAACGAACCAACCAGCTATTTGTCTACCTTCAGGATGTTTCGGCCTTATCCCGGAGTACTCTAACTTTTAGCTCGGAGGAGTTTGCGACACAAAGTAGCCAAGTCAGAGAAGAACTGAAAAAAGTCTCCCCATTGATTTTTTTAGACGCTTTTGATGAAGTAAATCAACTTGTAACAGACTTCAGCGACGCGACTCTATTTACGATGGAAGCAACCGATAGTTACGATAAATTAGATGCCCTTGAGTGGCAAAGTGACACGTACAAGCGGTTATTGATTGAAATAGAAAAAGTCCCGTTTGAGAACACCAAACGTGAAATTCAGCAGCACCTCACTGCATTACAACAGCTTGAATGGCTAGCTTTTTGGTCAAATGAGGAATTCAAACTGGGTACCTCACTGATTGAAATATTTCAAAACAGCCAAGAATACAGCCCAGAACTTGCAGAACAAATAAAAACCCTCAGTGAAAGGCAACAACTGTTCCTAGAGCGCTTCGTTTTATTAAATGCCAACGAGGATCAAGTCGCTTTAATGGTTGAGGTGTTTAGAAATGACGTTTTTACTCAAAGCCAAAAAATAAGAAGTGCTTTACTCAACTTCAATGCAATAAGCAAGCTAAGTCCACAAGAAATTTCGGTTGGTTTAGAGGCCATGAACACACGCCTAAGCCTATTACAAAGCCTCGGCAGTGTCATTAAACAAGAGTTCAAACAAGAAGTTGAGCAAGCGATTTATGCCGCTCAGATGCAGAGAATACTGTTTATTTCGATCGTCGCCTCACTCACTGCACTAGTGATGGGGTTAACATTAAGTTTGACAAGGCAGGTCACTAATAACCTTAATTTGGTTCTCAAGTTTTTAAAAAGTGAGAACGATCAAACTCGGCCTTCTTTAGATAAGCTGATACAAGGAAAAGATGAGCTCAGTCTATTTGCTCAGCAAGTGAAACGATTGACCATCGAACAAGGGCTCGCTAAAGAGAGACTGATGATAGCGAAAGAAGACGCCGAAAGAGCTAAAGAAGAGGCTGAACAGGCAAAAGATCACGCAATCCAAGCGAGTAAGGCAAAAAGTAGCTTCCTAGCTAACATGTCTCACGAAATACGTACTCCATTAAATGGTGTTATCGGTATCTCAGAAGTCCTTTCCGATACTCCGCTGACCCCAACACAACGAGATTATGTTGATACCATTGAAATATCATCTCAACTGCTACTGAGTTTAATCAACGATATCTTAGATTTTTCTAAGATAGAATCTGGCATGCTATTAATCAGCCCACATTCCGCATCCATTAGAGAATCAATATACGATATCGCCTCAATTATTGCGCCGAAAGCAAAAGAGCAAAATATCACAGTTAGCGTCGACATCAGCTCAGATACACCAGCTCGAGTCATGCTTGATGATCACCGATTAAGACAAATTCTAATGAACTTTATGTCGAATGCAGTGAAGTTTACCGCAAAAGGTGGGGTGACATTATCGATCCAGACTCTCAGCCAACCTAGCACTAGTGTTACCATTAGGTTCTCTGTACGTGACACCGGCATTGGTATAGATAAACAGCAACAAAAACAAATATTCGAACCTTTTGCTCAAGAGGACAATTCAACCACTCGACAGTTCGGCGGCACAGGTCTTGGTCTCGCCATCAGTACTCAGCTTGTTGAGCTTATGGGTGGTCGAATTCAACTCACCTCAGTTAAAGGGGAAGGCAGTTGTTTCTACTTCGATTTAGAATTACCGGTTGACTTAATGTTGCCGAAGCCAAGTTTAGCAACCGCTAACATTTACATTTTCGGTAACAAAAATGTACTTTCTGAGCGCATAGAAAACGACCTTAATCTTTATGGTTTGAAAGTGACTCAAATAACGGAACACGCGGACGATATTGTTAAGCAAATCAGAACGAAAAAGTACAGTAAATCGACCACTGTCATTTTCGCTGAAGATGATTCGTTTCGAGTTAACGACCATTCCGACGACTTAGATAAACTGCATCAAAACGGCGCTACTATTTGTCTCCTTCGTTCATTTCTCAGCGAATCGGGTGATATGGGTAATAGTGTTACCGCTCAAGTATCACAACCGCTACTTGGCATACGCTTAATAAAAGCCATTGAACTTTGCGACGTACAGGGTTTTGCTGCTCGCTCAGAAGCTAGTCAACAAGATCTAATGCCTCAACATAAAATTCTGATCGTGGAAGACAATAAGATAAACCAAAAGATTGCGGGCCTTCACGTAAGTAAAAGTGGCTTTGACTTCGAATTTGCAAACAATGGCCAAGAAGCCGTGGACATGTTTGCTAATAACTCTCTTTACGCGGCAATATTGATGGATTGTATGATGCCAGTTATGGATGGCTTCCAAGCGACAGTCAACATCCGAAGAATTGAAGAGGAAACAAAAGCAAAACGTCGTACCCCTATTATTGCACTTACCGCCAGTGTGATTGATGATGATATTCAAAAGTGTTTTGATGTGGGAATGGACGACTATGTACCAAAGCCATTCAAGTTCGAAATGTTGGAAGAGAAAATCCTAGCCGCTGTTGAGACAATGCCTTTGCCTGTCACCTCTCATCAAAATTCGACATCAGTAGTGTCAACTGTCATTCCTATTAATAACGCAAGCAAAGCCAAACAGACATTGCCAGAAGAAACGGAACAAAACACAGTGCCGAGTAAATCTGAAAAGATACTTCTTGTCGAAGACAATCGCGTGAATCAGAAGGTGGCATCTTTAATGCTGAAAAAAGCGGGCTATGCATTTGAAATTGCAGACAATGGACTAATCGCTGTTGAGATGTATAAGAGCGACAGTAACTTCGACATTATTTTAATGGATTGCATGATGCCAGTAATGGATGGTTTCACCGCAACTCGAGAGATTAGAGAATATGAGAGAAATCTAGGTTTAAATAAAACTCCTATCATCGCGTTAACCGCCAGCGTTATCGATGATGACATTCAAAAGTGCTTTAATTCGGGAATGGATGGGTACGTCGCGAAGCCCGTGAGAAAAGACAAACTATTCCATCAAATAGAAAGTGCAACTTGTTAGACGAGATGACCCACACACGAGTCGCATAGTTCAGCACAAGACATTACAAAAAAAGCCAATCGAATATATCAACTGACTTCTTAATTGTTCAACGTTGTTATTGAAGATATTACGAGCTTGGCGCTACTCGCTTCTCTTTCAGCTGATCAATCACGTAACCCGGAGCCACTTTCGAAAGCTCAACCAAGCATTCGTCAGTTTTCTCATTACCGTAGCGTACGTAAATGTCACACACTGCATACAACTGCTCTGGAGAACCCGATATTAGGTACGCTTTTTCGAACGACTTGGTCGATTTGTCGATATCTAACTCTTCTTGCAATACCCCATTGAGGTACCAGTAATAGCTATTATCTTTCGCTAGCTTAGCGGCCACTTCAATCTCATGTGCCGCTGCGCTCTTGTCTTCAAGGCGAACCAAAGTCAGAGATTTAGAATAATGCAAAGCTGCGTTGTCTGGTACATGTTTCAAACCGCGATCCAATACATCGACCGCTTGCTGGTCTTTTTTCTGAGCACGGAAGTTATCGGCATAACTCAACCAAACTTGTGGCTCTGTCGCATGAGTATTAATGAGATCCAAATAAACCGTTTCGGCCTTATCCCACTCGTTGTGCCAGCGAAGTACATCAGCAAACAGCAATTGATACTTTTCAGATTCTTGCGTTTCTAGGAAACTAATCAACTCCTTTACTGGTGGCTCGATTTGTGCTTTTTGTTGATCATCTAAGGCATTAAAGTCACGAATTAGATTTGATGTTGCCGTGTGGCGAACCATAGTATCGCTGTCTTTAAGCAACGGAGATACCAATGCCCAGCGATGTTCTAGTTGATAAGGTTCAGACCCAATCACCGACGCTTCACGAACTTCAGGGTCTTGATCTTTCAAACCTCTAACAACAGCCACCAACGCATTTTGGCTTGGGTAAGCGGCCAATTCTTGCAGCGCACCAGTACGGTTTTCAATAGACTGATTCTGATCTTGCGCCATGTAAGACAACTGTTGAATTCGGGTTTGAGTGTCCGTCATTTCAAGCACTTGATTGATATTTTGTGCTGGTGCATCAACAGTTTGTTGAACGCTATTAGCTGCCATTGCTGACGTTGATAGCAATGCGGACGTTGAAATAAATAAAGCAACCGCTGTCGCTAAACTTTTCTTGATCATAGTATTACCTTAAGCTGGAGAACTTAGCTTGTCCCTAGACTCATATTTGATTAAATTTCATTAAGATCGATAGCTCTAAACCTAGAACTTGATTTAAAACTTGGTCTCGAACGTAGCTTGTTGCGCCTGTTCTACTCGACGCGCCATCATCACAGAATCACTGTACTTACCATGAGCAACAGGGTGTCTCATCGCACGCGCAATATACGCCATCGATTTATCAACATGAGAGAAGAACTTGTGCCAGCCCGCACATAAATAGTTCAAGCCCGGCTCACCCACACGGGTTTTGATAAAGCGGTTTTTAGGGCATTCGCCATGACAAGCAAACTTGTAGTCACATTGCTGGCATTGGCTCGTCAGTGTGCGTAATTTAGCAAAGCCAAATTTCTGTTGTGGTGCGCTATATGCTAGGTCATCAAGCTTTTCATGATGGATGTTGCCGATTTTATATTCAGGGTAAACGTAGTGGTCACAAGAGAACACATCGCCGTTTGGCTCCATCGCTAAGCCTTTACCGCAGATCTCATTCAGCGTGCAAAGCGGGTTCGGGCGTCCAATCCACGTTTCTAAGCTCGCTTCGAAATATTGAACAAACACTTTACCGATGTCTTGCTTCGCCCACTCATCAAACACAGCAATCAGGAAGTTACCCCACGCTAAGTCCGATACACACCATGATTCCATGATCGAATCTTTATGACCCGGAATCAGACGCTTGTCACCTTGCTTAAGTTGCTCACTCACTTGAGACGTTTGCGGTGCAACGGTTCTAAAGGTTTTTTGTTCTACGATAGGAATAAATTGCATTTGTGGAGACTTCACCACATCACGTAGGAAACGATACACTTCTAATGCATTTTGGCTGGTGAGGTTATTCACGCAGGTTAGCGTGGCGAATTTGACTTTGTGCTTGTGTAGCAGCTCAACAGCAGCCATCACTTGTTTGAATGTGCCACGACCCGCTCTGTTGGTACGGTAAGCGTTGTGCAGCATTTCAGGGCCATCAATACTTAAACCGATTAGGAAGTTGTTCTTTGCTAAGAATCGACCCCAATCATCATTCAATAATGTGCCATTAGTTTGTAGATCATTTGAAATTAACACACCTTCGGGCTGATACTTTTTCTGTAGCTCAACCACACGCTCAAAATAAGCCAAACCTAACATGGTAGGTTCACCACCCTGCCATGAGAAGATGATTTCAGGTGTATTTTGACCTTCGATGTATTGTCGGATGTAAGTCTCTAGCGTCTCATCATCCATTCTTGGAGAACTGCCTTTCTTGTACTCCAACAAATCTTGCTTACTTAGGTAATAACAATATTTACAGTCAATGTTGCACGCTGCGCCAATCGGCTTAGCCATAACATGCAGGCGCTTAGACGCTTTACCGTTATATTGTGGACCTTGAGTAATATGCATGATTTACCTACCTATCTTAGTATCTTGTCACCATCATAATTCCGAATTAACTCAGTGGCATGTTATACCCTTTATAACCAATAGGAATGACCAAAAACGTTAGAATTACATCCTATTTCGAATATTTGAGGCACGTGATGAAATTTATCAATTACAAACATTTAGCAGCAGTTAGCGGCGTCACAATGACTATTTTCCTAAGCGGCTGTGCAAGCGTGCCTACACACCCTATCGCTCAAAAAATTGACCAAGAGATGGTGTTAGTTGAAGGCGGAACATTCACCATGGGCTCAAACAGCAAGAAAGCAACCAAAGCTGAACGACCAGCCCGTGAAGTAGTTGTAGATAGTTTTTACATTGCGAAGTTTGAGGTGACTCAAGAACTATTCGAATCAGTGATGGGGTCGTCTCTTAGTTATTTCAAAAACCCACAAATCCCAGTTAACAACTTAAGTTGGCAACAGGCGAACTATTTCGTTGAGCAGTTGAATGAGTTAACAAGCGAAGAGTACCGCCTGCCAACTGAAGCGGAATGGGAATTTGCAGCGAAGGGTGGCAACAGAAGTAAAGGCTATACTTACAGCGGTTCCAATAGCTTAGGTGATGTCGCGTGGTACTCAGCAAACTCAAAAAACAGTGCTCATCCTGTCGGACTAAAAAAACCAAATGAACTAGGTTTATATGACATGACAGGAAACGTGGGAGAGTTTGTGATTGATGCCTTCGATGACACCTTCTACAGATTCGGTCCAACAGATAATCCAAACAATGCAAAACATAGTGACGTAGGGCTATCACATAAATCAGTGCGCGGTGGCAGTTTCGCCTATGAAGCAAATGAATCTGAAAGTTACCGCCGTGATTTCGCAAGCCAGTCAATCACCATGTCGGACATGGGTCTGCGCCTAGTTAAAGACGCAGACTAGTTACAGGCGGATTAAAATAATTCAGTATTACACAGCACAACGTTAACCCGGATCTCGGCTGACGATAAGAACGCAGGAAATATTGCAAGCGCACTCAGTACGCGGAGCACACTATTGAAGCAAAGCCGATCTCACGTTCAGTAACACCATATGACATTGAACATATTCAAACGCAGTTCTTACTTAAACAAGGGCAGTCATCAGGAAGTACCAGACGGATGCTTGATGGGACAACTTCGAAGCGGATGTTATTTGAACGATAAGGCTCTCCGTCTAAATTAATCGGTAAAGGTTGAGTAAAATCGATATCAAGCCAACTCGTTTGAGTATGCACAATATACTTACCATCTTCATCAGGACTTTTTAACTCCTCAAGAACTTGCGGTAATTCTGACGCCACAAATGACTTAACTAATGTTAGATCCATTAAGCCATCGTCTATCAAAGCTTCAGGCGCAAGTGATTGACCACCACCGGCCAAGCGACCATTACAAAACGCACCAACCAGAATTTCGCCAGTAAAAGTGCCTTTATCTACGGTTAAGGTGCCGCTATAAGGCTTAAATCCTAACGCTTTCACCACGCCTGTTAACGTGTACGCACCGCCACCAAGAAAGTCTTTCAATTCAACAGGAGTTTCAGCGGTCACTTCAGCTCCAAATCCTGCTGCCGCTACATTCATGAAATAGCGGTCGTTAGCACGAACACTGTCGACCGCGAAAGTATTGCCTTCTAATGCGAGTGCAAAAGCCTCTGCAATATTACTCGGAATAGCCGTTGCAGTAGCAAAATCGTTCGCGGTTCCCATGGGAATAATCGCAAGTTGCGGCCTTTCACTCACTTGAAACTGGTTGAGCGCACTAACGGCCTCATTAACCGTCCCATCGCCACCAGCAACAATGAGGCGTTTCACACCATCGCATATTGCCTCGTTTACTAGACGATACATATCTGAAGGCTCCCAAGTCACTCTAACTTGTAGGTCGATATCACGGTCTCTTGCATCAAAAACCGCTTGTCTTAACTCTGGAGTATTGGCTTTCTTACCATTGAAAATCGCGCGAATGCTGTCCATGCTATGTCCTCTATAATAACTAATATAGTGCTAACTAACTTGATAACTCTTTTGCCGCCACTTTTATTTTATCACGCAGCCACTTATGGCTTGGCTCGTTGGTACGGCTTGGGTGCCAAATCATACACATTTCGAGGTCTTCCAACTCGAATGGTAAAGGCAGTATTTTGACATTGTACTTCTCTGAGAAACAGCGAACCGACGATATTGGCAGCATACCGATATAATCTGAGTTCTCAATGACTGGGAGCATCTCGACAACGCCAGCCGCTCGGTAAACTACCCTGCGCTGTTCTAAGCCATCATAGTGTTCAGAACTTAACAAGCTTTTACGGGCGTGCCAGCGAGATACCACGACGTGACCAAGAGAAAGAAATTGCTCCATATTAATGGTGTCGCCAACCGTAGGATGATCAGCTCTGCATACAACCACCAGCTCCTCTTTAGAAATCACCTCATGCTTGAGCATGGTTCTTCCCTTTGGCGTCATATCAACAATCACATCGTGTCTTTGTAATCTTAAATCGGACTCGTAATCTTCAGTAAACAAAGGATGAATTTCCAATGCAATACCAGGCGCCACTTGACTAATTAACTGCATGACTCTTGGCATCATTTCGTAACTCGCCGCTGAGACGCAAGCAATTGAAAAGACGCGGCCTGAGGTTTTAGGGTCGAAGTCTCTTGAATCCGATAAAGTAGAAGTGAAGTTCTTGAGTGCGGCAGCCATTGCAGGATAGATATCAATAGCGAATGTGGTTGGCTCTACGCCTGATGTGGTGCGGTGAAACAGTGGCTCGTCATAGATATCTCGCAACCGTGCAAGCGCTTTGCTCACAGCAGGTTGGCTGATATCCATGCGACTAGCAGCCCTAGACAAGTTCTGCTCTTCATAGATAGCAACAAATATAGGAATTAAATTTAGCTCGGTATTTTTCATACAGTTCCATATTAAAGAAGCAGATTCCCCATAATAGAGAGCCTGCCGATTATGTTCGATGCGAATAACTAAAGGTTGCTACTTAGTTTTATTTTTTAAGTCTGGCAAGGCTTTAGGGATTTTCAAGCGGGAGAAAATCGAACGAGAATGGCTTGAGTTTAATTGATCATTAGACAGGTTACTTAACCCTCTCCACAAACGAGTAAAGACGTTTTTATCTTCATACCCTTGCTGAAGTGCTTCGCTGTCTTCCACCCAACGTTTTTGTCCATTCAATTTACCAAGTTGCGCTTTACTCAGTTTCACTTTATCCAGCTCTAACTGAGTCGTTTCTGTTCGCAATTGACGGTAGATAAAGGTTCTCAATGCAGGCCAATTACCTTGCTTAAGCAAACGACGGAATACCAACCAACTCGGTGTCGGTCGGTTCTTGTAATAACGCTTCAAAGAAACAAATAACGCAACACACAACACTAATGCCAAACCAACGCTGATAAAGACCGACATATAAGCCTTGATGAAGGATTGAACAGTGTGTTTTGCTTCAAACACCTCGCCTTTTATGACAACACTTTCAAGACGTTGATTCCTGCTGTCCCACCACTGGAATGAGAAATCCGGTAAGGTAAATTCGCCACCTTGTTGAATAACATAAACCGTTTCTTCGACTCGGCTAGAACGGTAATCACCACGTTCTTGCGCATCGTCTAAACGGTTGGGCTGTGGGTAAGCTTGGAACTGCTGAGTGGACTCATTGGTTAGCACGTCTGGCAGCAACACAGAAAGGCTGTCTTTTGCCTTAATCGTGATAGTTCGAGTAATGGCATCGCCAACTTTTAGCTCGTCACTTGAACGTTGCCATTGCTGATCTACATCTACCTCTGTTGCAGAAAACCAAGGCGTTTCATTATCGAGTAAACCTGAAGGCAACGAAACTTCAAACTTAATCGGCTGCGTGTAAAGCGTGCCACCAACGTTTGAACCATCAGGAGCAGAAACTTGGATACGAACCGGCACGGTTGGAATGACAAACTCGCCAGAAGTCATCGGATAGAGTGTCACTTCCCATCGTTGACGTGACCATGTAGTGCCATTAACTCGTTCCGTGTAATTAGTCGCGAGTTGGTTACGTTGCTTAGCGATCACGTTAGGGATTTCGATACTGCCGATTCGGGTGCCGCCTGTTAACCAGCGCGGTGTCGCCACCTCAATGTTCAGAATGACCTGCTCATTTACGCTGACTTTGGTCGGTGTTATCTTGTCGCCTGACTTCGGTTTTTCTCCGACCCAAGCAATCAGTTCAACATCACCATTCTTCTGCAGGTCATAAATATCAGCCGCCGAAGCAAGAATAGGAAAAACAGAACTGAATAGTAGAACCATCGACAGCAACCATGAGCGGGCTGTGAATCGCGCTCCCTTTGATTGAACCGCTTCAAGAGCTAAATCGTATCGACTCATTGTGCTTGCCCCTGTTTTGTTGCCTGTTCCTGTTTCGGTGTCTGTTCTATCGAAGGTGCAGGGTCTCTTAATTGAATTTGGAACTTGGACTTCAAGAAGAACTTAGGATCCGCTTCGACGCGTTTTAACCACTTGTCGGCAAGCTCTTGACTGCCCAAGATTTCATTGGCATTCAGCGTTTCCTTAAGCATCAATTCCGCTACCGTTTCTTCTTCGGCGCCATCACCCGTTCGCGGCTGATCGTCTTCGAGTTCTAAAGATTCTTCAGGACCATCTGTGGTTCCAGACTGGCTTTCGCTGGTTCGGTTTACCTCTTCGACAATCCCGCTAAGCACTGCAAGGTTATTTTCCACATCCGTTCTTAGTTCTGGTGAAAGATCCTCTTTCTCGCTTAATGATTTCAAGAGGTCTCGTGCGGCAAGGTATTCACGCTGCCTGGCTAACGCACTCGCTGCATTGTATAAGCCAAGGTCAGTTTTGGTTTGCAAAAATGCACTGTGAGCGAGCTTAAAATCACGAGCATAGTAATAAGCCGCACCTTTTCTCATGGGGTCAGTAAAATGTTTAGTAGCTTGAAGGTATTCTTTCTGATTCAATAAACGTTGACCTTGTTGGTCGGGCGTTAGCCATAAGTCCCACCACCATTGAGCGGTCTTATCCCAAGCTGTAAGCGACTCCACCACAACGGGTTTCTCAGCAGTTAAATTGACTGTTTTCGCCAAAGTTCTTGGTGAGTACAGGCTGCCCGAAATCACTAGGCCAACGACACACCACTGCACCAACCACCCTTTTCTAAACCACAACAACATGATGATCGCCATTGGAATAAGCAGGCCATAGCCCATGTCTTTCCATGGCATAGAAGATTCACCGTTAAGTTGCATGTTTCTTTCAACCGCTTGATTCAGTTGTCGAATATCCGAATCGTCAACGGTCACCTCAACCACTCGTCCACCCGTCTTACTCGCTAAGTCACGCAGTGAATCGAGGTCGACAGGGTTATCGCTCACCACATCGCTATTTCCAGCAGCCAAAATAAGCAACTGATATAGGTTTTCGTTGAAAAAAGTTTCAAAAGCTCGCGTCGTACTTGGATTCACACCATCTGATACCAACAACACTGACGAGCCTAACTCACCAGACAATTGCTGGTTTATGAGTGGCAACGCTTCTTCTGCTGACTTACCTGAAACAGGCATGATATCGGGTGTGATAGCCGCAAGAAACGGTTCAAATACCTTGCTGTCCTGCGTGACGGGCATCGCGACGTGTGCGCTGCCTGCGTAAACCACCAAGCCAGTATTACCGCCTTTGCGAGCTGCCAATAAGTCTCTAATTTTCTGCTTGGATCGTTCCAAGCGACTTGGAGGCAAATCTTTAGCGAGCATAGATTCACTGTTATCAAGCACAACCAACATCGACGCTTTGTCTTCACCAAAAGGAGAAGCCTCACGCTGCCATGTTGGGCCAGAACAGATAATGATGGCGATAGTTACAATCACCACCAATAGCTTCAATGGCAACTGCTTACGCCAGCCTGTTTCGCCAATCGTCAAAGCATCACGTAAGTGTGCAGGTAGAATGTCTTTCCACGTTGGTTTGGTCTCTTCTCTCCAACGAACCCATAGCAGGAAGAACATCGGAATAAAGGCCAACAACCACAAAGGTCGGATAAAATGAAGCTGGGTAAAGAACTGTTGCAGAGTGAGAGAATCAGGCATCATCCTCTCCTTTCAATTTTTTAGTTTTAGAAGCCAAAAGCGACCTTCTACGTAAAGTCGCCAGACTAAAGGCAGTCAGATACATCACAACAACAATCGCCATTAAGTAATGGTGCAGCCCTTGTTTAGGACGATAAGTGGTACTTTCATATAATTGTGGTTCTAGCTCACCAATCTGAGCGTAGGCTTTGGTCAGTTCGTCGCGGTTAAGCGCCTCAAAGGCTTCGCCACCAGACTCTTGAGCCACTCGTTTGATGGTTTCCATATCCAAAGCCACTTCACCAACGGTTTGTGGGTCACCCATGGCGATCACGTGAATACGAACGCCTTTCGCCTTCGCAACTTTGGCTGCATCAATCGGTTCAACAAAGCTTCCCGTATCATTACCGTCGGTTAATACGATCACGACCTTCTCTTTTTCGTTGGAATCAACACTTGAATCTTGAACGGCAACACTTTGCTTTTCGCTTTGTTCAAACACCTTAATCGCCAAGCCAATTGCATCGCCCAAGTGCGTACTTTGCCCTGCCATCGCCACGTCGGTTTGATTGAGTAGTTCAAGCCATACATCTTGGTCTGCGGTAAACGGCGTTTGCACAAACGCTGCATCACCAAAAAGAATCAAACCGAGTCGGTCCCCTTTTCGGGTAGTCGCAAAATCAGCCAGCACTTCTTTGGTCGCATCTAAGCGAGAGATTTTATCGCCTTGCTTTGAGGTAAAGTCTTGTTCTGCCATTGAGCCAGATAAATCGACCACTACCATCACATCACGACCTAATTGTTCGCGAACTTGCGGCTCGCCAAGAATGGTTGGTTTAGCGAGCGCACACACCACTAATGCCCAAGTAATAATCAACGTGGTTCGTTGCCACCAGCTAGGTGTTAACTGGCTAGCACCCTCTGACGGCGCTTCCCCAATCGCTTCAACCAATTCTCGAAAAAATGGCACTTTAATCGCCATTTGCTTAGTCCGATAAGCTGGCACCGCAAAGTAGACCAACAACGGTAAAGGCAACCCGATAAACCACAGCGGATGCGCAAATTCAAAGCTGGAAGATAAAACATCAAACATTGCCTTGCCCCTCTGGTTTTGCTTGTACATCCGGTTTCGCTTGTAGATCTGGTTTATGAAGTTTTAGCCACATCATCGCGGTTTGAATCACCTCTAAACGCTGTTCAAAGCTCAAACGCACATTAGGGTCAATTAGGCTTTGCATCCATAATTCCGAAACTTCATCGGCAAAGAACGCATTGCTGTTTTCACTGGTGTTAGCGCTAACAGGCAGATAAGCGTTCAGACGGTTTACATAAGCCTGACCAAACAACTTGGCATTGCTGCTGTCTAGGTAACGAAGCACCACTTTCAGTACCTTGAAGGTTCGCTCGGTTGAGTTCTTGTCTCGTGCATCCAATACCATGAGCTCTTGAAGCGCTTCTTTACGATAACGGTTATTCCACCATCTCTGCACCAAACGATAAGCCAGATAGATGGCGATCAACAGCAAGGCGACACCGAGGATCTTCCAACCAATAGTTTGCGGTATCCAGCTCACACTCTCGGGAATGGCGACATCATGTAGATCGCGAAGGATATAAGTACTTGGAGGCGTATGTTCAACAGCCATTTAGCGTCCTCCAACCAGCTTTTGAAGCTGCGATATGTGATTGCCCGAGGTGTCTAATTCTATATAAGGGAGGTTTTTCATCGCCATCAATTTAGCAAGGGACTGTTTCTGGAGTGCCGCTTTCTGGGCAAGGCTTTCACTTGCAAGGTTAACCTTAGATTGGCTATCCAGATTAAGTTGAAAACGACCATCACCCACTACCCAGTTTGCGCTTGCCAGATCTTGAGGCAATGATTGTTCTAATGGATCGGTGACCATAATGGCCAAGATATCGTTGTGTTGCTGTAACTGCTTTAGTCGATCGAGATGTTGTTCTCGGCAGTCTCGCCAGTCACTAATGAATATCAAGGTTGATTGCTTGAGTCTCATTCGTTTGATCAGTTCAATCCACTGGCTAAAACCAACATTATCGCCATCACTTACATTGACGCCTAAGCTTTGATTGGCTTTGGTAAGGTGTTTTAGCTGAGCCAATAAATCAGATTGAGAACGTTGAGCTTTGGTATGAAACAGTTTTTGGTGCGAGGCCAAAACGAAGCCGACACGATCACCATCTTTAAGCACTCGCCACCCACACAGTGCCGCCACTTCGGCAGCAACAACAGATTTCATAGTGTTTTGAGAAGCAAAAAACATCGAACTGCGCTGATCGACACAGATAATCACATTACGGTCTTTCTCTTCGGTATAACTGCGAACATGAGGCTTACCCGTGCGCATCGTAACTTTCCAATCGAGATTACGGATATCATCACCCAATTGGTAATGACGTAATTCCTCGAAGTTTAAACCACGGCCACGGAACAGAGAATTATGTCGCCCCGACAATACACTGCCCGCCTTAAGATGAGGCAACAGAGAAAACGACTCAGCTTGAGCCTGTATTCGCACTAACCTTGAATAATCACAATATAAGCGAGGATCAAGGCCTTGTGATTTGGGAGCTTGTGTTGGCTTCGCCATGACGCCCCCTAATTATCCGATCTCAACATTATCAAGCAGTTCTTCAACCACTCTTTGATGGTCAACACCATCGGCCAATGCGTCATAAGAGAGTGAGAATCGATGACCTAATACGGTAGGTAGCATTGCTCGCACATCGTCTAACGTGACGTGGTCACGCCCTTGCAGCCACGCATAGGCGCGAGCACATTTATCCAATGAAATAGAAGCACGAGGACTTGAACCAATTTCAATCCATTTCGATAAGTCTGATTCTGGATAACGCTCAGGTTTTCGTGTCGCCATTACCAAAGCCACGATGTAGTTCTCAACTAAATCGGAAACGGCAATGTCTGGAAGTTGGCGGCGCGCTTCAAGCACCAATTCAGGTTCAATATGTTGTGGAGTGACTAATTCTGAACTCGTTTCGCTACCCAACTCTTCACTGCGCACGAGTCGAATGATGCCGCGTTCAGCTTCATCTTCTGGATAGTCGACCGTGACTTTCATAATGAAACGGTCCATCTGTGCTTCAGGCAGTGGATACGTACCTTCTTGCTCAACTGGGTTTTGCGTAGCGAGCACCATGAATAGATCAGGTAGGATATGAGTTTGACCACCCACCGTAATCGTTCCTTCCGCCATGGCTTCAAGCAGAGCCGCTTGTACCTTTGCAGGAGCACGGTTCACTTCATCGGCTAAAACAATACTGTTGAAAATAGGACCCGGTTGGAAATGCAACTGAGGCTTTCCATCAAGCTCTTGATACACTTCTGTACCCGTTACATCTGATGGCAGCAGGTCAGGCGTAAACTGAATTCGACCAAAACTGGTGTTCAGTAGGTTCGCCAGCGATTTCACTGAACGAGTTTTCGCTGTACCGGGAAGTCCCTCTAAAAGCACATGCCCATTAGTCAATAACCCTATCACCAGAGCCCGAACGACGTGGCTCTGACCGATAACACTTTTCTCTGTTTGTTCAATCAGTTGGTTAATTGCTTGTTGCGCATGGTTCATAAGTCTTCCCTTAATTCAATCTGGCTGCGTACATCCTACTCACAAGCCCCATAACTATTAGTTATAAGCTCGATAGCCAAGCTCACCTCATCGCTTTATTTAAACCTAGCTTTCAATTGGTTAATTGCCTCCGGCGGAGCCACTTTGCTCAATGATGAAATACATTGCTCAAACGCCTTTGGTACGCCCGGTATATGGCTGTTTCGCGCCAACACTTCACACTGGGCATACAGGTGCTGTGGGTTGCGGCTAAATTGGTAAGCCTTATGCAGTGATTGACTTGCCGCAAGAACATCCGATTTTTCCAAAGCCAATCCGTACACATACCAATATTGAGGGTCGGTTTGTGCAGTTTCAGCGGCTTGTTTAAGGTAGTCCGTTGCTTGTTCGTAATCTTTCACACGAAGCAGAGACAATCCTGTGCTGTATGGCAAAACACTCGATTTAGGCTGAGCTTCAATACCTTGCTTCAAGGTTGATAACGCTTTTGCTTCGTTACCTTGCGCTCGATACAAATCCGCCAAGTTGGCGTAGCTGTTTTCGAAGTAAGGCTCAATCTCGATAGCACCTTGATAGAACTCAATCGCTTTATCGTGCTGACCTAAATCTCGGTAAACGTTGCCTAGGTTAGTACGCCCAAATCCTCTGTCGGCATTAAATTGCTGTATCTCAATGTACTCTTCCAATGCAGGTTTGATTTGGTCTTTCTGCAGAGGATTCATTTCTCCCCAATAACGCACTAATGCGCCTGCGGTTTCTGAACGAATCGACAATACCGGGTCTTTCAATAGCGGTTCTAGAATCTGCCAACGGTCAGTGAATGGGAAACCAGACGAGCCTTGTACCACACCCAAACGGATCATCTCGTCATCGTGTTTCACCGCTCTTGCCAGCGAAATAAGCGTATTCTTACCCGTATTACCGCCCAAACGTTCTAAGCTCGATGCTCGAATGATATTGCTTAAGCTGGAATCCTGAGCCGAATACGCCAACGCATCCTCTGCCCCTCGATGCCCTATGGAGTCAGCATAAAAGGCCACGGCAAAATGCTGCTGATTACGATACTTAGAATCTGGGAACCACTCACCGATTTGCTTATCTGCCCACTGGTCGGTTTGATCTGCATGACAGCTAGTGCACACGTTCGGCGTTTTAATGTGTTGGCTAATATCAGGACGTGGGATATGCCAACTGTGGTCACGCCTTGGGTCGACCTCCATGTAAGTCGTCTCTGGCATGTGACAAGTCGTGCATTGTGAAGCTTCAGTATTCGCTTCGTGGAATGTGTGCTTTTCAGGCGTGTATTCTGATGCAATGTGACATTGGCTACACACGGCTTCTTCCGCAATTTTTAGTTCAGCGGTATGAGGATCGTGGCAGTTAGTACATGTGACGCCTTTTTCAGCCATCACGGATTGAAGGAAAGATCCGTAAACGTAATCTTCATCGTAGATTTGACCATCGTTGTGGTAAAGCTCAGGAGTAATTAAGCTCAGGCGATACTTATCAAAGAATGACCCGTTCACGTGATCACCCGTTTCATTTAACTGAGTACGTCGGCTGTGGCATTGAGCACAGGTTTGAACTTGATTGGTATGGATGATGTCTTTTGGTTGCAGGGTTGAGTTGCCCTCTTGGTAGATCCACTCTTTCACCGACTTCGACAAGTCGCGATCAAAACCATAATGCGCCGAGACTTGAGCATCCTTTCCGCCGTTAGCTTTGGCTAGCTTGGCCTGCTCAACGTGCGCGCTTGCAGGCCCATGACAGGCTTCACAACCGACATTAATCTCGGACCAAGTAGTATTATAAGTATTGCTCGCGCTGTCGTAGTTTTTTTCTAGATTCGTTGAATGGCAATCTGCACACATGAAATTCCAGTTTTGACCGCTATTGGTCCAGTAGAATTCATCAGTGTTGGTGGTACCAGGATAGAGGTGAAACCAGCGTTGACCGCCTTCGCCTTCAGTGCGAGAGTCCCAAGCAAAAGGAATCAACTGTACACGGCCGTCTTCAAACTCAACCATGTATTGTTGAAGAGGTTTAAAGGCAAAAGTATAGCTGATTTTGTAATCTTTGAATTGGCCGTCTGGCCCTTCGATATTGACCCAGAACTCTTCGTCTTTGCGGAAAAATCGGTTGGGTTTACCTCCATAAATGACTGTTTGATCGTTGAAATCGCCTAATACAGATTCATCTGTAGCGTGCTTCATCGCCATATCATGATGAGAGCCCTCCCACGCTTCGACTTCTTCACTATGACAATCAACACAAGCTTCCGATCCGACATAGGTGGCTTTAGAGCCGATAGGTAAAACATCAGAGCTAGCGTCTGAAGCTACAGAACTGAGCTTTGAAGTCTCAGTGTTGCTATTAGGATCTTGTTCGCCGGCATAAGCGTTCAAACTGAACAGCGACAACATCAATGGAGACAAAATTGCGGATAATACTGCGACTTGCTGGTGTTTCAATCCGTTTACCAGTAAGCACAACCATGCAGACATAACATTCCTTGTTTTTATACATCCTTATGCTTAATAAGGTAGACGCAAAAACAACGAATTTACAATTATTTAGTGGCAGTGAGCACGATAGTTGTGACTCATATTCACGACCGGGATTTACTCATCGGTATGCGCATAAAAAAAGAGCTCCTAAGAGCTCTTCAATCTGTTCAGTTTCACTCAAACAATCACTTATTTGTTATGAGATTCCTGAAGTTTCTCCATTACCTGATCCAAGCTAAAGCTTGCTGCTTTTTGGCGTGGTGGGAATTCAGCAAACGTTTCTAAGAATTTACCAACATACGCTTGCGCAGGAACGAACATATATGCATGGTCCAACAACCAGTCATAATAGGTATTCGATGTAATGTCTGCGTTTTCGTATGGGTCCATACGCAGGTTAAACAGCTTAGGAAGACGTAACGTCACGAACGGTTCAGCCCAAATCTGCATCGTGCCCGTTGCACGCTGTTCCATAAATACCGCTTTCCATTGGTTGTAACGAAGCGCGGCCAAATCACCATCATCAGTAAAGTAGAAAACTTCAGAGCGACGACCTTTTTTTTCTTCACCTGTTAGATAAGGAAGGAAGTTATAACCATCTAGGTGAACTTTAAACGTTTTATCGCCCGCCTTATGACCCTTCAGAAGTTTTTCTTTGATTTGGTCATCACCAGCGGCGGCTGCAAAAGTTGGCAACCAATCCATATGGTGCATGATCTCGTTAGAAACACTACCCGGTTCAATCTTACCAGGCCAACGAACCATCGCAGGTACACGATACGCACCTTCCCAGTTGGTATTTTTCTCACCACGGAACGGTGTTGTACCCGCATCAGGCCAAGAGTTCATGTGTGGACCGTTGTCCGTTGAGTAGAAAACAATCGTGTTGTCTTTGATACCCAACTCATCCACTTGCTTCAATAATTGGCCTACATGTCTATCGTGCTCAACCATACCATCAGCGTAGTTACCGACACCGGTCACACCTTTACTGTCCGCTTTCACGTGGGTTCTAAAGTGCATACGTGTTGCGTTCCACCAAACAAAGAATGGCTTATCGGCTTTAACCGCACGATCCATGAAATCAAGTGCGGCATCGAGTGTTTCTTCATCGACAGTCTCCATACGCTTACGCGTTAGAGGCCCAGTATCTTCAATCTTGCCATCAGCAAATGACTTGATAACACCACGAGGGCCAAATTTCTTACGAAATTCTGGATCGGTTGGGTAATCTTCATTTTCTGGTTCTTCTTCAGCATTTAGGTGGTAAAGGTTACCAAAAAATTCGTCAAACCCGTGCGCTGTTGGAAGGAATTCATCTTTATCGCCAAGGTGGTTTTTACCAAATTGCCCCGTCATGTAACCCATTGGTTTAAGCATTTCTGCAATGGTTGCATCTTCAGCTTGCAAACCAATATCTGCACCCGGCAAGCCTACTTTACTCAAGCCTGTTCTCAGTACACTTTGCCCTGTAATAAACGTAGAGCGACCTGCGGTACAAGATTGCTCTCCGTAGTAATCGGTAAACATCATCCCTTCTTTGGCGATGCTATCAATGTTTGGAGTTTGATACCCCATTAAGCCAAAGGTGTACGCACTGACATTAGATTGGCCAATGTCATCACCCCAAATGACGAGAATATTCGGTTTTTCTGCCGCGAATGTGGTGGTGGAAGCCACCATCATCGCAGTACCCAGAATTGCTAATCGACGTTTGACGCCATATTTCGCTGTCATAAAAACCTCTTCGTTAGTTATTTGCATCCTGCCATACAACATATAGTCCATTTTTTTAACGATCGCGAGATTCGCTAAACTATTAATCTATTTGTCATTTTTCTTAACAGCGACACGCACAACTAGATGACAGAAATTCCGCACACAAACATGATAATGATCACAACTAATGTTAGAAGGCAAACCAACAAAAATATTAAAAAATCACTAAAAATCAAAACCTTAATAAAACCCCATAACAATTAGTTATAACCACTATAAAAAGACACAACCGATTTTAGAGATTAATGTTTGCCCAACGATGTGTTGCTCTAACGCATTAATCTTTAAAGTGAATCGGAGTCCTTATGGGTACTAAAATTAATAAACTAGCATTAGGTGTTGGCTTATTAGCAGCTTCTTCAGCGGCAACAGCAGCAGAAAAACCAAACATTCTTGCTATATGGGGTGATGACATTGGTGTATTCAACATCAGTGCATACAACAACGGTATGATGGGTTACGAAACACCTAATATCGACCGTATTGCTAACGAAGGCGCTCTGTTTACTGACCACTACGGGCAACAGTCTTGTACTGCTGGTCGTGCTGCATTCCTAACGGGCCAAGAACCTTTCCGTACTGGTCTATTGACTATCGGAATGCCAGGTTCAGACCACGGTATCCCAGATTGGGCTCCAACGATCGCTGACCTTCTTAAAGAACAGGGCTACATGACAGCCCAGTTCGGTAAAAACCACATGGGTGACCAAGACAAACACCTTCCAACAAACCACGGTTTTGACCAGTTCTTCGGTAACCTTTACCACTTAAATGCGGAAGAAGAGCCTGAGACATACTACTACCCTAAAGATCCTGAGTTCCGTAAGAACTTTGGCCCTCGTGGTGTAATCAAATCGACTTCTGACGGTAAGATTGAAGATACAGGCCCAATGACGCGTAAGCGTATGGAGCACGCGGATGAAGAGTTCCTAGAGGAATCTCTAGCATTCATGGAAAAAGCGGTGAAAGCTGACAAACCATTCTTCATCTGGCACAACACGACTCGTATGCACGTGTGGACTCGTCTACAAGAGAAATACCAAGGTAAATCTGGTATCAGCATCTACGCAGACGGCATGCTAGAGCACGATGACCAAGTGGGTATCCTTCTAGATAAGCTTGATGAGCTTAAGATCGCAGACAACACAATCGTTATCTACTCTACCGATAACGGTGCAGAGACAGTATCTTGGCCTGATGGCGGTGCAACTTACTTCCACGGTGAGAAAGGTACCACTTACGAAGGGGGTATGCGTGTTCCTCAGCTCGTTCGCTGGCCTGGTACAATCAAACCGGGGACTAAGATCAATGACATCATGAGCCACCAAGACTGGATCCCTACTCTACTAGCAGCCGCTGGTGATGATAAAGTGGTTGAGAAACTTGCGTCTGACAAAGGTGCAACTTACAACGGTAAAAACTGGCGCGTACACCTAGATGGGTACAACTTCCTACCTTACTTCCAAGGTAAAGAAGAGAAAGGCCCTCGTGATAGCATGCTTTACTTCTCTGCAAACGCTGAGCTAAACGCAGTTCGTTGGAATGACTTCAAGATCTCATTCGCGGTAATGGACGGTAACATTACCGATGCGGTACGTTTCCAACCAAACTGGCCTCAAGTCGTTCACCTACGTGCAGACCCATTCGAAAAAGCCCCACACGAATCTGGCATGTACCTACGTTGGATGGCAGACAACATGTGGCTATTCGTACCAGTAGGCGGCAAAGTACAAGAGTTCATGAACACGCTACCTGACTACCCAATGCAGAACAGCCAAGTACTGAACCCTGGTAACTTCAACCAGAATACATACATGCTTCAAGGTAAACTTAAGCAACTAGAAGCAGCAGCAGCGCAAGCTAAATAAGCCGATTTAGGAGAGATGTTTCAAGTAAACATTAGTACTTCGAGTAAACATACGCACTTCAGATATATAAAGTAAGTGCATTATGAAATAATAAAGCCGTGGTGACTCAATACAGTGACTACGGCTTTTCTTCATCGCACCTACATTAGCCCCAGTTTATCAGTCCATTCCCGAGCATACTTACCAAACCGGTTTAATTTCCTTCCACCAGCCTTGCAACATCAATTTATTGCAACTAGGTTTATAAAGTCACACCTTCATTAACAAGGGAATGAAGGTGGAATCAGAGCGACTCTGAGTGGTCATAATCAGTTGGAATTGATGCTATGAAAACGCCATATCTGGCTGTAATAAGCGTAACGGTAATTTGCGTTTCAATCTCCGTATTGGTTTATGATACCTCCTCTTCAAAGGTCCATGTATTACTTGAACATGAAGAACAACATTCTCGTAATAACGACTATGAAACCTTCCTTTCAGCAGCCCACACCTCCACTACAGATACCCAAAATACCAAACAGATCCCATCTGCAAAATCTCCAGTATCACCAATTCCAGATTCAATTCAAATTGATAAGAAGCTTGCCAAAATAGGTTGGATTTTATTCAGGGATCCCAACTTATCGTCCGATCAAAGTGTCAGTTGTGAAAGTTGTCATAGCCTGCAAACCAATGGGGCTGAAGTGACCCCTGTATCTGCTGGAGTAAACGGCAGCGGAATGAGAAATTCACTCACAGTGTTCAACGCGACCTTTAACTACCGCTTCTTTTGGGATGGTCGCGTTAACAACCTTACTGACCAAATCGATGGCCCCGTACATAACGTCGCCGAAATGGATTCTAACTGGGAATATATTATTGATTATGTATCCCAGGCAGATGATTACGTTAGTCTATTCAATGAAGAGGGAACAGCTATTAACGAGGCCTCAATTAAAGCAGCTCTCGTTGAGTTTATGCGAGGCTTAACGACACCTCACTCTCCTTTCGACCAATATTTAAGAGGCAATAACTCTGCACTTTCTGCAAGTGAAAAAAGGGGGTGGAAAACCTTTCAAGAGGAAGGCTGTATTCGTTGCCACCAAGGCACCAATATTGGCGGCGGCATGGTAATGCGATTTGGCTACTTTGGGTTATCAAGAACAGGTGCAGAGAGAAGTAAAGATCAAGGCCGTTTTATGTTTACCGGTCAACCACAAGATAAACATCTATTTCGTGTCGCCAGCCTAAGAAATGTGGCAATTACAGCACCCTATTTTCATGATGGTCAAACACCTACTTTAGAAGAAGCAATCAAAATTATGGGTGAAAGCCAGCTCGGTAAAACATTCGAAAAACAAACTATTAGTGATCTTAAAGTATTTTTAAAAACACTTACAGGTCTCCGACCTCCAATATTAGTGGAGTTTGAAAATGAATAAAATCAGGCTCGCCCTCTTACTTTTTGTTTCTCTATTCGTGGGTCTAATCAGCGCCATCGTACTCACCTACACTGAACATGAGAATGTCGTTGAATACAGTGAGTCTGTTCGTGAATTAGGCCATGAAATTTTAGAAATGCGCGATAAAGTCACGAACAGTGCTCTCGCAGGTATTTCAAACCCTTATCAAATGTCGGCAAATCTAGTCCGTTTAGAAAAGAAACTACAAACATTAAGGGAGAGTTATCAAGGAAAGAAAATACACTCCACGTTCTTTAGCGACTTACAAACGGTTAAATTACTTGAGCGCTTCCACAATGCTTCAATGGCTAATATCGATAAGCTAGACAACCTTGTCGGGCTAAGTGTCGCTCGAGAGTTCATTCTGCAATCTCTGACTCTTAAGCTCACTGATAACCGCTTATCTTCTTCTATGAACTTAGAAATACCAAGCGGACTTCTCGCCAGTATTTTGCAAACCGGAGCCTCCATCCAGCAACAAAATGTAGACTCAGATTTGGCGAATCTATCAGAAACGTTTGTGGTGCTTAATCAACAACAAAGCCAGCTTCTCTCGCAAGTCCTTGCCGCTCATAGCATGGAATATCTAGATCAAATTGCACATCAGTTTACAAACTTTCAAGATCAACTAGTCGGGTTTATCGTTCGACTCATCATCACCCTCGCCCTGCTTACCTTTGCCTTCTCAATCACGCTCTTTATTCTGCGTGTATTCGAGTTGAAACGGAACAACCTTTCTTACCAAGAAGCAGCTGACAAAGCACACAAAGCCAACGAAGCGAAGTCTTTGTTCCTCGCGACCATGAGCCATGAATTACGCACGCCGATGAATGGCGTATTGGGCATCGCTCAAATCATCAAAGAGGACTCACAAAGTACCGATACCCGAAAGCAGGCCCAAATTATTATCGATTCAGGTCAACATCTCGTCACAATACTCAATGACATTCTTGATTTTTCTAAAGTTGAACAAGGGAAAATGGAGCTAGAACTAAGCCCATTCTCAGTCACAGACATCATTACCCATCTTGATAAAACCCTGACACCATTAGCCGCCGAAAAAGGCTTATCTTTTCTCATAAAAGACAGCACACCAACCAATATTCAGCTCATTGGAGATCCCGCACGTATACGTCAGATCTTATTTAATCTTGCTGGCAACGCCGTTAAATTTACCGAAAGTGGGAAAGTCGAAGTTGAATTCCAGATCACATCAACGAACCCACCAAGTGTACATATTACGGTCGCCGACACAGGGATTGGGATTGCCGAAGACAAAATCGACCACATATTCACGGCATTTGAACAAGCAGAGCTTTCAACGACACGTAAGTTTGGCGGAACAGGATTAGGACTTTCTATTGTGAAGCAGTTAGTCGAATTGATGGGAGGGACGATTTCGGTTTTCAGTCAGATAAATTTCGGTACTAAATTTACCATCACTCTTCCATTGGAAATGTATGAGATTGAAAGACAAATAGTAGAAAAAGTACTACCCAAATATAGTGAGACACTCGATAATTTTTCTGTGCTATTAGTAGAAGACAACAAGATTAACGCAATGGTGATAAGAAAGTTCTGTGAGTCGATAAACTTAACCGTTGAGAACGCCTACGACGGATTACAGGCATTGGATAAATTGATTTCAAACCAATATGACTTAATCATAATGGACAACCACATGCCTAACATGAGCGGTATAGAAGCGATACATAAAATTCGAAATGAACTTAAACTCAAGACCGTCATTTTCGCGTGCACCGCAGACGTATTCAAAGAGGCTCATGACGATTTTTTGCTTTCAGGGGCTGATTTCGTTCTCACTAAGCCACTACAAAAAAACAGTCTCCAAAATGCCATTAATGAATTTCGTCATAAGTTTGAGATAAATCGACACAGATCCTCGCATCTGCAAAGCCTTCAGAACGAAGCTAGGGGCAATGTTACGGTACTTACTCGTCATCCAAAAGATAAGCTGCCGATGACAGAAGAAGAGATATCTCGCTGCCAATTACTGATTGGCGAAGAGCTTAAAGCCAGCGAGAAGCTTGAATGTTTAAGATCTCTGGTCAATAAGTTAGAGAACGAAATTGATCAATTAATAAAGATATTTTCTGATTCAGAACCTGATGAACTCTACGACACCTTACAAGCAGTAAAAAGTATCGCCGCAGAGTTTCAAATGTCGGAGGTTCTTGAGCTATCAATCTCCGCTGAAGAAATCACCGAACAACATATGATGCCCGAGGCTGAGCTACTTCAACAACTCATTAATAGGCTAATGGTCAATAGTCACCAAGCAATGCGATTAATACACAAACTCCATCAACAACAAAAAACGGGGTAGACCTCCTCTGCCGCTATGTGGGCAATTGCTCGTACGTTTGGCTTGTTTACTTTCTTCAAACGAGCAACAAACTGATTTGCCGCTTTCAAGTAAGCGGTTGCCAGTTAGGTTTCTAATATTTTCAATGTATGTAGCGTTTTATCCCATGCCCCTTACAGATTTGAGTCCTAAAGCTTCGATATAAACCCTACACCTCATGAGTCGTTAAACGCCCCCTTATCTGAGTGGAAAAGTGCGAGTAATTCGTTCAAAAATTAGGCTTAGGTTAAGTTTCGGTGAATTTTATCAAATAGAGACAAGGTAACTTGAAATACTTCGCTCTGCATGAGAATGTGATTTATCTAACTATAAACAACTGTATGATTATGAAGACAATCCAAAGCATTGCCCTACTTACAGCTATCGTTGCAACACCTGCAGTATTAGCTGACGTTGAAATTCAAGTTCCATCAAGTGTTGATATTCTAGCGGTCAACGAAGCTAAGCCAGATCTAGATGGCAGCTTATTCTCTTCTCATAAAACGCTCACCGTTCCAGACGGTAAAAACCAGATCGTATTCCAATATCAGCTTGCTTTTGACAAAGGTAACGACCGTGAGTTTGTTGATAGCGATGCTATTATCGCAACCTTCAGTGCTACCGACGCTGCATTGATGTTCGATATGCCTAAATACCATAATACCCGTGAAGCGAAGAAAGGCTTTGAGAACCTAGATTGGAAATTGGTTGATGAGAACCAAAACGTTATCAGTGTTAAGCAAGACAAGTTAATTAAAGACGGCATGCAAATTGGTCGTAAGTTCCCTCAAGAAGCTAAAGAATACAACAAGAAAGGTGGCATTGCGGCACTAGCCATTGGCATGACTACGTCCGTTGCTGCTCAACCAGTTACTCTGCCAGCTAAGATAGATACTAACGCTGCGAACACAGCCGAGGAGATGCTCTATTTCTGGTACGAAAAAGCTGACTCTGAAACCAAACAAAAATTCAAAGATTACGTGAACAAGTAGATCGGCTTATCTCTCGTTCAAACTAAAGAAGCTGGCACGTTATTATAGCCAGCTTCTTTACCTTCATATATTGCAGAAAGCTATGCGATATAAGCCAACACAACTTCTCTATATTTCTGCTTTAATGACTCTCCAATAAAGCTCGCTTCAATAGCATTCAAGCTAAACTGCGCCAGTTCTTGCTGCGTCATGTCATGAGCTTGGTTCACAGCATTAAAGTTATCCGACATATAACCACCGAAGTACGCAGGATCATCAGAGTTAATGGTGACAGCTACGCCCTTTCTTAACAACTCGACTATGTTGTGGTCTTCCATCGCATCGAAAACGCGTAATTTAGTGTTAGACAGTGGACATACAGTCAGTGGCATCTTGGTTTCAATCAATTCCTCTACCAAGGCCTCGTCAGTCATGCATTGCACACCATGGTCTACTCGGCTAACACCGAGCATTTCAATCGCATCAACAATATTTTGAGCTGGCCCTTCTTCTCCCGCATGAGCTACCGTTAGGAAACCCGCTTGTTTGGCTTTCTGAAATACTCGCTTAAATTTCTCGGGTGGATGCCCTAATTCAGAAGAATCTAATCCAACACCAATAATTTTATCTTGATGCTTGAGAATATCAGCGAACGTTTGAATGGCGCTCTCTTCAGACAGGTGACGCAAGAAGCAGGCAATGATTTGAGAGGTAATTCCTAGTTTTTTTTGACCGTATTCAAGCGCACGGTGAATGCCGTTAATCACGGTATCGAATGCAATGCCACGATCAGTATGTGTTTGAGGGTCAAAGAAAATTTCAGTGTGGATAACGTTGTCAGCTTGGCAGCGCTCTAAGTATGCCCATGTTAGATCGTAAAAATCTTGTTCTGTACGCAGAGCATTAGCGCCCTGATAGTAAATATCAAGAAATGACTGCAGATCATCAAATTCATAAGCAGCTCTTAATTGCTCTGGAGATGAATAAGGCAGGTCGATGCCATTGCGTTGAGCCAGTTGGAAAAGTAACTCGGGTTCTAATGAACCTTCAATATGTAAATGCAACTCTACTTTTGGAAGCCCTTGAATAAATGCGTTCATATTTCACCTACTATGGATTTTAGGTGTGTACTTACTCTGAATAATAGACAAGATGTTTTTTGAACGCCATTACAAAGAGTAAGAACACTATTGTGATCTAAACCCTTCGTAATCAGCACTTTGCGGGAGCTGGTAGAGACCCCCAAACCATATCATTGGGGTTATACGAAGCAAACTGTTGTAACTATACAGAATTAGATGGGAATTTCACTAACCAATTACTCAGTAAGATTGTGAACTCGACAACCATACTGAATTAATCCAGTTTTCGCTGCGCTATGGTTTGGGATAAATAATAAATAACCCGTTCATTCTATATAAAATCCCCAAACAACAAACGGTTTGGGGCTGTCAGTTATCACTATAGGATCCGTCCACTAAAGGTAAACAAATAGCGAGATATTAGAGGTAATCCGGTCGAATTCTCGACATTAATAACATATCGATATATTTCCCGGCTTTGAATGTACTGAGCCTTTTAGTGCCTTCAAATTGAAAACCGACACCTTCATACAAAGCAATTGCGGCGTGGTTATCAGCATGAACCTCAAGTTCAAGGCGCACTAGATTAAGCCAGTTATCCGCCTGATTGATCGCTTCTTGCATTAATGCCTTACCGACCCCTTTGCCGTGGGCATCAGGATGAATCGCGATACCAAGCCCTGCGCAGTGTCTGTCTCTGACCTTCGTAGTCATGAATAAGGTCATATGTCCCACGACTTTACCCGAGACTTCAGCCACCAAAGAAAAATGGTCAGAATGTCCAAACAACCTTTCAACTTGGTCTGAACTAAGGAAAGGCTTTTGTGAAGTATTTTCAGATACTGATGGATAACGATAAATATCGAAAATATCTGAATTGTCCGTGAGTTCAAGGTGTCTAATTTGTATTTCCAAAGCACTTCCTTATTAATTCTTCCTACCTGTAACCTATTTTTCATATTACGGATAGCAACGAGCACCTACAACCTTAAAAGTGGTAAGAACTAAAAATACTTGAACAAATAATGAAGAGAAAGCTAAGCGAATAATGAAAATCACAGTTTGGAATCTGAGTGTAGTTAGAATTTATAGTCGACACCAACAGCTGCTAACACTTACTCGGAGTTATAAAAATCGATATTAGGACCAATCTTGATAACCTATCAAACCACCTTTCGCGTCCACATTGACGCAAATCCCGACAGTAAAACAGGTAAAAAATCATATTCACATCCATTAATTGAGTAATTACTTTCAGCTATACGTAGATAAGTGAAATTATAACAATGATTTAGCAGTGTATTTTTATTCGTATGATGACGTTGGCTATAAAAGGATGTTGATCGAAGGTTCAATAAGTTGATCTATTAAGTTTAAACTTTCGTAATGATTGTCGGAAATACAGACAAACTCAAAGGACGACAATATGTTTAATAACTTAAGTAAGACTCTGTCAGTACTATTTGTAACACTTCTTTTCACCGCTTTTGCTCAAGCTAACCATCATGAAATGAAGAGAGATATCGTTGATGTGGCGGCTGAAAATGGTTCTTTCACCACCTTAGTAGCAGCAGTGAAAGCGGCAGGCTTAGTCGAGACATTGAAAGGCGATGGCCCTTTCACGGTGTTTGCACCAACCGATGAAGCATTCGCGGCACTGCCAGAAGGTACGGTTGATATGTTGTTGAAACCTGAAAATAAGGACAAGTTAGTCGCCGTGCTCACATATCATGTGGTGCCAGGAAAAATAATGGCAACAGAAGTCATGAAGCTTAATAGTGCTGAAACGGTGCAAGGGGAAGCTGTAATGATAGCAATTGACAATGGTAACGTAATGATTAATAACGCTAAAGTCGCAATGCCAGACGTTGAAGCAAGCAATGGCGTAATCCACGTGATCGATAAAGTGTTACTGCCAAAGTAAGCAAAAGAGATAAACACGAACAATTCTTAGAGGGTGTGATTGGATCACGCCCTTTCATCCTTTGCTACAGATTGTTTTTTCGCTACAAACTTTACTCTCACTACAAAGGATGCTTTTGCAACGAAATAAGTAACACTTTTAAATAAAGGTCTGTATCAAGCAAACAGGCGCTCATAGCTTGAACTTTTCGACACTCTTCATCTCTTAATATGAAATAGCATTGGCGATAACCAAACTAAAATCAGATTAGGCTATTAGGTCACTTTCTCCATTACGTAATTTGTCAGCTTAACTCCACGCATGTCGACCTCCTGCTCATTCACCACCGTAAAACCAAAGTGCTCATAGAAAGGCTTGGCGGTAATACTCACCTCAGAGAAAAACCGAGTCACTCCGAGATCTGCACCAATAAAAAACACATGTTCCATTAAAGCTCTTCCTACACCTTTGCCCTGGTATTCATGATGACAGAAAAAATGATCAATCAACCCATTCGGTTGAAGGTCGCTATAACCAACCACAACTCCCTCTAACTCGGCCACGAAGGGTCGTATACGGTGCAAACACTTTTGCCAAAGTTCGGAGTCAAAATAACTTGGTGCCCAAGCCTCGACTTGTTCTTGAGAGTAATCACGAACGTTAATATTACGAACGGTATTAAAGTAAATGTCCCACAGCGCTTTGGCGTCACTCGCTTGATAGTTTCGAATCTTAACCACGACATACTCCTTTTATACCACTGCACTTTTTTTGAAATA
The DNA here is from genome assembly GCF_041439575.1 of Vibrio sp. 5S239. NCBI lineage: Bacteria > Pseudomonadati > Pseudomonadota > Gammaproteobacteria > Vibrionales > Vibrionaceae > Vibrio > Vibrio sp. 5S239. The sequence goes on along the minus strand of NZ_JBGOOM010000013.1, from coordinate 31,789 downwards.
AAAACGGTAATAACCCACTAAATTACTGCATATAAACAAGACTTCCATTACCACTGCGGTTGGAGAACCAACCAAATAGTTATGAATTAGCCAAAAGCTGGTTCCTATTATCATCAACTCTCTCAAGCGACGATCGTCTTTATTGAACGCCGCTAAAGTTTGAAAAACTGAAGCCAAACAACTTAATACGCTCACAACCCCAGAATAAGTAAAAACTGTTGCCACTAATGACATAGAACAAAAGAAGTATTTTAATTTAGGTGATGTCGAGAACACACTCGTCAAATAACGTACAGTCGCGATAATCATCAAACTCGCCGCTGTCCATTGCTCAAGAAGAATGAAATGACTCGAAATAAGAACACCAGCGAAAAACAAACACGTAACGATTTTCTTCCTTTCTTTGAACTGAAAAGACAACAAGTCGAAACATATAGCGATGGCGACGAGCACTTGTGAAAGGTAGAAGGCTGACACGGCGATTCCTTAAATAATGACAATGACACTTTAGCTATTTAGTCAATCAAATAGGCATGACTGAAGCATAAGCCCGACTAATAAAAACAGACATTGAAAATAAGAGCAAGTTAGAAAATACAAGCTCATAAGACAACTTGGTTAGAAACTACAACCTCAACATTCCACTGATCACGGTGGTTGCAGTACCTATCAGCTTAATCCGTCCGTTCGTTTGTAACTTCGTAGAAATATAACCACCACGATACGATGCTTGATAAGCGTCAAAACTGCGTTTATTCAACTTCTCTGACCAGTATTGAGTCAGAGCGCAATGTGCCGACCCGGTTACAGGGTCTTCATTAACCCCCACCCATGGAGCAAAGTAACGAGAAACAAAGTCGAGCTCAGGGTTTGACGATAATGCCGTCACAACAACTCCTCGCCCCTTAATGCCTTTCAAGGCATCAAAGTTAGGTGACAAATTCAATAGTACATGCTCATCGACGACTTCTATTAACTGCTTTGAATCAAACTCCCTGAATGATACAACTTGATTCCGTACTAAGCCCAAATGTTCAAGCAACGCTCCGTCGGGATCAGAACTCGATGATAAATCAGTACTAGGGAAATCAAGCTCGATAGAAGACTCACAAACGGTGGCAGCTAACTCTCCAGACAAAGTATTAAACACGACTCGGTCACCTGTTTTCACAAATCGTTGTTCTTTCAATACGTGGACTGTAGCCAAAGTACCGTGTCCGCATAGTTTCACTTCAACTTCAGGCGTGAACCATCTAAGCGTCATGGTGTTAAGTGCCAGAAAAGCCGTTTCTGACACCGCCATCTCTTCTGCGATTGAAAACATTAATGACTCATCCAAGGACACCTGTGAAATACAAACCCCTGCAGGGTTTCCTTTAAAAGCTTGGGCTGTGAACGAATCAACCTGATGTATCTCTAACTCCACAATGACTCCTAGTGAGGGCATAGGTTAAATATTGTTTAACACAATAAGCACAAATACTCTCTGCTACAAGTAGCTAACAAAAACTATTGTCCACGTCTTGTTGATTATAGAGAGCCTAATTACACCAGTTTCGGCATTTCAGTCACCAAACGTTTTAACTAACTGATTACATAATACAGTCAATTCACACATAATGAGATCGATATCGCAGAACAAAGATGAGACTGAGTGCATAATCCTCCTTATTTTGTAAAGGTTTACTAAGGACCATCTATGGATACAACAGCTCTCATCTACGATACATTGGAAGGGTTATCGAACGCTGAGCCGCAACAGCACGCTCAAATTCGCCAAAATCTCTATAACCAATTGGATTTATCATTTGAGAAACAGTTAGCCTTGTATTCAAATGTCCTAGGTCCAGCCAGTGCAGGGCGTATTACCGACCTAGAAAGTGCCGCTATTTCTGCAAGTAAAAGCCTTGGTCTGAAAAAGTAAACACTCCGTTATACGGATCGTTTGATACCATCGTTAAAGACGCTGCTTATATGCAGCGTTTTTTATATAAAAACATATTCTATCTTTCACCCTAAGCAAAACTTACAATAACCTTGACCTCTCCACACCGTACCGACCTCCCACAATTACTTGTTACAAATGTATATAACAAATTTATCAAGGTTATCGCCCGATACATTTGGTTAATCTTATGTTTCATATTTAACAGGTGCGTAACCATGTCTAAATGACTAATGTTAGTAGCACGTTAACCACACATTAGATGGAAGGCTCATGAGAGTACTTATTGAATATACACAAACTGGCAAATACAGAGACCATGCGTGGGAAGCACTAACCATTCGTTCAAAGGGCGAAATTCAAGCTGTGACTCCCTCTTATGCGGCTCAACTTATCGAACAGAATCGCGCCAGCTTAACGACTACCGAAACTCAAGATATCGTCATCCAGCCCTAATGGTTTTAAAAGCTACCCCTCCTAGTTCTTAATATCTAAGTTCGATGACCTAATAAAAACGCTGCACGGATGCAGCGTTTTCTTGTTTCTGGCCGGGAAAATTGATTATTTGGGCAAATTTTCTAATGTATCAACTATCGTCATTAACTTATCGACAATTCGTTCGCCATCCACTCTCAAACCATTGTGCTCATACTCGTTGGTAACCCACGCTTTCGAGTTTGGAATATTAGCCAGTGTTTCGCGGCTGTAATCCAGTTCTACGTACATGTCATCTGCGTAAACCGCACACGCCATCGGAACCGTATTCTTGCTCAGCTGCTCTGCATTGTACAAAGTACCCCAATCCGATTTCTCAGCTAATAGATTGGCTGCTTCGCGTAATGGCTTCAACGTTTCTAGTTGGTCAAACATCCACGGGTAGACCATTTCTCCAGTAAACCAGAACTCACTACCCGATTGGTAGTTGAAGTGTGGATACTGCTCTCGCACTCGGTGTGCAGACCAGTTAGACGCTGTACCTTGACAGTAAATCGATTCATGCAAGATTGCGTAAATTGGGTTAGTTAAATAACCCTGCTCTTGTTGCATTTGATTTAGGAAGCTGTAGCTCAACTGCTTATTACCATTCACTTCAACAAAGGCACTCTCTAGCGTGAAATACATCGGCAGGTTCGCTTCACCGCCACCAAGGTTAATGCCAATAAGTTGGAATTGCTCAACCGTGAACTCCTGACCGTTTGGCAGTCTCACATCGTTGTTAAGCAGGTAATCAGAGATCTCACGACACATCGCTTGCGCTTGTGGGAACTGAGCAAAGAAGGCTCTGTTTTTGTCTTCGACACGCTTATAAGTCGCACGATAAACATCGTCAGCTTCTCGTTTAATAGAAGGAATGCCGCCCGTCACATAGCAGCGCTGTAGGCTTTGAGGGAACAGTGACAAATAGCTCAGTGTACAGAAGCCACCAAAGCTTTGACCAATCGTCGACCATTGCTTAATACCGAACTGCTCACGAATCGCTTCCGCGTCACGAATGATATTGTCTGCTCTGAAATGCGTTAAGTATTCAGCTTGTTGTTCTGGAGACAAATGCGCCAAGGTTTCATGGCTAATAACCGTGCTGTTGCCAGTACCACGTTGGTCCAGAAGCAGAACACGATAGTTTTGTAATGCACGCTTTAGCCAACCTGATTGACCGCTCACTCGTGGAGATGGAAAGCCTGGACCGCCCTGAAAGTAGATAAGCCACGGCAGTTCTTGCGAATCTTTAGCGAGATCAACTAGCTCACGTGCGAAGACTTGGATCTGTTGTCCATCTTTGGCTTGGTAATCGAGTGGCAACTCAAAAGAGTGCTGACGATACAGGGTGGTTCCATCAATAAAGTTAGCTTGCACGCTTCATTCCTTTTTATCTGATTCTAAAGTCATCGGTACGAATAAAACCGGCGCCCTTTGGCACCTTTCTTAGCAAGATACGCATACTAGCTTGTAAATGAAACCGTTTGTTGAACCTGAATGTGAAGGTACTTCATTAAATCGCCAAATTAGCTTTATACGCGTAACAACTTGTTTCAAAACAGAAGGTTTAAGGGGGGCTCTATTGAGAGGAAGAATGAAAACGGGAGACAAATAAAAAGAGCTTAACGAGGTGAGGATACGTTAAGCTCTTTGGTTTTATCTGTTATAGCGTGTGTTATCAATAATGCTATCGATTCACTAAGCACTAAGCACCAAGCACTAAGCACTAAGCACTAAGCACTAAATTATGAAGTTGTTAGCTCACCTGCACCTTGAATCGAACGTTGGCTGCTTTCGACAAGAATGGCCGTTGCGGTTTCTTTTAACGCGCCCCACTCTGCCTCATCAACTTCAATGCCATCGTTCCACGCTTTCTCTTGAGTTTTAAAAAGCGCTTCCGACTCAATGTGTGTTTGGTAGCCAACTGACAAACGTTCGATATCGAAATCCTGGACGGAAAGTTCGATGGTCATATTGTGGATATGTTCGTCCGATGTCAGTGGCGAATCTGATAAAAACAGTTCTGGAGCAACACAACCACGGTTAAGCACATACAAGGTGCTCTTAGGGTTTGAGCCATTTTCCCAACGTGCGGTACACGCGATGCCTTTCGCTGCGAGTTTTACAAGCTCACTGTACGCTAACCAGCGGTTATGGCAGTTGTTTAGCTCAATTTTCAGCGTCTTCTTGCCCACCATTTTTTCAATCGCGTAATCCATCACCACAGGTAGGTGGCACGCTAAACTTGCCTTGTGCAGGTCAACTTCAACCGTGTTATCACTAAGCACTTGAATGTCCACTGGGCAATCGTCTTCTAACCCAATGAAGTTGCTCGCATTGTTAAAATGACGAACACCATCCAACCCCACCATTTGTAAATCTGCCACCATGTTCGCTATCACATCGGCTTCACCACATGTACGGCGCATACCCAGAAAGGCTTTATTGACGGCCGCTACCAGTTCATTGTGAGAAACGATCATAACGATTTACCTCCATGTTGAGCATTAATATGTGTAGTAGCTTTTTGTGAATCAGCGAGCTCCGCTTCACTTGGTAATACTGGGAACACCCATTCGTCCTGATGAATTTCATCAAGCAATGGCGCACCTTGGAAAAACGTCACTCGTACCCAACGGTCTGAGCGAGGATCAAACTTAGTCGCACCAAACATCGCAAGCTTGCAACGCAGTAAGTGCATTGGTGGCGAATCTTGGTGCAGAACATTCATTTGAATGTCGCCCATCGCTTTGTTGCCTAGCGTCCATACACGACGTGCAATAGCACGATGCTGCGGCTGCTTAACCAGGAACTCAGCCAATGAAAGCTCTGGCGCGAATTGCAATAAAGCATGGTACAAACGGTAAGCTTGGCGGCCGATATCTAACGGCAATTCACGCTCTTCACCCAGCTCTTCACCTCGAACACCGAGTCTTGGCTCTTCTTTGTCTTGAGAGCGATACCAGAACCAGTAGTTGTTCTCTGCTTTCGTGAAGTCGGTGGTGATCGCCCAACGGTACTTTTCTTCTAACACAACCAATAGGTCTTGGATCTTTTTACCACTAGGAAGCGACAATGTTTCGCTACAGTTCATTTGCTCTTGATGGGCGTCCACTAATTCTGGGTACAATTCCATCAAGCATGAGATAAGGATTTCTTGGGCTTCCATACTCATGTGCTTAGATTGTTCGACTAACTGTGCCCATGTATCGCACAGGCTGACAGAAGCTTCTAATGATTGATCTGTGTGCTTCAAATCATCAACAGCAGCTTTGTTCAGCTCTTGCTGTGTTTCATTGATAGTAACGACTTGCTCTAAATGACAAATCGCTTTTTTAACTAAGGTACGTAGTGGCTCGATCAACGCCGTATCAGTCTGACTCGCCAATACCGCAGCCAATGCTTGTTCACGGGTTGTCATCCATTGATCGACAATCCTTGGATGGTTAATAAGGTACGGCGCCATGCCTAAACCTGTTGCATTACCCACACCTAAATAGCGCTGTAATCCACGGTGCAAAGTAATTGCTTGTTCGCCGCCTTGTTGCTCTGCTAGATATTGAACCCAATCTAGGCTGAATTCTCGCAGCATATAAACTGCACACATTTGTGCACTGAACGACTGGTTAAAATCTGGATTGTTTTCCAATATTCTAAAATCAGCAATACCAAATTTTCCATTACCATATACCGCAGTCGTTCGTAGGATGTAGCCCACTTCAGCTAGCTCTTTCGGCGTTGGCTGGACACCTTTAGCCAAATGACTAACAATATGTTCAAACACACGCACACTTTTGTTGGCACGCGCTAAAACAAGCACATTGTTAGAGTTACGACCTGCTTCTTGAAGCGGTACATTCGCACGAAGTCTTTCAAGTAGGGTGACATCAACATCACCAAGAACAAGCGCAAACGTTACGTCCCACTTTTCAGCAATTACGCGGTCATTTCGTTCGTCGTCTGCAATTTCATCACAAAAAACAACCAAATGATAAACATGATTTGGCGTCGCTAGCTTATAGATAACGTGACCAAAACCTTGAGCGTCTAATTGCCACTCATGCTTAGTCACTTTCCATTGCTGTTGCGCCATTTTACGAATCAGAGTTCTTACGAAGCTGATACGTGTTTGGTGCATAGCACCCAGTCTTTCCGGTGCCATGACGACGGTTGCGTCACGTAGTGCTGATTCAGTGTAGGTAGAACGATGTGCATCCATTTTGCTCACCACCTTTGTAGTTATAAGGGACTTGCTAGCCATTCAGAACTGGACGTTGCCGTCATTTAAAGCACTTGTTATTAACAGTATGCTGGTTAGCTTCCACGTTTTTGATAGTTATTAAAGCAAGCGAACTCGCCCATTATTATTTGTTCTCACTAAGTCTCTTCACCTAAATAATGCCGTCCGATGTATCTTCATCAGTACGGTTTTCCTCTTCCTTTCGGAATCTTGTGTCAGCCTTCTTTCAAAGGCTGATTTGTTCTTATTTCATCAATTTCTTACAGCGTCTTCTCTTTTATAAACCTTGTTCTTTCGCCATCTTGATTGCGATTTGAGGCGCATTCCAAAGCGATGGTAATAAGATAAAGGACACTGGTACCGCAGTGATAACAATGAAGGATTGCAGCGCTGAAATACCGCCAGAACCTAGAGAGATTAGAATTAACGCTGTTACCCCCATCATCACACCCCAGAAAGTACGAATAATTGCATTAGGTTCTGTCTCGCCACTGATCACCACACTGATGGTGTAAGTCATTGAGTCACCGGTCGTTACGATGAAGATCGTGGTTAAGATCAAGAACAAAATAGAGATAAGCATTGGCATTGGTAGTTGCTGAGTGACCGCCAGTAGCGCGCCTGGTAAGTTAAAGCCTTCAAACGCTTTACTTACACTGCCTGGATCTGCGATTTCGAACGCAAGACCAGAGCCGCCAACAATCGTGAACCAAAAGCAAGTAACAAACGGTGCGATAAGACTAATGGTTGATACCAATTGGCGAATACTACGACCGCGAGAAATACGAGCAATAAAGATTGCCATCATTGGGCCGTAACCTAAGAACCAACCCCAGAAGAACACGGTCCACCAGCTCAACCAACCTTCGTCACCACGGTAAGTTGCCATTGGAATGAAGTTGTCAATCATGCTGCCTACACCTTGAATATAGCCATTGAAGATGAAGTTTGTTGGACCAAAAATCAGGATGTAGACCATCAATGCCATCGCCAAAATTACGTTGTAACGGCTTAGCATTTGCATTCCGCGGTTAAGACCACTTAATGCCGACAATGTATACAGAACGATCGCAAACAAGATGATGATCAGTTGGGTCGTAAAACCGTCTGGAATACCAAACAATTCGTTCAGTGCGTAGCTCACTTGCAAGCCCAAGAACCCGATAGGACCAATAGTGCCCGCCGCTACTGCGACAATACAACATGCATCAATCAATGCGCCTGTATGGCCTTTCAGTGCTCTTTCGCCTAATACAGGATAAAGCAGAATACGAGGTTTAAGCGGCAAGCCTTTGTCGTAGTGAAGGTGCATAACCACAATCGAGGTCAAACTACCCACAATGGCCCATGCTAAGAACCCCCAGTGCATAAACGATTGTGATAACGCATTCACTGCGCCTTGCTGTGCATTTTCTTGCGCGCCATACAATGGTGGTGGGCTAACGTAATGTGCAATCGGCTCTGCTGCAGCCCAAAATACACCGCCACCAGCCAGTAGCGTACAGAAGATGATCGCCATCCAACGAAAGCCGTCCATTTCAGGTTTAGCGATGCCACCTAGGATAACCTTGCCTGTTCGCCCTGCCGCCAGGCCAAGACCAATAAGAAAAGTCAGAAGAAGAAGCATTTGCCAGTAAGGACCGAACACTTTTACAGACCATGCAAAGCCCGTATTTACTAGGCTTGATAACAACTCCTCATCAAACAAAGCAAGTGCCACGAACAGAGCGATAAAACCGCCGCTGTACCAAAGTGCTGGGTTGGTTAGCCCTAATTTGTCTGACGTAGATTCAGACTGGTTTGTGTTGCTGTTTGTATTACTTGCTGTGTGTGCTTGACCCGCATTTAAGCTTGAAGATTTCACGCTATTGGTTAAATCAGACATACTCTGACTCCAGAGGTTTCTTTGCAGCTGTCATTTGAATGATGACTACAAGGGTGTATTTAACACCTGCCCTATTGTTTTTTGTGTTAGGCAGGCTAATCCATGTTTGGGTTACCGCGTTGCGAAATAGACCGTTGTTCCTTTTGAATAGTGAAATTGGTTAAGCAGCACTTGCTCATTGAACGTTCGTTAGAAGGCTGCCTTTTAGATGATGACTAGCGAGAAACGCTTAACCCTTGCTTTGCGGCTCTAGGCCATCTTTCAAGAAGTTAAACCAGTTTTCTCCCAAGACTTGCCCAGCTTCAGACTCGCTGAAACCATGACGCATCAATCCGTTATATATATTTTCCATACCCGCACTACCGCAGAACCAAGGCAACGCATCTGGCCAACCTGAGTTGTTTGCAGAGCCTTCACCGTAGTCCATTGCTTTAGACCAACGACCATTTCTCATCCATTCAAGAACCGCTTGAGGTTGGTTTAAGCATAGGTCACTACCAATACCTAGGTGTTCTACGCCGACCATGTCAGCGGTAGTCGCGACCATCTGGCAGAAGTCTTCCAACGTACATTGGCTGCCGTTTGGTAGGTGGAATGGGTATAAGCTGAATCCGATTAAACCACCGCGTGCGGTTAGGGCTTTAATCACATCGCTTGATTTGTTTCGTAGCGCATCATGAGCGAACGTCGGATTCGCATGGCTGATACAAATAGGACGAGAAGACAGGTCAATTGCTTCAAGTGTTGAGCGTTCGGCACTGTGAGACATATCGATGATCATGCCCACTCGGTTCATCTCTTCGATGGCTTGCTTACCAAATCGAGTAATACCCGTATCGTTCTTCTCGTAGCAACCCGTCGCCAATAAGCTCTGGTTGTTGTACGTCAGTTGCATGATCAAAAGACCTTGCTTACGCATCACTTCGATAAGACCAATCTCATCGTCGATTGGAGAACAGTTTTGAGCACCAAGTAAAATACCGACTTTGCCAGTCGCTTTTGCAGTCTCAACATCAGCCATTGAGTGAATCGGCATGATAAGGTCTGCGTTCTGCTCGAATCTTAAGTTCCACTCTGCAAAGCGAGATAAGGTTTCACGAGCTGTCTCGTGGTAAACCGCGGTAGCGTGAACTGCAGTAATGCCACTCGCCTTTAATGTTTGGAAATATTCTCTGTTCCAATTGCAGTATTGCAATCCATCTATAACAATCCGTTGCTGGTACATAACCACTCCTATTGAAAGCTCAGTGTTCTAGCTCGGTTTTGAAAACACGCTCAAGTAACATGTTTTCAAAAATGGGTTAAATCACTTGTCTAAGTTCGTTTGCTGTTTTGGTTTGAATGTTGGCCTGACTCTGTGAATCAGGCCACTTTTCATTAATAGAACGTCAATTAATACAGATCTAGCTAGTAAGGACGCTGGTAAGCTGTCTTCACCACTGTGTAGAACTCTTTCGCGTATTGACCTTGCTCACGAGGACCGAAGCTAGACTCTTTACGGCCGCCAAACGGTACGTGGTAATCCGTGCCTGCTGTTGGTAGGTTCACCATCACACAACCTGTTTGCGTTTGTTGCTTGAACATTGCGCTAGTACGTAGGCTCTGAGTAATGATGCCGCCTGTTAGACCAAAGCGAGTATCGTTGGTCGTCGCAATCGCTTCTTCTAAGTCAGCCACACGAATCACGCTTGCCATTGGTGCGAACACTTCCTCTTGGTTCACTTCCCAATCGTTCTTCGTATTCAAGAACAGAGTTGGAGACATGTAGAAACCTTCATGTTTCATGCTCAAGCGTTCGCCACCGAATGCCAGCTCACCGCCGCTTTGACGTGCTTTCTCAACCCAACCTAGGTTTGCTTCGAGTTGTTTGCCGTCAACTACCGGGCCCATGAATACGCCTTCTTCCAGTGCGTGACCGACTTTTAGCTCGCTCATACGCTTGATCAGTGCTTCAACGTATTGGTCGTGAATGCCATCCATAACCACTAAACGAGAAGACGCGGTACATTTTTGACCCGCGCCAGAGAACGAACCAGCGATAGTCGCGTCAACCGCTGTTTGGATATCAGCATCGTCTGCAACCACAAGTGCATTCTTGCTGCCCATCTCTAATTGGCAACGAACGAAGTTTGGCGCTGTTGCAGCGGCAACCTTACGACCCGTATCAACCGATCCGGTAAAGCTCACACCGTTCACTTCTTTTGAGTTGATCAGTGCATCACCCACTGTTGAACCGCTACCCAGAACAAGGTTGAACGTGCCTGCTGGGATACCTTGGCGGTGGATAATTTCAGTAAGCGCAACCGCACTTGCTGGTGTTAGGTTTGCTGGTTTCCAGATAACGCTGTTACCGAAAGCAAGCGCAGGAGCGATTTTCCAAGCCGCTGTTGCTGTCGGGAAGTTCCAAGGAGAGATGATGCCAATAACACCAACAGCTTCACGAGTCACTTCAACAGAAACGCCTGGGCGAACTGATTCTGCGTTGTCGCCAATTTGGCGAAGCACTTCAGCCGCGAAGTATTGGAAAAACTGACCTGCACGGTAAATTTCGCCGCGACCTTCAGCAAAAGGCTTGCCTTCTTCACGAGAAAGCAACGTACCTAGCTCATCGCAACGTGCAATCAGCTCATCACCAATCGCTTGAAGTACTGCTTGCTTACGTTCAATTGGCGTTTTTTCCCACTCTGGTTGAGCGTGCTTTGCCGCTGAAATCGCTTGTTGAACTTGTTCAGCACTTGCTTGTGCAAAGTTACCGATGTTTTCAGAAATATCTGATGGGTTAATGTTCGTAACGGTGCTTACACCCGCTTGCCATTCGCCGCCAATGTAAAGTGCGTTTTCTGCTTGAACATTCTGTAATTGAGTCATCATTCTGTCCTTGTAACGGTTTGGTCGCGGTTGAGCCTGGCAACCATCTGGTTAATTAATAAACTGTTAATATTCAGGTAATTAATTGCTAAAATAAGTCGTATATTTTGTATCTAAAGTGAACCCGTTCGCTTGTATCAATAAACCGCTTTAATTCAAAGAGTATTGAACCGCAAATAGCCTTAGTTCACAGTCGAATTATTCAGGTTGAGACGCCGATGCATAAACCACGAACTCGACCAGCATCTCTTCTCTTGCTAACCCTGCAACGACGACCGCAGCACGGTTTGGATAAGGTGCATTGAAGTATTCTCCGTATACGCTGTTTACCGTTTTTAGGTATTCACGGTCTGTCACGTAAATCAGAACTTGCAGCACTGAATCCATAGATTCGCCTGCACACTCCAACGTATGAACAAGGTTGTTAAAAGTCTGTCGCGTTTGCGTTTCAATACCGCCCTCTACGACTGCGCCCGTTTCATCAATTGGAATCTGCGCGGTGTATAGAGTACCGTTATTTACGATCGCCCACTCTAGTGGTGCTTTTGAAGCAAAAAGAGCGGTTTTTACTGGGTGTTTTTTAGTTTGTGCGTTCACGATTCCATCCAACTTTGTAACAACTATGTTTCAAGATGGTTAAATACTGCACCTTGACGAATGATAAATCTAACGGTAAATTTTGTGCATTTGATAAATAAAACCTATCACATGCCAAAAAGTAAGGTATAGCAAGGGCTAGAGAAGGATCAGTGCCATGAGTATTAAGCTACAACAGTTAAAACATTTTGTTTTAGTGGTCGAAGAAGGCGGATTTCGAGCAGCATCTCACCGAGCAAATCGATCGCAAGCGGCACTTTCTACATCAATAAAAGAGCTAGAAAAAATACTCGGCCAACCACTGTTTGAAACAGGCAACAAATCCACACTGACTCCTTTCGGGGAAATATGCCTTCCAAAAGTCATCCAGTTTCTTAATGTTTACAATGCATTAGACAATGACTTACGTGCCGCCGCCGCAGGACAACAAGGAAGAGTTCGAATAGCGAGCGTGCCATCGGTAGCGGCAAAATTAATCCCTAGTGTTTTAGGGGCTTTTTGTGAACAGTACCCAAATGTTGAGGTAAGCTTGATTGATGACAATGCGGCTGGTGTGGAAGCAAGATTACTCTCTGGGGAAGTGGATGTTGCCCTCGGAAATATCTCCCATTTAGAAGAAGAGAGCATCGATTTCACGCCATTGCTCTCCGATCCTATTGGTGTGGTCTGCCTCAGAGACAACCCTATCGCCTCTCAGTTCGAGGGAATAGAATGGCAAACTTTGTTAAAACAACCGTTCATTCGCAACGGGACATGTACCCTACTTGACCCAACACCCGCACGAATGCTCAGTGAACAAGCGCTCTATTCCGTGGAGAACATCACTTCGCTGTTTTCTGTATTAGAACTTGGGATAGGCTTAACCACGCTGCCAAAGCTGGCCTTCCCAACCAATGAGACCCGATTAATCTGGATTCCGTTGATTGACCCGCCCTTGCAACGACAAATCGGCATATTTAGATTGGCCGACCGTACGATCTCACCGCAAGCTCAGGCCTTTCATGATCTGTGTATCCAATACCTCAGCTATGAAGACAACAAAGCGTAACTCATTAAATACATGATTGGTCAGAATTAGAAACTTTCACGCAGTTCAACGGCTCGTTGGTGCTAGACATACACATAGCTTTTTTCAAGCAAGCCTTAACCCCAGGCCATAGGTTAAGTTTAGTGGATCAAAAAAAGCTCACTAAATAGCGAGCCTTTTGATATCTGCTTAAGTAAAACCTAGGTCAAACCTTGCTTAGGTTTAAAAAGAGTAGCAGTTTAGAACTATAACTTAGAAGAATTCAATCGAATTACGGCCGCTTTTATCGTCACGTTGGGGCTTTGGCGTGTCCGCTTTCTTTTTCGATTTGTTTTCTTTCTCCTCTTTTTTCTCTTTCTTAGGTTCAGCTTTAGCACTTAGCGTATCTGCAGTGCTCCGCTGCGATTCTTTCTTGCTTGAACCCTTTTTAGACTGACCTTTCTTCGTCTTGTTGTTTTGTTGCGGCGCTTCTTTCTTTTTCGGTTTTTCTGATTCTTCTTGTACTGGCTGATCACACACCACTACATAGTATTCTTGATTGAATTCAAAGAAGTCGCCATCGTACATTTTACGACGCTTACGCGTTTCTAGCTCACCATTTACCGCTACGTAGCCTTCAGAAATGATGTGTTTAGCCTCACCGCCACCGCTTACTAGGTTAGCGATCTTAAACGCTTTGTAGAGCTCGATTGGCTGAGAAGAAACATCGATACCAATGGCTTCGATTTCAATCTCTTCGCCTTCTTCACCGTGATCGTAACCTTCGTAATCAGCGTCTTCGTAATGTTCTTGGTCCATGGTGACCTCTACCTAAATATGTACTTCTGAAATATTGGGCGCAGTGTAATCTTAAAACAACGAAATGACCATGTTGAATTGATCAGGTCATTATTTGTTTTAATGCTGTCACCTCCGTTATAACGTCCCACCAACATTTGAAAGACTCACAAGCTGCTTGGTGTATTCATGTTGCGGATTTCCGAACAAAGTCTCAGTGTCGCCCTTCTCTATTACCTCGCCAGCTTTCATTACAATGGTGTAATGACACAAGGATTTCACGACATTCAAATCATGACTGATAAACAAATAGGTCAGACCGTACTTTTCTTGAAGTGACTTGAGTAGATCTAACACTTGCGCTTGTACCGTTCTGTCTAATGACGATGTTGGTTCATCGAGCAAGATAAACTCTGGCTTAAGAATAAGAGCTCGTGCAATGGCGATACGCTGCCTTTGTCCGCCAGAAAATTCGTTGGGGTAGCGGTGACGAGTTTCTGGATCGAGGTCGACTTCTTTCATTACGTCACAGATGCGTTGGTCGAGTTCATTCTCATCCAATTGTTGATGCACTAACAAACCTTCACCAATCACCTGAGCGACCGACATTCTTGGATTCAATGCAGAAAACGGGTCTTGAAAGACCACTTGCATGCGGCTTCTAAACGGCAGCATTTGTTGGCGGTTTAAGCCTTGAATTTGCTCATCAGCGTAGGTAATTGAACCTTCACTTTGCACCAATTTGAGTATCGCCATACCGGTTGTCGATTTACCCGAGCCACTTTCGCCAACTAAACCGATTGAGTGCCCTTTCTTCAAAGTGAACTCCATGTCTGTTACGGCTTTGACATGAGAAATGGTTCGCTTAAATAAACCGCCCGTAATCGGGAACCAAACACGAAGTTGATTAACATCGAGCAGAGGTTCACTTTCCGGAGAAACTGGAACGGGCAAGCCTTTCGGGTCAGAGTTGATAAGCTTTTGCGTATAAGGGTGAGCTGGTGCATTAAAGAGTGTTTGGCAGTCATTGCTTCCAACCAAGCGACCATCTTTCATTACCGCTACTCTGTCGGCAATCTTACGAACGATGCTTAAGTCATGAGTGATAAAAAGCATCGCCATACCCAGCTCTTGTTGCAGATCTTTTAACAGGTCGAGAATCTGCGCTTGTACTGATACATCCAAAGCCGTTGTCGGCTCATCAGCGATAAGCAGTTCTGGTTCGTTGATCAGTGCCATCGCAATCATCACACGCTGACGCTCTCCACCTGACAGCTCGTGCGGATACGCGGATATCTTCTGCTCTGGGTAACGAATACCCACCTTTGAAAGCCACTCTATCGCCAAGGCTTGCGCTTTATTGGTTCGCATTCCTCGGTGAATAGAAAGAGTTTCAACCAGCTGCTTACCGACTCGATGAAGTGGGTTCAACGACACCATAGGCTCTTGGAAGATCATGCCGATGCGACCACCACGAATCCCGCGCAATAGCCTTTCAGAGCAACTCAGGATATCGGTACCTGAGAAATTAATCTTACCGTTTAAGTAGTGCGATGAGCCTTTAGGCAGCAGTTTTAAAATCGAGTTAGCTGTAACCGATTTACCGGAGCCACTCTCGCCCACCAGCGCCAATGTCTCACCTTTGTATATTTCTAAAGAGACATCTTGCGTCACTTGTTCTATCGAATCTTTTCGCCCGAAACCGACCGACAATTTGTCGATGGTCAAAACTGGAGAAGCAGGCGTTGTATTTGAAGTCATAACCTATCCTTACTTCTGTTGATGTGGGTCGAAAGCATCACGCACCGCTTCACCAACGAAGACCAGTAACGTCAGCATCAGTGAAAGCACGACGAAAGCAGAAATACCAAGCCAAGGCGCTTGCAAGTTAGCTTTACCTTGCGCCAATAGCTCACCTAACGAAGGCGAGCCCGCAGGAAGACCAAAGCCTAAGAAATCTAACGACGTTAATGTGGTGACCGAGCCTGAGAGGATAAACGGCATCATGGTTAACGACGCCACCATCGCGTTGGGTAGCATGTGACGAAGCATAATGCGTTTGTCATCCACGCCCATGGCCTGCGCGGCTCTTACGTAATCAAAGTTTCGGCAACGTAAGAATTCAGCTCGAACAATCCCAACCAAACTCATCCAACTGAACAACACCATAATCCCGAGCAACCACCAGAAATTAGGCTCAATAAAGCTCGACAAAATGATCAACAAGAACAGGGTCGGCATACCAGACCAGACTTCAATGAATCGTTGCCCAAACAAGTCGACCCAGCCACCGTAATAACCTTGTGTCGCCCCGACTACGACGCCGACCACGCTCGATACAATCGTCAGAATAAAACCAAATAGAACGGAAATACGGAACCCATAAATGATGCGAGCTAGCACATCGCGCCCTTTATCATCGGTTCCTAGCCAGTTCACTGAATCTGGCTCCGATGGCACCGCGCCTGAAATATCGAAGTTTATCGTATCGTAGCTAAAAGGAATGATTGGCCACACGATGTAACCGCTGTCTTCAATGAGCTCAATAACATACGGGTCTTTGTAATCCGCTTCGGTTTCAAACTCGCCACCAAATTCGGTCTCGGCATATTCATTAATGACAGGCACAAACCACTGATTATCATAAGAAACCAAGAGTGGCTTGTCGTTGGCGATGATCTCTGCGAACAGACTCAGTCCAAACAGAATGGTAAATATCCAAAGGGAGATAAAACCACGCTTGTTTGCTTTAAAACGCAACCAACGAGCTTCAGCTAAAGGGTTGTTAAACATTTATTATCAATACCTTTTTATTCATTCGCCATTAACGCGCTTCAAAATCAATTCGAGGATCAACCCAGGTATACGTCAGGTCGGAGATAATGCTCAGTACCAAGCCGAGCAAGGTCATGATATAGAGAGAGCTGAACACCACTGGGTAATCTCGCTGAATGGTCGACTCAAAGCCAAGCAGACCGATACCTTCAAGTGAAAACATCACTTCAATCAACATAGAACCCGTGAAGAAAATACTAATAAATGCGCTAGGGAAACCCGCAATAATGATCAACATAGCGTTACGGAACACGTGCTTGTAGAGAATACTGCTCTCGTCCAAACCTTTTGCTCGCGCTGTCACCACATATTGCTTGTTGATTTCATCAAGGAAAGAGTTTTTGGTCAGCATGCTGAGCGTGGCAAAGCCGCCAATGACCATTGCAAAAATAGGCAACGCCAAGTGCCAGAAGTAGTCGCCAATTTGCTGATACCAATTGAGCTGGTCGAAGTTACTCGACACGAGTCCACGCAATGGGAACCAACTGAAGTAGTTACCACTCGCGAACAAAATAATCAGGATAATCGCAAACAAGAAGCCCGGAACAGCATAGCCGACAATCACCACCGCACTCGACCAAATATCAAACCGAGAACCGTGATGTATCGCCTTCATGATGCCTAAAGGTATCGAAATCACATAAATGATTAAGGTACTCCATAACCCTAAGGAGATGGAAACAGGCAGTCGCTCGATGATCAAATCAATAACGTTACCACCCTTAAACAAGCTTTCACCGAAGTTAAAGGTCGCGTAATTTTTCAACATTTCAAAGTAGCGAACATGAATCGGCTTATCAAAACCAAACTGCTTTTTGATTTCTTCAACCACTTCCGGATCAAGCCCACGAGAACCTTTATAGCCACTGGCAGACGCTTGGTCACTTTCGCTTAAATCAACTTCTTGTCCACCACCAGAAAAGCGCTCCATGATGCCGGAGTTATGCCCTTCTAATTGAGCAACAGCTTGCTCTACCGGACCTCCGGGCGCAATCTGGATAATGAAAAAGTTGATGGTGATGATCGCCCACAGCGTGGGGATCACCAACAGTAAACGCCGAAATATATACGCGGCCATGCTAACTAACTCCTAGCGACGTTTTTCAGGCAGCAAAGCCGCCTTCTCTTCTGAAATCCACCATGTATCAATACCTAAATCGTATTTAGGCAATACATCTGGACGCTCAAACTTATCCCACATTGCTACGCGGTACTCACCAACGTGCCATTGCGGGATGTTGTAGAAATTCCACTGTAATACACGGTCAAGTGAGCGACCTAGTGTAAGAAGTTTTTCAGGATGCTGTTGGTTACGCGCAATTTTTTCTGTTAACGCGTCAACCACCGGATCCATCACACCTGCAGTATTGTAAGTAGAATCAATGTAGTTAGAGTTCCAAACGATCATTAAGTTTGGGCTAGGGTAAGGGTTTGCAGAAAACGATGAAGACACCATGTCGAAGTCACGATCGCGCAAGCGCTTGATATACTGAGTGGTATCTATGGTTCGGATCTTCATCTCGATACCCATGCGCTTGAGATTCTTTTGAACTGGTGTTGCAATTCGCTCCGTGGTCGGGCTGTAAATCAATAACTCAAAAGACATTGGCTTACCACTCTTTGCGTTAGTCATTACTTTGTCTTTCAGTACCCAACCTGCTTCTTTCAATAGCTTGAAAGCGGTACGCATTTGGCTACGGATACGACCGCTACCATCGGTTACTGGCGGCTGGAATT
Organism: Vibrio sp. 5S239; assembly: GCF_041439575.1. NCBI lineage: Bacteria > Pseudomonadati > Pseudomonadota > Gammaproteobacteria > Vibrionales > Vibrionaceae > Vibrio > Vibrio sp. 5S239. Next base: position 13,401 of record NZ_JBGOOM010000013.1, on the reverse strand, counting down.
CTTCAGTAAACACTCGTGGTGGGATTTGATCTTTATACTGCGACAGTAATTCAACTTCGTCTTCGCTTGGTAAGCCTTTCGCTTCATAGTCCGTGTTTTGGAAGTAACTACGAGTACGTTTGTACTGACCATAAAACATGTTCTTGTTCATCCACTCAAAGTCCATCGCGTACGTTAACGCTTCACGCACCTTAGGATCTGAGAACACAGGAGATTGAATATTGAAGACAAAACCTTGAGTCGTTTCAGGCTTCTCGTGGTTTATCTCTTCTTTAATGATGTAGCCTTTATCGAAATTTGCACCCGTGTAAGAGTTGGCCCAAAACTTAGCCGAGTTCTCGGTTCGAAGATCGAACTCCCCTGCTTTGAAGGCTTCCAACATTACCGTGTCGTCACGGTAGTAATCGTATTGCACCTGCTTGAAGTTATTACGGCCAACGTTAACTGGTAGGTCTGCTGCCCAGTAATTTTCATCTAGACCATAGGTAACACTTTGGCCCGATTTGTAGCTGATGATCTTATAAGGGCCACTACCGACTGGTGGCTCACTTAGCGGCTCAGACAGTTTTCTGTCTTTCCAGAAATGTTTCGGCAATACACGAGTGCTTTGCGCGAAGCTAAACAGTTTTTCGCGGTTTGGGCTGTTCATTTCAATGCGAACAACCAAATCAGAGACCGCTTTTACTGACTTAATCTCTTTGTAATACACACGATACTGAGGCACGCCCTCGGTTGAGAACTTGTCAAAAGTGAAGGCAACATCATGCGCGGTGATAGGCTCGCCGTCTTGGAATTTAGCATTTGGGTTGATGTCGATTTCCATCCAAGTGAAATCACTGGCGTAGCGAACCTTTGAAGCAATCAATGGATAGTACGCATCAATCTCGTCACTCGGAGAAAACATCAAGGTATCGTAAATCTCTCCGGTATAACTTGCAGCAACGCCGCGGGAACCGAATCGATTAAAGCTATCGTACGTACCTATGCTGCCATAGGTCACTTTGCCCTGCTTTGGCGCATCAGGATTAACGTAATCGAAGTGAGTGAAATCGGCTGGATATTTTGCTTCACCAAAACCAACCAGTTGTGTGGTTTCAATAACGGTGGCAGCAGGAGGTGATTGAGTTTCAGAAGCGTAAGTAACGGAGGGTTGTAAAGCAATAAGCGGCAACATGATTGCACATGACTTCAATTTAAACCTGAAAAACTGAGTGCGTTGCGAGGCTTTACTTCGAAAATTTGTTCCCATTTGATTCTCCCTTCAAATGTTATAAATTCTATATCCAACTTGATTGACCGGCTTTAAATGCACACCGTTAAAGCAAGTATAGGTTCAAATCTAACATCATGTAATAACTAATAAAACCATCAGCACTCCATCTATTACCGTTTATTTATAAATTACTTGGTCCGGTCTAAAGAAATAAAACGCGCTAGAACCGAAGCTGTATCAGTGACTAGCGCGAAGTGTTGTTGGTCTTAACTATTGAACGCCGTAACCATCAAAAACAAGTTCACCAATTTCATTGATCACAGTGTCACGCTCTGGAATGGCTAATTCGGTTTCCGTCAGAGAGATACTGATGATTAACGGAGCGCGAGTTTCACTCCACACGATAGCCGTGATAGCACGTGAGCCATAAGCGCCCGCTCCGGACCTATCGGCAATATTCCAACCATCAGGCAGAATCAAACGGATCATCCCATCGGAGACTTTATTATCCATCATCCAAGTCTTTAGCTGAGCTTTAGATTCTTCTGATAGCACGTTGCCATACACCAATTCGTTTAACGTTTTGACCATAGTGTTTGGTGTTGTGGTGTCACGCTGATCACCCGGACGAGCATGGTTCAAATCGGGTTCGATATGGTCAAGGCGTGTTTTTCTGTCTCCCATGAAACGCAAAAACTCAGTTAACCCGCTAGGCCCACCTGTGCTTCGTAACACTATATTAGCGGCCGTGTTGTCGCTCATTTCCATGGTTGCGGCACATGCGCTTCTGAGTGAGATCTCTTTACCGACAAACGATTTAGTAATCGGAGACCAAGCAATAAGCTCATCAGGTTCTATCCCAACTTTTGAATCTAAATCTAATCCTTCACTTTCATGGTCATAGAGAAGATTCGCACACGTTAAAGTTTTAAAGGTACTCATCATTGGAAAGCGTTCGTCGCCCTTATAATTCCATATTTGATCCGTCGCGGAATCGTAAACTGCGACACCAATGCGCGCCGAGATACGAGATTCGATTTTCGCAATAGAATATGCCTCAAGGGAATGACTCAATGACGATGTAGAGAAGAGAGCACTCAATGACATAAGAGTAAGGGAAGTATATTTTTTCATTCTTTAACCATCACAAAACGATCGATTGATCGCAGATAAAAATAAATGCGACGCCTTAAAAGCGTCGAGTGGAGAGAATCTAAGCAAAAAACGACTCTCTAATCTAGAGCCAATGAAAATAAGTGGCTAAACCCGAACAATATCTTCATATTTTAGATATCCTTAAAGGAGTGATTTCAATAGGATTCAACCTTGAACAAACCAAACCAAATAACATTCGCAACGTTCAACCTTTTGAACTACCTCGAACCACCGAATGCTTATTATGATTTTGAAAATATCTACAGCTTCGACGAATGGCGAAAGAAACAAGGCTGGATAGCTGAAGCGATTCGTTCATTAGATTGTGATGTGATTGGCTTCCAAGAGATATTTAGCCCGCAGTCTTTAGAGCAGTTAATGAATGAACTTGGCTACCCTTACTTTGCAGTAGTCGATAGCGCACACGTTGAAGATGATTACCTATATACCTCACCTGTCGTTGGTATTGTTTCCCGTTACCCGATTGAAAACGTACAGCCTGTTAGACCAGATTCGACGTTACTGACAGCATTCAACCTTGGCGACAAATTCTCATTCAACAGAACGCCTGTTCACACAACGATTACGTTACCCCATTTAGGTTCAACCGACTGTTATGTGGTGCACTTCAAATCACAACGACCGACAGAACCAAAAGCAGAATCGGTCAATGTAGACAACGCTCAGCAAGGTAAAAAACCACAAAGTGACACGCTCACTCGCTTACACCAAGAACAACTTGGCTCTTGGTTATCCAGTGCCCAACGCGGTCTAGAAGCTCAGATGCTGCATCAATACATCACCCATCAACGCTACCAGACCGATCAACCTGTCGTGTTGATGGGTGACTTTAATAAGCCTCTATTCAACGACGAGTTTAAAGGACTGTTGAGTTACTCAATCAACCGAGACGAAAACAGCAAGCATTGGCTGTCCCACTTTCGCTTAAAAGACAGCTGGGATCTTTACCATCAGCTACATGAAGAAGACTTGCTTGCACAGCGTAAGCCGACCCATTACTACGGCGCTTCTGGTTCTGTGCTGGACTACATTTTAATGTCAAACGAGTTTGACTGTCAGAACTCCTCGAGTTTGATGGAGATCTCTAGCTATACAGTGTTAGACCATCACCTAATTAATCCAAGCTTCGAGCATGACCAATTCAGTACGGACCATGCCATCGTTGCTGTAACAGCTCATACACGAGAAGCGTAAAATAAGTAAATCAACACATTCACCCTGCAAATAAATAGTGATTACGATCACCAAAACACGCACCATCGAAACGTTTCGATGATCGTTATCACACTCTAAAACAATCAAACGTGCAAATGATAAATCACACATTATTATCAATATCGAAACGTTTCGATGGCTTTTCTTGAGTTGTTCTCAACCCATTAAACGTTATTTTTCGATAGGTCGTGATATGAAAAAAAGTACTCTAATAAACTCTGAACTCTCTTACTTAGTGGCGACTCTTGGCCACACAGATGAAATCACGATTTGTGACGCGGGCTTACCAATTCCAGACCACGTAACTCGTATTGATCTTGCTTTGACTCACGGTGTCCCAAGCTTTCAGCAAACGGTAAAAACCATGCTGGATGAATCTCAAATCGAAGGCGTTGTGATTGCAGAAGAGTTTGCGAAAGTAAGCCCAGAGCACCACGCAGCGCTGATTGATTTAATCAAGACAGAAGAAGCACGTTGTGGCAAATCGCTTTCGATTACTTATATCACTCATGAAGAATTCAAACAGCGAACGCATGAAAGCCGTGCAGTGATTCGCACTGGTGAATACACACCATACGCAAATGTTATTTTCCAAGCTGGCGTAACCTTTTAGCTCAAGCAAAACGCAATGACAGTTCAGTGTCATCACTGAACCAAAAGAATACATAGACAGAACAATCAAATACAACTGGCCCCGAGTAAAGGAACCGACATGACTCAAGCCATTTTAGAACTTAGCTCAATTGAGAAAGCTTTCCCTGGTGTTAAAGCACTGGATAAGGCAAGCCTCAACGTTTACCCAGGACGCGTAATGGCGTTAATGGGTGAAAACGGTGCGGGTAAATCAACACTCATGAAAGTGTTGACGGGTATCTATCACTTGGATGGCGGCACTATCGCCTACCAAGGAAAGCCTGCCGCATTTAAAGGGCCGCGTGATTCTCAACAAGCAGGCATTAGCATCATTCACCAAGAACTGAATCTAATTCCTGAGTTGACCATTGCCGAGAACATCTTCTTAGGTCGTGAAATCACGGGCACCATGGGTCGCATCTTGTGGAACGAAATGTACCAAGAAGCGGACAAGTTACTTAAACGCCTTAACGTAAAACACAGCTCAAAAACACCTTTAGGCCAGCTAAGTCTTGGTGAGCAGCAAATGGTAGAGATCGCGAAAGCCCTATCGTTTGAATCTAAGGTCATCATTATGGATGAGCCGACAGATGCGCTAACCGATACTGAAACTGAGTCTCTGTTTAAGGTGATTAACGAACTGCGCGATGAAGGCTGTGGCATTGTTTACATCTCTCACCGTTTGAAAGAGATCTTCGAGATTTGTGATGACATCACAGTGCTTCGTGACGGTAAGTTCATTGGTCAGTGTGAAGTAAATGACACCGACGAAGATGGCCTAATCGAAATGATGGTTGGCCGTAAGCTAGACGAGCAATATCCACGTATCGGCCAGAGCCACGGTGAAACCTGTCTTGAAGTGATTGGCCTGACGGGTTCTGGTGTTCACGACGTGAGCTTTACGCTAAAACGCGGTGAAATCCTGGGTGTATCTGGCCTAATGGGTGCGGGTCGTACCGAACTGATGAAAGTGATTTACGGTGCCCTTCCAAGTGAACGCGGTGTCATCAACCTGGAAAACAAAACCATTAATCCTGTAAGTCCAAAAGATGGTCTTACCAATGGTATTGCTTACATCTCTGAAGACCGTAAAGGCGATGGTTTAGTGCTTGGGCTTTCAGTGAAAGAGAACATGTCGCTATGTTCACTGGATCTACTGACTAAGAGTGGTCAAATTCAACACCAAGACGAAGTGATGGCGGTTGATGATTTCATCAAGCTATTCAACATCAAAACACCAACTCGCGAGCAAATTATTGGTAACCTTTCTGGTGGCAACCAACAGAAAGTGGCTATCGCTAAAGGGTTGATGACTAAACCAAAAGTATTGATTCTCGACGAACCAACTCGTGGTGTCGATGTCGGTGCTAAGAAAGAGATTTACCAACTCATTAATAAATTTAAAGCCGACGGCATGAGCATCATCTTAGTTTCATCTGAAATGCCAGAGGTATTAGGAATGAGTGACCGCATCATGGTGATGCATGAAGGCCGTGTAAGCGGTGAATTTGATGCAAAAGAAGCAAACCAAGAATTATTACTGGCGTGTGCGGTCGGTAAAAAGCTCAACGAGGACGCAGCATGAGTACTAAAACCATAAACAAAACAACTGAAACTGAAGCGCCAAAGAAGAAACCGTTAATCAGTAAAGAGTGGCTGATTGATCAAAAGTCATTAATTGCTTTGATCTTCCTGATTGTTGTCGTTTCTTTTCTAAATCCGAATTTCTTTACTGTCGACAACATCCTAAACATTCTGCGCCAAACCTCTATCAACGCCATTATCGCAGTGGGTATGACGCTGGTTATCTTAACCGCAGGTATCGACTTGAGTGTTGGTTCGGTACTGGCACTTTGTGGTGCATTCGCAGCCAGCATGATTGGTATGGAAATCCCAGTGATGATCGCAGTGCCAACCGCTCTAGTCGCAGGTGCTGCATTAGGTGCTATCAGTGGTGTGATTATCGCCAAGGGTAAGGTTCAAGCCTTCATCGCAACACTAGTCACCATGACTCTATTGCGCGGCGTAACCATGGTTTACACAGATGGTCGTCCTATTTCAACGGGCTTCACTGACACAGCGGACGCATTCGCTTGGTTCGGTACAGGCTACGCAATGGGCATCCCAGTTCCAGTATGGATCATGGTCGTGGTATTCGCAGCAGTGTGGTACCTACTTAACCACACACGCTTTGGTCGTTACGTTTACGCACTGGGTGGCAACGAATCAGCCACTCGCCTATCAGGCATCGACGTAGACAAAGTAAAAATCGGTGTTTACGCAATCTGTGGTCTGTTAGCAGCAGTGGCAGGCATCATCGTGGCATCTCGTTTGTCATCAGCTCAACCAACCGCAGGTATGGGTTATGAATTAGACGCCATTGCCGCCGTAGTTCTGGGTGGCACAAGCTTGGCCGGCGGTCGTGGTCGCATCATGGGCACATTGATTGGTGCTCTGATTATCGGTTTCCTAAACAACGCCCTAAACCTATTAGACGTATCTTCTTACTACCAGATGATTGCAAAAGCAGTGGTTATTCTTCTGGCGGTATTGGTCGACAACAAAAACAAATAAACCTATTCACATCCTAGGTTAATACAAGTAACACCCTGTTTTACCTTAAAATATTAGAATCTATAAATAATGTAACTACGAGCTAGGACTCACCTCCTAGCTCACCCTACACAAAGGACTTACACCATGAAAAAATTAGCGACTCTTATTTCTGCTGCTCTTCTTTCTACAACAGTATCTGTGTCTGCACAGGCGCAAGATACAATGGCAATCGTTCTGTCTACATTGAACAACCCATTCTTTGTAACCATGAAAGATGGCGCAGAAGCGAAAGCTGAAGAGCTAGGCTACAAGCTTATCGTTCTTGATTCTCAAAACGACCCAAGCAAAGAGCTGTCGAACATTGAAGATCTAACCATTCGTGGTGTTAAGGCAATCCTGATCAACCCAACAGATTCAGACGCTGTGTCTAACGCGATTCGTATTGCTAACCGCTCAGACATCCCTGTACTAACGCTAGACCGTGGCGCAAGCCGTGGTGACGTAGTGAGCCACATCGCTTCTGATAACGTAATCGGCGGTGAAATGGCAGGCCACTTCATCATGGAAAAAGTGGGTGAAAAAGCAAAGGTAATCCAACTTGAAGGTATCGCTGGTACTTCTGCTGCTCGTGAACGTGGTGAAGGCTTTATGAACGCAGTAAACGGCAGTGACCTTGAGCTTCTAGCAAGCCAACCAGCTGATTTCGACCGTACTAAAGGTCTGAACGTAATGGAAAACTTGCTTGCAGCTAACCCAGACGTACAAGCGGTATTCGCTCAAAACGATGAAATGGCTCTAGGTGCACTTCGCGCCGTTCAAGCTTCAGGTAAAGAAGTGATGATCGTTGGCTTTGATGGCACTGAAGACGGCATCGCAGCAGTTAACCGCGGCCTACTTGGCGCAACGGTTGCACAACAGCCTGACCTAATCGGTTCTCTAGGTATCGAAATGGCAGACAAAGTACTGAAAGGCGAAACAGTAGACGAGTACGTTCCAGTACCTCTAAAAATCATCGCTAAGTAATCGTTACTAGATAACGCAATATAAAGCAGGGGTCCCCTATCCCCTGCTTTGCTTGACTCATTAGCGCACTGGCTCAAGACAAAAGCAAAACCCGATAGTGCATCGCTGTTTCTCATAAGCCGCTAACAAGGCTAGCAATGAACGTAATGTGAATTAACGTAATGAGAAAGACCTATGCATTTTCAAATACGATATATCATAAGGCTCGTATCATGACTCAACTGATTGTTTTAGGTAGCGTTAACGCTGACCACGTACTGCAAGTTCCTTCGTTCCCTCGTCCGGGTGAAACCTTGATTGGCGGTAACTATCAGGTCATTCCTGGCGGTAAAGGCGCAAACCAAGCCGTAGCAGCAGCAAGATTAAACGCAGACATTGGCTTCATCGCCTGTGTTGGTGACGACCCATTTGGCACCAACATTCGTCAAGATTTTTCTAAAGATGGTATCAACATCGACGGTGTGATCGTTGCAGACAACACGCCGACGGGCATCGCGATGATCCAAGTATCAGCAACCGGTGAAAACAGCATTTGTCTTTCAGCAGAAGCCAACGACAAACTGACTTGCGATCAAATCGAACCGCACCTAGAAAAGATTCGCGGCGCTAAATACCTACTGACTCAGCTTGAAACGCCAATTGAAGGCATTGAATACGCAGCAAAAGTAGCAAAAGAGAGTGGAACTAAAGTGATTCTTAACCCGGCTCCTGCTCGTCCATTATCGGATTCGCTGCTTGCTTGTGTTGACGTGATTACACCAAACGAAACCGAAGCTGAAGTGCTAACTGGCATTACCGTTACGGACAACGCATCTGCTCATCAAGCTGCGTTGGCTCTGCATACTAAAGGCATTGAAACGGTAATGATCACGCTAGGCGCGAAAGGCGTGTGGGTGAGTCATCGCGGTCAAGGTAATGAAGCTAGCGAAGGTGAATTAATCGCAGGCTTCCGTGTTGAAGCAACAGACACAACCGCCGCTGGTGACACCTTTAACGGCGCGTTAGTGACAGGCTTGCTTGAAGATATGCCACTAGAGCGTGCGATTAAATTTGCCCACGCTGCAGCTGCTATCTCTGTAACACGCTTTGGTGCTCAAACGTCGATTCCAAGCCGTGCGGAAACCGATGCGTTTTTGGCAGAGCAACTGTCTGCTTAGCTTGATACCTATTTGAAGGCTTAAGTCCTGAGCTAAACCATGGTTAACGGATGTTAGCCTTCAAATTCGGTAACAACAAATAACAAGCATAAGCCCCTGTTTTCAGGCAGAATATCGCCCAACGTGGAAGGTTATTCCCACAAGGATTTTTTATGGCAACAATGAAAGACATCGCACGGCTCGCAAAGGTTTCGACTTCTACCGTGAGCCACGTGATCAACAAATCACGCTTTGTCAGTGAAGAGATTGCTGAGCGTGTTAACAGTGCAGCTAAAGAACTAAACTATGCGCCTTCTGCATTGGCTCGCAGCTTGAAAATGAAGCAAACCAAAACCTTGGGAATGCTAGTGACCACATCCACCAACCCCTTTTTTGGTGAAGTAGTAAAAGGTGTGGAACGTCGTTGCTATGAAAAAGGCTACAATCTTATCTTGTGTAACACCGAAGGCGATAGCGAACGCATGAAATCCTCTATCGATACCTTGCTGCAAAAGCGTGTCGATGGCTTGATGCTGATGTGTTCTACCCTTGAAGGCGAACATATCGATGTATTTGATCGCTACCCAGAACTGCCTGTTGTGGTAATGGACTGGGGCCCGATGCTGTTTGCGAGCGATAAGATCCAAGATAACTCGCACCAAGGTGGCTACATGGCAACCAAACACCTGATCGATAATGGTCACTCGGATATTGGCTGTATTACTGGCCCACTGCATCGCAATCAAGCTTCGTCTCGTTATCAAGGCTTCAAGCAAGCAATGGAAGAAGCCAACTTAGAGATCAACCCTAAGTGGATTGTTGAATCCAACTTTGAATGTGACGGTGGTTTTGACTCTTATCAGACATTGAAAACTCGTGGCGAAATGCCGTCTGCTTTGTTCGTCAGTAACGATATGATGGCGATGGGCGTGATTCACGCTGCGGCGCAAGATGGCACATCGATTCCGAATGATCTGTCTATCATTGGCTACGATGACATCCACCTGTCGAAGTACATGACACCCGCGTTAAGTACAATCCACCAGCCAAAGCACCGTTTAGGCAAAGTCGCAGTAGATACCCTTTTAAGCAGACTACAAACTCCTGATGCTTACCCACAGGTTGTGGAACTCGAACCAACATTAGTCGAACGAAGTAGCGTAAAAGCAATCTAGATCGTCTGCTAAAAAAAGTAACAAGGCATATCAACAGACTCACAACGGGCTGATATGTAAGTATCCCAGCTGTCTTGAAGTTACCTACATACGAAAGATGGTCATGACACAAGATGTAATGCTTAAAGACGGTCTAATGTAGGATAAGAATAACGCCAAAAATTAGCTATTGATGCCATGGTCTCTTGTTATGTTCGTACCTAAAAGTACGTTGAAAGAATATCTAGTTCCATATCAAGAAAGCCAGGATAGTAGAACTTATAACCTTCCGAGATGAGGTCATTTATCAGAAAATTAAAGCGCTTTAGAGCCATACAATATGACTGCATGGCATCTACACCATAAATATACTCGTCAATACCCAATGCCAGAACACTAAATTTACAACGATAGTCACCCGTTGAACCTGGTTCAGGCAAACCTAGCTCAATAATCAAATTTAGCGCTTTATCATTAGGTTTTTTCACTACATATTCGCTAACTATCATAACGATTCCTCATAGTACATAGACATAATGCCCCCAAGAAAGGTACTAGGCTCCAGTATCATGGGCTAACTTAAGAAACCTTGGGCGAGCAATGGATTTTAATTCTAAGACGAACAAAACTATTTTATGAACACCATACCATATGGTAACATTTAGTTAATATAAATAATAATTGAGAACCGTTATAATGCTTAATAAAATCGTCCTGATTTTTTCAATACTACTCATATCTGGCTGTGCAAATAATGCCATCCTTGAACTTCAGCAGCTTGATTCAACTAAAATAGAAAATAAAAGTATCCAGATCATTGATGATGGACGCACTAAAGAGTCAATTAAACATATCATTGCAAGTAAATTAGATGAGTACGGTTTCCAATATGAAGTCGTCGATATTTCGCAATCTAATTCTAGCACTACTGATAACCCAAAACTGACCTACTCTGCAAATTGGTGGTGGGATATGGCTAGTTACATGCGCTTTCTAAATGTTGAAATAAAAGACAACAAGCAAACCGTAGCACTTGTGAAAATTGACACGGTAAAATGTGGTGGATTTGACAAGTTTGGTTCAGCTCAACGCCGCACAGAAATTACTCTAGATCTACTATTAAGTAATTTAACTGAAGAAGAAGCAAACGAGTTAATCTGTCTTGGCGGCCAGCCAAACCAGTAATATTCGAAGGCCTCATAAAAATGAGGCCTACTTATATTTTGATATATAAACCCTGTCATATTGATTTATTGTTATGTGACTTGCGTTTAAATACGTTGTACAGAGCGCACTGGTACCCAGCCAATTTCGCATGTTGATCTCGAAACTCGATACCACTCATTGAGTTCATGCAGCACTGTCAGCTTTTCACCGATGACGGTATCGATCTCAACATTGTCATAATCTTCAAGCATTACCCCTAAGGAGCTGCTTTCGACCTTTTCTATATATTGAATTGGAGCCCAGCCTTGCTCACCAGTATCATTGGTTATAAAAATCCAATTGGGAAATTCGTCATCTATTTCACCCAGCGTTATTTTATCGCCTCGCTTCAAATAAAACGGATTTGGGTACTCTGAGACATGCTGTTGAGTAGTAACTACTTCCATATATCCTCCAAAGTATCAACGTTGTATTAAGTAGTGAGCAACGCTACCACCAAACCTAAACCATTGTGCCGTAAACACTAAATTCAAGGCAAACCGAAAATGCCAAGCGTTGGGAGTCTGCCTTAAATGTTTTGTATGGTGTAAGTTTAACGATGCTTGTACTGAGTTGGGCAATAAGATCTTGTAATATCAAAGCTTCGCAGTTTTTGGTGTTTGGTTAAGCGTCCCGAAACTCGAGAGCGCCACAATTTAAAACTGCCGCTTCTCAGTTTACTACGCATGAAGCGAATAACCTCAGCTTCATTCAAGCCGAATTGTAATTCTATCGCCTCAAACGGAGTTCTATCTTCCCATGCCATTTCAATAATTCTAGATGCTCTTTCTTCTTGTAGAGTCATTTTGTATTCCTAAGTTAAAAAGTCGCATTTTGTACGTTAATTTCTAGCTTATGGTTCACAAAATATATAGCTTAACCTTCAAAACGGTAAGGAGTCGCACTTCAAACTTGATACTAAGAGTTACTATCTTGAGGTCGTTCGGTTTATCAGTTCAATAACACTTGGTGGTGCCGCATCATCTGAGATGATACCTGTTGCCGAAGGTTTGAATATTGATTGTAGAACTAACTGCCTTTCTTCAGGAGAAGAAGCGCCTCCCTCACTTAAGAGAGCTAGGTAAGATTTAGTCATTATAATTCTTTCCTGCGAACTTAATTCAAGATGATTATGACTAAGATACATTCTTACCAAAATTCTTATGAGCCATACAGCTAAAGATGTCGCAAATACAATAACTCCGATCTTCCCCCAAACAATTGAGTCCGTAGAAAGAACTTCCCAACCAACCCACGTTATTAAAGCAAAAATGAACGGAGCGATAATTAAAGATGCAATACCAAAGTATTTTGCTCGTTTCCTGTGGAACTTTTTATTATCTTCCCAATATGAAACAGGTGCTTTGAGTTGGATTTCACTTTTGTATGACTCAACAAAATTGGATATTTTTTCTTTAGCTTTCTGTTTTTCAGACTCCAGTTTAGTGTTTAGTTCTTCAATCTGACTTTCGTACCTTTTGGAATTGAGGTTGATAGTTTCCTGTAAGTCAGTTTCAACCCGATCAACAAATGTATCCTTGTTTTCTTCAGCCTCTTGAATAGCCTTTTTTACTCTGTCATCTAAGCTGATGACTAATTGTTCAGATTCTCGGGCTCGTTTCTCTAGAGCAATAGACTCACTTTCCAAAGACTCTTGTTGCTTTTTAGCCTGTATTCTGATCTCTGACATCAAATCTAGAAATTGCTGTAACAATACCCTCAATGTCAGAGTCTTGTTGGTTCAAAAGCGTGCGTAAACAACTAACTGCAACAGCTTTATCCTCAATACTGTTGATGAAGCGACCAGTTACACTTTGAGATAAGAATATTTTTCGTTCTTGGCTTAGTTCTTCTATTTTTTCTTCAAAAGTCTGTAGTTTGCTGTCTGATGGACTAGCTTTTTGTAGCTCTTTATTGAGTTTAAGTCCTATTTGGTTAAGTTGCTCATATCCATCCAAACCATGATCTATACCTTCTAACCAAGACCAACTTTCTATCTCTTGTTGTAACTTGTGCATCTAATCTCCTTGTAACTTCTAACGCTAAGCTAAGTAGTGAGCAACGCAATACGAAGCCACCGCATAACACC
>NZ_JBGOOM010000012.1:128325-128510 GCF_041439575.1 Vibrio sp. 5S239 | reverse complement strand
AGATTGATTAACTTAGAGAACCCTAAGCGAAATGAATACTGATAACACACCATCACCACTGGATAACGCACCAGAAGAAGTTAAGTTGGCTGTCGACCTGATCTATCTGCTCGAAAGCAACGAAATCGATCCAAAAGTAGCGTTAGAAGCAATCAAAATTGTCCAGCAAGATTTACAAGCCAAGC
>NZ_JBGOOM010000012.1:0-128227 GCF_041439575.1 Vibrio sp. 5S239 | reverse complement strand
TCTAGCATCTAGCATCTAGCATCTAGCATCTAGCATCTAGCATCTAGCATCTAGCATCTAGCATTAAAATATACAGGATTCACATGTACCAACTTAGCTTTTCTATGCCCGAGTTTCTTGAAAATTACTGGCATAAAAAACCAACCATCTTAAAAGGTGGCTTCCAAAACTTCGTCGACCCAATTTCGCCGGAAGAACTTGCTGGTTTATCGATGGAAGAAGAAGTGGATTCTCGCTTTGTTTCTAACCTCGACAACAAATGGACAGCCGAACATGGTCCATTCACGGAAGAGAAGTTTGGTGAACTCACTGAAAGCCATTGGCAATTGGTTGTTCAAGCGGCGAACCACTGGCATCAAGGTGCAAATCAACTGACTGAAGCGTTCCAACAATTACCAAACTGGTTGTTCGACGATCTCATGATTTGCTATTCAGCACCTGAAGGCGGTGTTGGCCCTCACATTGATCAATACGATGTATTCATCATCCAAGGTCAAGGTAAGCGTCAATGGAAGGTTGGTGCGAAGGATATAGGTCAGTACACAGAATCCGTTCAAGCTTCAGCACTTCGTCAAATAGAAGGCTTTGAGCCAATCATTGATGAAACCTTAGAGCCAGGTGATATCCTTTATATTCCACCAGGCTTCCCGCACGAAGGTAACACGTTAGAACCATCAATGAGCTACTCTATTGGCTACCGTTCTCCTAAAGAGCAAGAGCTAATCAGTAATTTTGCCGACTTTGTACTTGCTCATGATATGGGTGACGTTCACCTACATGACCCAGAATTTAAAACGCAAGATGGTTACGGCAAGATTCGTTCATCAGACTTAGATAACCTGACTGATATGTTGAAGTCAGCCTTGGAAGAACCAGAAACGATCAGTGATTTCATGGGTTGCCTGCTAAGCCAGTCACGCCACCAGCTTGATATCGTTGCACCTGATCCTTTGTGGACTCAAGAAGAGATCGCTCAGCACTTAGAGTCTGAGGGCGAGATCCATCGTGTATCTGGCTTAAAAGCGCTCTACCATGAAAAGGAAAGCAATACGGCTTACATCAATGGTGAAGTGGTTAAGGTTGACGAAGCTGACTCATCACTACTCAACATACTTTGCGATGAGGCCGTGATCAATTCAGCTGCCACTCTATCTCCTTCGGGCGTAACGGTTGTGACAGAGTTAGTGAACAAAGGGTACTGGTTCATTGAAGACTAACTTCGCTAGCAGAGGTTTCGGCGAAAATTACTGAGTTTTAGAAGCTAGAACGTTAGACCAAACCTCAGAAGTAACAAAAAAGGACAAATGAAATATCCATTTGTCCTTTTTTTAATTCACTTTTTAATCAGTTCTAAACCACTAGACCTTAAACTGATTAACTAATTTCTGTTGCTGTTGAGACAGCTGATCAATTTCACTTCCGACTTGTTCAGACGCCGCAGCTTGCTCTAAAATCTTAGCACTCAAATCACGAATGTTGACCACGCTTTGATTCACTTCACCAGAAACGGATTGCTGCTCTTCTGCCGCTCTGACGATCTGATTGTTCATGTCACTGATCGCTTCTATCGAGATAAAGATCGAACCGAGATCTTCAACCGCTTTTTGAACATGTAACGCGGTGTCATTGGCGAGAATATTACCTTCTTGTATCGCCTCAACAACATCTTGAGTACCTGCGTGCACCTTATCGATAACCGCTCTGATTTCACCAACCGATGAATGCGTGCGACTTGCTAAGTTTCTCACCTCATCCGCCACAACCGCAAAACCTCGACCTTGCTCACCGGCCCTCGCCGCTTCAATCGCCGCATTCAGTGCTAATAAGTTAGTTTGCTCAGAAATCCCTTCAATAACACTTAAGATCTCGGTGATGTTTCCATTATTCTTCGCTAGCTCTTCAACAATAGGCACCGCGCTCGACATACGTTCCACCAGCTTTCTCATTTCACCGGCAGAAAGCTCGATAACTTCTTGGCCTTGTTGAGCAGAACGGTTAGCTTCGCTAGCCGCATCAACGGCCACTTCTGCGTTTTGTACCACCAAGCCTGATGTTTGAGTCATCTCCTCAGCGGCTGTCGCTACTAGGTCGACTTCTTTAAATTGAGACTCACTGCTTTCACGTGTGCTTGATGCGGATGCTTTCGCTTGGCCTGTTGTGCTCGCCACTTGCTCTGTAGTTAAAACCACTTCTTTAATTGTGTGCTGTAACTTATCTAAGAATAAGTTAAACCCTTTCGCTAACTGACCGATTTCGTCTTGAGATTTGACTTCTAGACGTTGAGTCAAATCCCCCTCGCCAGAAGCAATGTCATTCAGTCTCTCGACCACCTGTCGAATAGGCTTAACAATTGAAAGGGAAGCAAATGCGATAATAGCTAAACCGAACAAAATGAATACGGTACCTGCAATTACTTCCGTTTTGATGCCTTCACTTAGCTTAGTACTAATGATGGAATCCAATTTGTTGGCATCAGCGACGACGCTCTCTCTCGGAATCTCAAACAACACACCCCAAGTTTGGTTAGCCGCAACAACAGGTGCAAATGCAAGTAACCACTCGTCGTTTTTGCTCCATTGCGTTGTCACTTCGCCACCAAAGATAAAGTCGGTCATCAAATCACTGTTCGTGTGGTCACTCTGGAAAGTCGAACCAACAGCAATACTAGAATCATCAGAAGCAATAACCGAACCGTCCAAGCTAACGACATAAATAGCACCAGCACCATCAAACAAACTTTGATCAGATTGAGTGACTACATCCACTAAGCCATCAAGCCTTAGGTCTATCCCTAAGAAACCAATGGCTACATCATCGACTAAAATAGGCACAGAAATTGAGGAGGTCAGTAAGGTTTTACCTCCGCTGTTTACAACTTTTGGTGTACTAATACACGTTTGCCCTGATGACAAAGGACAATAAAAACGCTCACTGTTGCTATCATCGCTCAATGTTGATTCCGAGATCACGTTCGGCAAAACATTCTCACCGTTATCAGCCACCTTCCAATAAGGTGCGAAACGGCCTTTTTCGTTAGAGCCGACATAATCAGCATCCACATAGTTCGCGTCTTCACTATCAAGCAAGTCTGGCTTAAAGACTAAGTACGCCCCTTGAATCGAATCAAAGTTTAAAACTGAACGACGCACCATTTCGTCCAATGCAGTACGAAGTTCTTCACTTGGGGTAAAGTTTTCATCCGCATTATTCTTTAGAAACAGAGCACTCGCCGCAAGCATCTCGGCACGGTAAATAGCTTCGTCGATATAACGTTGCGTTTCTTGAGCATTGAGCTGAGAAACAGACGCCAACAACTGCTGAGTTTTATTGATAACCGATTCTGAGCTTTGAGACTTTATGACTTGTTGATTACTCGTCGCGTTGTAGATCGAGAAACCAATAAGAGACAGTGATGTAATGATTAGGCAACAACCTGCTAAAAGGGTTATTTTCCACTGTACCGATAGAGAGCGCATTTAATATCCTTATTTAAGCCAAAAGACTTCCTTAACCCTAACGCTCACATTGATAACTAATTACTGCATACAATGCTAATGAGGTTAGACGAATAGCTTAGCGAATAATTACAGCACAATTTGCATACATATAAAACGAAAGTTTACATAAATGTTAATAAGTCGTGTTTTTGTCTTTTGTTACTGTGATTTCAAGAGCTTTCAGCTTGTCACTCCAAGTAAAATTGTCGAAGGCATAACCCGCAATTTTCGATGCTCACTAATCGGATTGATCTTGTAAACTCCCATAATTTAGAGGAATGCTGTTTTATCAAGGCAACCTTTTTATTTTCTACATAGTCACTCTGATAGAAATTGTTATATTGCACTCGGCTACTGAAACCTTTCTCCATAAACTTCTTTGCGCCTGCGCTTCTGGTCATGAATAACTCAAGTTGGTCTGAGTAATTATTATATTTCAATGAAACCTATTCACCCTTTTTATCTTTTAAACTTTACTAATTTCGGATTAGCTTTTGTAATCCAAGTTATAGATTTTTATCTTGTTCAACTTCACATTTTTTGATTGCTAAGTCGCCACTCAAGCTCTAATATCTCGCGCCTAGATTCCCTAATTACTTTACTTATTTGGCTCTCCTTAATGGAGCGCTAAGGCTTTTTACGTCTTAATTTTTGGAGAGATACGCAAATGTCCGCCTCGTTTCCATTAGCGAAACTTACCTTTTTAATCGCTATTCTGACTGCCGTAGGTCAAATGACTCAAACGATGTACGTGCCTTCTATCGGTCATATGGTAGGTGAGTTCTTAGTTTCGGCATCTTCACTGCAAGCGGTGATGGCGTGTTACTTGATTCCTTATGGTCTTTCGCAATTTGTTTACGGCCCACTTTCTGATCGCCTAGGTCGCAAACCGATCATCGTTATTGGTTTGATCATCTACATCATCGGTACTCTGGTGGCATTGTTCGCTCACGAATATGAATGGTTCTTAGCAGGTAGCTTTATCCAAGGTTTGGGCATCGGTTGTGGCGGGGCGATGTCTCGTACATTGACTCGCGACTGTTTTGAAGGCGCAGAACTGCACCGTGCAAACAGCTTGATTAGCATGTGTGTGATCTTCTCCCCATTGATGGCTCCTGTATTAGGCGGCTACCTAACCGAAGTTTTCGGCTGGCGTTCTAGCTACTTGTTCCTTGCGCTGTTCGGCATTGCTGTTGTGATCACTATGATGACGAGCATGATGGAAACACTGCCGAAAGAACAATGCAAAAATGAATCGGTTGCCAACAGCTACAAATTCGTTCTGTCCGACAAACGCTTCCAAGGTTTCTTACTGATATTGGTCGCAACATTTGCTGGTGTGGCCGTATTTGAAGCCGCTGCAGGTGTGTTGCTTGGCGGCGTACTTGGCTTACCGGCAACGACAGTAAGCTTGTTGTTTGTCTTACCCATTCCGGGTTACTTAGTCGGTGCTGGCTTGTCTAGTTACATCGCACAACGCCGCTCTGAGCGCCGCGCACTGAATGTTGGTCTAGTAGCTATATTGGTGGGCTCAACAGTGGTATTGATACCCGGTCTGTTTGGTCAAACAACAGCATTAACTTTGATTGGCGGTGCCACAATTTACTTCTTGGGCGCTGGCATCTTATTTCCAGCTGCGACAACAGGGGCACTTTCGCCATTCCCCTACCACGCTGGTACTGGAGGTGCTATTTTAGGTGGTATGCAGAACCTAGGTGCTGGCATCGCAACACTATTGGCATCGTTCTTCCCCGCTCAAGACCAACTGCCACTCGGTTGCCTGATGATTGTAATGTCATTTATCGTTATGCTTGGTTTACGTTGGGTCAATCGTAAACATGATCACTCAAACGAAATGCCGTTGGTAATCTAAAACTCAACCCTGCCCAAACAACGAAGAGGGACATACTGAAGAGTATGTCCCTTTTTTCACATTTATTTTTTCCTCTCTCACGAATCAGCAATTTTATTCAACATTACTTTGATTTTTTAAAAACAATAACAGACACTTACGATGAAAGTGCATATCCAGCATCCAATTATAAATAACATCACTGGAAGAACATCAACGTACCCAGGCTCTAATTAATAAGGATGCTGGCATAAAAGCGAGTAAGGTACCGACTAAGGATATACAGATGCGTTTCGCTTTAACCACATTAGCCATATCATCGGTCGCACTTGTCGCCGGATGCAGCAATCAAGGAATACCAACCATGAACCACTACTCTCCATCGCAACTCGTCGCTCAGCAGACACAAGCACCCGTTGCTAAGAAAGTCCCTCACGCAATGACGATTCATGGTGAAACCCGAATCGATGATTACTATTGGATGCGCGATGATGCACGCCAAGATCCAGAGATCTTGCAACAACTTGAACAAGAGAATCAGTACGCAGATACAGTGCTGAAACATACAGAAGCGTCACAAAAACAATTATTTGAAGAGATTAAAGGCCGAATCGCGAAAGACGACAATTCGGTACCGGTTCGCAAAGGCAGTTACTACTACTCGAATAAGGTCACAGGCGACAACGAATACCCAGTTCACTTGCGTGAAAAAAACTTTTTAGGCACAGACAAGCAAGTCATTTTAGATGTTAATGAGCTAGCAAAAGAACATGAGTTTTTCAGTATTGGTGGCTTAAACATCAGCCCAGACGAAAACTTGTTGGCCTATGGCGAAGATACGCTAAGCCGCCGCATTTACACCATCAAGATCAAAGACCTCACAACAGGTGAATATCTAAAAGATGAAATTGAAGGAGCTTCGAGTGCGATCGCGTGGCAAAACGACAACCAAGCCTTCTACTACATCAAGAAAGATCCGCAAACGTTGCTGGGTTACCAAGTTTACCGCCATGTTTTAGGCACACCTCAAACAAGCGATGAGCTAATCTACGAAGAAACCGACAGTGCTTACTATACCTCTTTGAGCAAAAGCAAAGATGGTGAACAGGTCTACATTTGGCATTCAAGTACAGAAACCAGCGGTGTTTCAGTCATCGATGCCAACAACCCGAAGGCTAAAGCTGAAGCTTTTTACCCAAGGGAAACTGGCATTGAGTACAGTATCGCTAAGCTAGGTGATTGGTATTACATCTACACCAACTACCAAGCGGTCAACTTCCGTTTAATGAAAGTCACAGCCGAAGACATGCATGACCGCTCAAAATGGGTCGATGTCATCGCAGCAGACGACAACACTCAACTTGTTGATTTCGAGTTGTTTAATGACCATCTTGTTTACGAGCAACGCGCGGATGGCTTGTCTACAGTAAAAGTTCGCCAGCTCTCAACAAGCAAAGAGTTCCCGCTTGAGTTTAACGACACCGCTTTTGCCGCTTACCTAACGAGTAACTATGAATTAGACAACTCAAAAGTTCGAATCTATTACAGCAGCTTGACTACGCCAGGGACTTATTATGATTTCGACCTAAGTACAGGTGAATCTGAAATAATGAAGCAAACACCAGTATTAGGAGACTTCGAAGCGGATAACTACCAGTCGGAGCGAATCATGGTAACGGCTCGCGATGGTAAGCAAGTCCCTGTTTCTTTGGTTTATCGCAAAGATTTATTCAAGAAAGACGGCACTAACCCAATCTACCAATACGGCTATGGGTCTTACGGCTCTACGATTGAACCTACCTTCAGCTCAACTCGCCTAAGCCTACTGGATAGAGGTTTTGTTTATGCAGTCGCACATATCCGCGGTTCAGAAATGCTTGGTCGCCCTTGGTATGAAGATGGCAAAAAGCTGACCAAACAAAACACGTTCAACGACTTTATTGATGTAACCAAAGGGCTTGTTGAAGAAGGCTACGGCGCGAAAGATAAAGTGTTCGCTGTTGGTGGTTCTGCTGGCGGTTTATTGATGGGAGCAATCATCAACCAAGCACCAGAACTGTACCGTGGTATTGGTGCACATGTCCCGTTTGTAGACGTTGTGACAACCATGCTTGATGAATCGATTCCTCTAACCACCAACGAGTATGACGAATGGGGCAATCCTAACAATAAAACCTATTACGATTACATGCTAAGTTACTCGCCATACGACAACGTGAAAGCTCAAAACTACCCGAACATGTTGGTAACAACAGGCCTGCATGACTCACAAGTACAATACTTTGAACCAATGAAATGGGTGGCGAAGCTGCGTGAGATGAAAACAGACAACAACGTGTTGCTGTTCAAAACCGATATGGAAGCTGGTCACGGTGGCGCTTCTGGTCGATTTAAGCGATTGAAAGAAGACGCACTTGAATACGCGTTCTTTCTAGGTTTACTAAAGACTCAATAGATTCAGCATAAATGTAAGTACTCACATCATCTCATGTCGCTATTTTGTCTCTACAAAATGGCGACATAAATTATTAAGCATGGTTAAATACGACTAACCATGAAACCCACCAAATCAAAAACCTTTAAAAACAAGCAGTGACAAAGGTTTACGAGAGGTATAAAAACAAATGAAAGTAATTAGCTTCAACATCAACGGCCTAAGAGCCCGCCTTCATCAACTGCAAGCGGTTATCGACAAACACCAACCCGATGTAATTGGTCTGCAAGAGATAAAAGTACACGATGAAGCCTTCCCTATTGCTGATGTTGAAGCAATGGGCTACAAGGTTTACTTTCACGGCCAAAAAGCACACTACGGTGTGGCTATGTTGTGTAAGCAAGAACCAATATCTGTGCAGAAGGGTTTCCCAACAGACAATGAAGAGCATCAAAAACGTATGATCATGGCGACGTTTGAAGATGAGAATGGTGAAAAGGTTACCGTGCTAAATGGCTACTTCCCTCAAGGGGATAACATCAAGCATGAAACAAAATACCCGTACAAACGCCAGTTCTACAAAGATTTAATGACTTACCTAAACAACTATCACAACAAAGATGAGCAAGTGATTGTGATGGGCGACATTAATATCAGCCCTATCGACGCAGACATCGGCATTGGTGAACCTAATGCGAAACGTTGGTTAAAAACAGGTAAATGTTCTTTCCAACCAGAAGAACGCGAATGGTTGAAAACATTGATGGACTGGGGCTTTGTGGACAGCTTCCGCATGCTACACCCTGAAGTGAATGATCAATACTCGTGGTTCGATTACCGCTCAAAAGGCTTCGTGGACAACCGTGGCCTACGCATTGATGTGGTACTTGCAACTCAGAAACTTGCTGATAAGTGTACTGAAGCGGGTATCGACTACGAGCTACGCGGCATCGAAAAACCGTCTGATCACGCGCCAATTTGGTCGGCGTTTAAGTAACAAGTTAGATTGTTGTTATCATAAAAAACGGCGCTCAATGAGCGCCGTTTTGTTAACTGTGTGGATACCGTACGATTAGCTAAGTGGTCTTAAGTAAGCAAGGAAACGTTTCTCGGCGAATTTGAAAATCGCGATGATGATAAACGTTAGCGCCATGTAGAACAGGCCTGCCGTTAGGAAAGACTCGAATGGAGCGTAGTAACGTGAGTTAACCAAACGCGCAGCTCCGGTTAGATCCATAATGGTTACGATACCCGCAACGGCTGAACCGTGAAGCATGAAGATAACTTCGTTACTGTACGCTGGTAGTGCGCGACGTAGAGCACTTGGCAGAATAATACGTCTATAAGTCTTCGCTGTACTCATGCCGTATGCTTTTGCCGCTTCAACTTCACCTTTTGGCAAGCCATTGATCGCACCGCGGATAATTTCGGCAGTGTATGCAGAAGTATTAAGAATAAATGCGACTAATGCACAGAACCATGCGTTTTCCCATAATGTATCTTTTACCGGGAAAAACTGATCCATTCCGTAGTAGATCAGATACAACTGTACCAGTAATGGCGTACCACGAAAGAAATAGATGAATGACCAAGCAGGGGCATTAATTAGCATATTGGGGCTATTGCGAGAGATAGCTAATGGTATGGCAACAAATAAGCCAATGATCAAAGCTAAGCAAACCATCCAAGCCGTTGTCCATAAACCACTAAGGTAAATCGGCAGGCTTTCAATTATCAATGAAAAGTCCATAACTACCTCGCGTGGATACTGAATTTACGTTCAACCAGCTTAAGCAAGCCCGTCGAAACACTGGTGAAGAACAGGAAGATAAGCGCCACTGTCATATAGAAGGTAAATGGCATTTTGGTTGAACCTGCCGCTAATGCGCTAACACGTACCATATCTTCTAGGCCAATAATGGAAACCAGCGCGGTAGTTTTAAGTAAAACCAACCAGTTGTTACCAAAACCCGGTAGTGCGTGACGAATCATTTGCGGTAACAGGATACGACGGAACGCTAGAACAGGTCCCATGCCATAGGCCTTTGCTGCTTCCATTTCACCGCTATCAACCGCCATGATCGCACCACGGAAGGTTTCAGCCATGTAAGCGCCAAAGATGAAGCCTATCGTTAAAACACCAGCAACAAATGGACTGACATCAATATAATCAGGTAAGTAAGCGGTCCATTCATGGTTAGGATCACTTGATGTGAACCACTCATTGAGCCACTCATTGATGGAGTACAAACTGTTATTTAAAAGGATTTGTCCACCAAAGAAAATCAGCATCATCAATACAAGATCTGGAATGCCTCGAATGACGGTTGTGTAGAGGGTTGCGATGGCGCGAGCCCAACGATAAGGTGCAAGCTTTGCCAAAGCGCCTAGCATGCCAAGCGCCATAGCTAAAATCAGCGACAGTAAGGCAACTTCGATTGTAAGCACCGCCCCTTTCAGGATCGACGCTTCATATCCTTGTAAATCAAACATAATGAATTCCAACAGAACTGCGAAAAGTTGGTAAGACAGGGAGAGGAGACCTCTCCCTTAAGAAATGACGCTAGAGATTACTGGCCGTATACATCGTAGTTGAAGTATTTAGCCGCAATATCTTGATAGATGCCTTTTTCACGTAGTGAAAGGATTGCAGCATCTAATTGTTTAGTCAGATCTTTGTCTTGCTTACGTAAAGCAATACCAAAACCTTCGCCGAACCACTTAGGGTCTGTCAGTGATGGACCAACGAACTCGTAGTCTTCACCACCTGCTTTGTTTAAAACGCCTTCTTCTAGAGCAGAAGCATCACCTAGTACAGCAGCAACGCGACCGTTTGCTAGATCAAGGTAAGCTTCGTCGAATGAACCGTAACGAACGATCTCTACTGTGTCACCATAGTTGTCTGTTAGGTATTTATCGTGAGTTGTTGCACGTTGAACTGCAATTTTTTGACCACTTAGATCATCAAAGTTAAGGCCTGCACCTTTTTTTGCGATGAACTTGTTTGGTATAAGTGCATATTTACCAGTGAAGTCGATTTTTTTCTTACGCTCTTCCGTGATAGACATTGCCGCAATGATCGCATCATATTTACGAGCAAGTAGAGAAGGAATAATGCCATCCCAATCTTGTGCAACAATCTTACATTTCACCTGCATTTCAGTACAAAGTGCGTTAGCCATGTCGACATCAAAGCCTTTTAGTGAGCCGTCAGATTCAGTCCAACTAAATGGAGGGTAAGCACCTTCAATGCCGAAACGTACTGTTTTCCATTCTTTTGCTTGAGCTACGCCCGTTGCAGCAGTTGCAGCAAGTGCCGCGACTAATAACCACTTTTTCATATCCCTACTCCTGTGATTTAGGTTTTTATGTTTTGCTAGTTTTAATATTGTGTTTGTTGTTGCTTATTAACTTACTGGTTGTGCTTCATTGTTAATACCGTCGTCATTTACCTTGGCAACGATATTTCAATTCTGATTAGTAGATCGATGAGATAAATTGTTGTAATCGTTCAGATTCAGGTTCCGTAAATAGTTTAGCTGGATCGCCCTGTTCTTCCACTAGACCTTGGTGCAGGAACATCACATGGTTTGATACATCACGAGCAAAAGCCATTTCGTGAGTTACCACAAGCATGGTTCTTCCTTCTTCAGCCAAATCACGCATTACGCCAAGAACTTCACCAACTAACTCAGGATCGAGTGCCGATGTTGGTTCATCAAACAACATCACTTCGGGGTCGACCGCTAACGCTCGTGCAATCGCAGCGCGCTGTTGTTGCCCGCCGGATAAGTGTCCTGGGTAGTAGTCTTTGCGCTCATACAGCCCTACTTTCTTCAATAGTAACTCTGCATTTTCAATCGCTTGTGCTTTAGGCACACCTAATACGTGAACAGGTGCTTCAATAACATTCTCGAGAACGGTCAGGTGAGACCATAGATTAAAACCTTGAAAAACCATTGCCAAACGAGAACGGATTCGCTGAACTTGTTTTTCATTGGTAGGAACAGAAACACCTTGACGATTATTTTTCATTTGAATTAATTCGCCATTAACCCAAATTTCGCCGGCGGTAGGTGTCTCTAAAAGATTGATACATCGAAGGAAGGTACTTTTACCCGATCCTGAAGATCCGATAATTGATACCACGTCGCCTTTATGCGCTGAAAGTGAAATTCCCTTTAAAACTTCATTTTGACCAAACGTTTTGTGTAGATCCTTTATGTCCAGCGCTGGTACATCTTTCATGCGCTTTCTCTCCCAAGTTTGTGAAAATGCAAGGTACTCCGACCTTTTCATGCGATACAAATTAGCACCACACGGATCAACATGCAACAAATTATTAACCTGGCAAATTCAGAATAAATAGCACTTCACGCTGACTTATTATGCACTATGTAGCGTTTTACCCTCAATTTAATGAATGAGTTATATCAATAACTCGAAATACCCTTTCTTACATTGTTTAAATAAAGTTAACCAAAATGAGATTGTCGTAACCTAATACTCGGTAAGGAAAACAAGTTATGTGACTAAGATGCTTTATTGCCGACAAGATATAGCGCACACATAAATATACAAGTCATTACATAAATCATAATTATTATAAAGGGACTAGATTGTAAGAGTTTCGCTAGTAAGCAGATAGTAATTAAACAATCCAGTAAGTTTTAGGCACATCAACGAACGCTGTGGCAACAGAGCTCAAAGAAGATAGTAAACGTTAACTTGTGAAAACAAATTACATGATTCATCAATGGTACGTTAACGAATCGCTTCATTTTGTAGCTTTCTTTCACATACACTCTTAAAGTGATCAAGATCAATCACCCTAAAGAGTAAGCTTGTTAAACTCCTCGACACACAATAAGGCATAAAAAATGCCAAATTTTTCTTTTAACTTCACAGCATAATGCACATAAAAACTGCGCAACATAGTGCTAACAAGTTAAAACTAATAAATAACGCAATTACGCGAAATTATAGAATTCAATCTTAGAATTACTAACACAAAAATATGAGGAATCTATGTCAGACGTTGTCAATAATGCGAACTCTGAAGTAGAAGAGAAAAGCTATAAAGAGCTACACCGCCCTGCTTCTGAATTTGAGAGCCGCTCAGATTACCTAGACCACGAACTTCAAATCATGAAGCCTCGTCGTTTTGGCCTAAACCTTCCAGGCCGCGATTTCCGCTTTGAACTTGAAGACCTTGTTCCTGCACTTGCTGGCACCATTGGTATCATCGCAATGTATTCTGCAGTAATGATGTCTTGGGCTGATGGCCTCACTCAAGCTTGGGAACACGTAAACCTTGGTAAAGAATTTGCGATTGAAGTAGCTCGTGTAGAAATGCTTATCCCTGCACTGCTGTTCTGTATCCTTGCTTCTGGTTTCTTTAATCCAAAAGCCAACCTTGCCGGTAACCACGGCCCAATGATCCCTCTTATTGGTACCATCGCTCTAGCTGGTGCTCACCCTCTTGCATTGGCTATCCTTATCGGTATTTTCGGTCTAATCCTAAGCTTCCTAAAAGGCGGCTCCAAGCTAGTTAACCTGACTTCAGAAGGTACTGCTGGTGGCTTGCTCATTTTCTTAGGCCTAACCGGTACTATGAGCCAAATCAACTCAATTCAAGCATGGGCGGTTGGTCTTCAATCTTCTACTGTTGAAGCGGGTAGCATGGGTTACGTGGGTCTTATCGTTCTTGCTATTACTATTGCTATTTACGCTTTCCTAGCAAAAGTGAACAAGCGTTGGTTAGCTATCCCAGTCTGTGCGTTTACAGGCCTTGCTATTGCATTAGCATTAGGCGCTGGTTTCGATATCGTGTTCGAAACTGAAATGGGTATTCCAAACCTAAACCCTGTTTACTGGTGGGGTTCGACTTCTGAAGGTTGGATGCTTGGTTTGCCAAACATTGAACACTTTATCGCTTCTTTACCGTTCGCAATTCTTGCAGTAGCAATGTGGTCACCTGATTTCTTAGGCCACCGTATCTTCCAAGAGTTGAACTACCCTAAACGTTCTGAAAAAGTTCTGATGGACGTAGATGACACAATGACTATGTGTTCAGTTCGTCAAATGGTTGGTACTGCAGTGGGTGGTGGTAATATCACTTCTTCTTGGGGTACTTATATGATCCCAGCTGCAATCGCGAAACGTCCCATTCCTGGTGGCGCAATCTTACTTGGTTCGCTATGTATCATTGTTGCAATTCTTGGTTTCCCGATGGACGTTGCGGTATGGCCACCAGTGATGCGTGTTGCGCTACTTGTCGGTGTATCTCTACCTCTACTGGAAGCGGGTATGCAAATGGTTAAGGATTCGAAAGATTCTCAAGCCGCTGGTATCTGTATCTTTGGTTCTGCAGTTGTTAACCCAGTATTAGCTTGGGCGTTAACTATGCTTCTTGATAACAACGGCCTAATTGGTGATAAAGAGCGTGCGAAGCGTCTATCATTTGTAGACAAAATTGTTATCCCAGTTGGCGTTTTAGTTATCTGTCTAGTAGCAATGCTTGCAGTTGGTATGCTAGAGAGTCAGTATGGCCTAACATCTTGGCTATAACCTCTTTTACTATACAAAAGTAGTATTAGGATTAAAAAAAAGTTTGGGTAGCAACCCCTGTTACTCAAATTTTTTCAACTTTTGTTGGTATTTATTGATTTAGTTTAAGGTTTGCAGAAATTTTTTAGCGTAGTCTTAATTACATAGAGTAAAGACAACATATAAAGAGTAGTGACAATATATATAATCATATGAAGCGAATATGCTCATACATATTGTTATTAATAAGAGTGTACTACCCTTACCAGGGGCACTGGCTCAACAGTGTTAATGTACGTGTTTTTTCTACTAAAAAGGTAGGTATGTCATGGCAGAGCAATTTGCTAAAGCTTGGGAAGATTTTGCTGCAGGTGAGTGGCAAAGCGAAGTAAACGTTCGTGATTTCATTCAAAAGAACTACACGCCGTATGAAGGCGACGAGTCTTTCCTAGTTTCTGAGGGTACTGAAGCAACTAACAAGCTTTGGTCTTCGGTAATGGAAGGTATCAAACAGGAAAACGCAACTAAGGCGCCTGTAGATTTCGATACTTCTGTTATCTCTACCATCACAGCTCACGATGCAGGTTACATTGAGAAAGATCTTGAAACTATCGTTGGTCTACAAACTGAGAAACCACTAAAACGTGCCATCATCCCTAACGGTGGTGTACGTATGGTTGAAGGTTCTTGTAAAGCATACGGTGAAACTCTTGACCCAATGGTTTCAAAAATCTACTCAGAATACCGCAAAACACACAATGCTGGCGTTTTCGATATCTACACGCCTGATATCCTAAAATGTCGTAAGTCTGGTGTTCTGACTGGTCTTCCTGATGCATACGGCCGTGGTCGTATCATTGGTGACTACCGTCGCGTAGCTCTATACGGTATCGACTTCCTAATGAAAGACAAGCAAGCTCAATTTGCTTCTCTTCAAGAGCAATTCGAAAACGGCGAAAACCTAGCAGAAACAATGCAACTGCGTGAAGAAATCTCTGAGCAACATCGTGCTCTAGGTCAAATCAAGCAAATGGCAGCTAAATACGGTTTCGATATCTCTGAGCCAGCTCAAACTGCTCAAGAAGCTATTCAGTGGACTTACTTTGGCTACCTAGCTGCTGTTAAGTCTCAAAACGGTGCTGCAATGTCTCTAGGCCGTACTTCGACCTTCCTAGACATCTACATCGAACGTGATATCGCTGCTGGCAAAATCACAGAAGACCAAGCTCAAGAAATGATCGACCACTTCGTAATGAAGCTACGTATGGTTCGTTTCCTACGTACTCCTGAGTACGATGAGCTATTCTCTGGCGACCCTATCTGGGCAACAGAGTCTATGGGCGGTATGGGCATCGACGGTCGTACGCTAGTAACGCGTTCGAACTTCCGTTTCCTTAACTCTCTATACACTATGGGGCCTTCTCCAGAGCCAAACATCACTGTTCTTTGGTCTGAGCAACTACCTGACGGCTTCAAACGTTTCTGTGCGAAGGTATCTATCGATACTTCTTCTATCCAGTACGAAAATGATGACCTAATGCGTCCTGACCTTGATTCTGATGATTACGCTATCGCTTGTTGTGTATCTCCAATGATCGTTGGTAAGCAAATGCAGTTCTTCGGTGCTCGTGCTAACCTTGCGAAAACAATGCTTTACGCAATCAACGGCGGTATGGACGAAAAACTTAAGATGCAAGTTGGTCCTAAAGAATCTCCAATGACTGACGCTGTTCTTGATTACGATAAAGTAATGAACCGTCTAGATCACTTCATGGACTGGTTGGCTAAGCAATACGTGACTGCACTAAACAGCATTCACTACATGCACGACAAGTACAGCTACGAAGCGTCTCTAATGGCTCTTCATGACCGTGACGTTCGTCGTACTATGGCTTGTGGTATTGCTGGTCTATCTGTTGCAGCTGACTCACTGTCTGCAATCAAATTCGCGACTGTTAAACCAATCCGCGACGAAGATGGCATCGCAACTGACTTCGAAATCGAAGGCGATTACCCTAAATACGGTAACAACGACTCTCGTGTAGATGACATTGCTTGTGAACTCGTTTCTACGTTCATGAACAAGATCCGTAAGCTTAAGACTTACCGTAACTCTATCCCTACACAGTCAGTTCTTACTATCACGTCTAACGTGGTATACGGTAAGAAAACAGGTAACACTCCAGACGGTCGTCGTGCTGGCGCTCCTTTCGCTCCTGGTGCTAACCCAATGCACGGTCGTGATGAGAAAGGCGCTGTAGCTTCACTAACGTCTGTCGGTAAACTACCGTTTGCTGACGCACAAGATGGTATCTCTTACACTTTCTCTATCGTGCCAAACGCACTAGGTAAAGAACAAGACAGCCAACGTGCTAACCTTGCAGGCCTAATGGATGGTTACTTCCACCACGAAGCTGGCATTGAAGGTGGTCAACACCTGAACGTGAACGTTCTTAACCGCGAAACTCTTGAAGACGCAGTTAAGCACCCTGAGAAATACCCTCAGCTAACGATTCGTGTTTCTGGTTACGCTGTACGCTTTAACTCTCTGACTACAGAGCAGCAAGCTGACGTAATCGCACGTACATTTACTGAGTCTCTATAAGCTCACGCTCAATAGACAGTAAAAACTATTAGCCTCGCCAATGTGCGGGGCTTTTTTATATCTACCCTAAATCTCATCAATACACCCTCGCCTAAGAAAGATTAGATTGGCCACAAAAAGCGCACTCGCATTCACTTTTTTCTACAAATCCACTCAAACTACGGTACTATTTCTGTTCATCATTTTAGAGTAACTGCTACATGAAATACCTTCGTTATTTACCACTGATTCTCCTCTCTTGTTCATCACTGGCATCTGAACGCTCTACGTTAACTTTTGCGTTAGACAACGATGGTATCTTTGGTGTCGACCAAGACTACACCAACGGCTTATTTCTGGGTTACACATCATCAAGTATTACTCCGTACAATTGGGGGAAACCATTAAGTCTTTCTTATTGGGGCGTAAACTCTCTAGATAAGTGGGAGATCACCATTGGCCACAAAATGTATACCCCTTCTGATATTGAATTGGAAACACCATCAGCCAATGATCGCCCATATGCAGGTTTCCTACACACAGAATTCAACTACATCAGCTTAAATCCGCAGCAAGCCCAACGCTTTAACATCACGTTTGGTACAACGGGTGAACGTGCACTTTCTGAAGACGCTCAAAAGCTAGTCCACTCGATCACGAAATCAGACGAACCTATGGGTTGGGAATATCAAGTTGATAATGAGTACGCCGGTAGTGTGGGGTATCTGAGTCATTTCAACCTAATGCGCAATCAAGCGTTAGTAAACACTGACTTCGAAATCTCTAACGTTTCAGAAATCAACGTGGGTAACTTTAGAAGTGATATTTCAACAGGCTTCATGTTCCGTTGGGGTACAGACTTAGGTGGCAACTTTGGTGCAGCCAACATCACTACAGAAAACCCATTCAAACCGGGCATGATCGGCGCGTCAAACACGGGTTGGTTTACCTATGCTGGCCTTGAAGGTCGTTACCGATTTAACGACCTGACTATCGAAGGCAATCGTTCAGGTGTGGACGAGTATGCGAATAAAAACAACGAAGACCCTGCTATCTACGATGTTACATTAGAGAACATACAAGCGACAGCCGTACTGGGTTTTGCTTGGTATAACCAACACGTTGGTGCATCCTTGGCGCTAACGGCAAAAACGCCTGATTACAAAGAAGCGAAAGAGTCAGTGTACACCACGGGTGGCATCACCATGTTTGCTTTCTTCTAGGTACCATAAGGCCTTTTTTCCTTTACTTTTCCAGTTTAAGAAAGGCAATCATCTTCGTCGATGATTGCCTTTACTTTTAAAGACCTCGTTACCATTTGACCCTATTTTATGTACCGTTTTTGTAATAAAATAAGGGGCATAAATTCCTCTACGAGAATAGCTCATGTCTACAACTGGTCGTATTCACTCATTCGAATCTTGTGGTACTGTCGATGGCCCTGGTATCCGCTTTATTGTGTTTCTTCAGGGCTGCTTAATGCGTTGTATGTACTGCCATAATCGCGACACATGGGATCTTCATGATGGAAAGGAAGTAACGGTCGAAGAGATCATCAACGAAGCAAAATCGTACCGTCATTTCATGAAAGCCTCTGGTGGTGGTATCACCTGTTCAGGTGGTGAGGCAATGTTGCAACCTGAGTTTGTCCGTGACTTTTTCCGCGCTGCTCAAGCTGAAGGTATTCACACTTGTCTCGATACTAATGGCTACATTCGAAAGCACACTGAAGTGATCGATGAAGTTCTAAAAGCCTCAGATTTAGTGATGCTGGATATTAAACATATGCGAGATGAGATTCACCACGACTTCATTGGTGTATCGAATAGACGTACGCTTGATTTTGCACGCTACCTACACAAGATCGGAAAAACCACTTGGATTCGTTACGTGATTGTTCCGGGTTACACCGATACTCCAGAAGATGCTCACCTTTTAGGTGAATTCATTAAAGACATGGATAACATTGAAAAAGTAGAACTACTTCCATATCACAAGCTTGGTGCTCACAAGTGGGAAGCACTTGGCCATGACTACCCTCTTGAAGGTATACAACCTCCAAGTAAAGAGAAAATGGACGAGATTGTAGCCGTACTTAGTCAGTATCATCCAAACGTCAAATACTAATCTAAGCTTACGTTGATAGTGATTTCAAACGCCTCAATTTCGATTGGGGCTTTTTCTTTACAACTTTTGTTTATCAATTAAAAAATCATATTAAATCCGTGTTGAGATCATGTTTCCACTCGTAGGAATGCTGTTACTCTTACTGCAACAAAAGAATACAACATTTAGTTTTTAGTGAGGCTCCTCCCATGGAAATGACCAATGCTCAGCGTCTAATTCTATCGAATCAATACTACTTAATGTCTCAAATGGATCCTGAGAATTCAACTAAATACCAACGTCTACAAACGATTGTAGAGCGCGGTTACGAACTCCAAATGCAAGAGCTTAACAAAGAATTTGGTTGTTTAACTGAAGCAGAGTGTCGTGAAATTATCGACATCATGGAAATGTACCATGCAATGCAAGAGTCGAACAAAATGCTTGCAGAACAAGAGCGTGCTGAAGTAGACCAACGTCGCCTGCAGTTCTTAGGTTTTGATATCGCTTCTGAAGCGCAGATCGTACATTACGTGCGTTTCCTTGTTGATTCTGAAGGTCTTTACCCTCAATTCGACAAAGCCGATCACCGCTTCAATAGCCAAATGCCAATGCTAGAGAAATACCGTCGCATGCTAACAACATGGCGCAACTGCCCTCGTCAGTACCACCTATGTGCAACAGAGCTGTCTCAAATCTTTAGTGCTTAAGCTTAATAGACAACACTAGATAGCAGCGACACCAACTGATTTGCAACATCGATATATACAAAGAAGGGTTACTCAACTGAGTAGCCCTTTTTATTACTTGAATCTTAAATACTAGGCTTGAACCCGCTATTGCTTACTGCCCTACTCATATAATCATTTGAGAATTGATTCCACACTGACGTTTCTCGCGCCTTCCACTTTTCATGTGTTGTCACTGCCATTTATATGGTTGTCTCACATCGGCTGTTTTAACTAAAGATTTTTTCACTGCTTCGACCTATTTAGCAATCAATTTATGATAACGCAGCGCACGATAAAGAGGCTCATTCGAAAAAGAAACATCAAGCTCGATTATACGTCTAATGCACATAAATCCAGTTCAAGAATTGGAAAGCTGCCTAAAATCATAAAACAAACGGCTAGCCCCTCTCGAATGCAAAATAATTTGATTTTGCTCGCTTCAAGTTGCCTATTGCTTTCGCCAAGCTTTCCACACGCAAAATTATAAATAAATACATAATTGTTAAGCAAAATTGTGGAAGCGGGTCTAACCTTAAAATGTAGGAAGAGCCTATTTTTCAATCGCTCGTCAGTTTTGACTGGTTAACAAGGGGAATGTGACTATGAGTATTTTTGACCACTATCAATCACGTTATGAAGCGGCCAAGGAAGAAGAGCTGACATTGCAAGAATTCTTGGGGCTGTGTAGAGACGATAAAAGTGCTTATGCTAACGCTGCTGAGCGCTTACTGCTGGCTATTGGAGAACCGGAGGTGATTGACACAGCTCAAGACCCTCATCTAAGTCGTATTTTCTCCAACAGAGTGATAGCACGTTACCGTGAATTTGAAGATTTTTATGGGATGGAAGACGCGATTGAGCAGATTGTTTCTTACCTAAAGCATGCCGCACAAGGCCTAGAAGAACGTAAACAAATCCTTTACCTACTTGGCCCCGTGGGCGGTGGTAAATCTTCTCTTGCCGAAAAGCTCAAAGCACTAATGCAAAAGTTACCCATCTATGTGTTGTCTGCCAACGGTGAACGAAGCCCTGTGAATGATCACCCCTTCTGCCTATTTGATGTAAACGAAGATGGTGATTTACTGAAGAACGAATACGGCATTGAGCAGCGTTACCTCCGTTCTATTATGTCTCCGTGGGCAGCAAAACGTCTGCACGATTTTGGCGGTGATATTTCCAAATTCAAGGTCATCAAACTACGCCCTTCGATTCTCGATCAAGTAGCGATCGCGAAGACAGAGCCAGGTGATGAAAATAATCAAGATATCTCATCTCTTGTTGGTAAAGTTGATATTCGCAAGCTTGAGCACTTCTCTCAAGATGATCCTGATGCCTACAGCTACTCTGGTGCGCTGTGTAAAGCAAACCAAGGTTTAATGGAATTCGTAGAGATGTTTAAGGCGCCGATTAAAGTCCTACATCCTCTCTTAACGGCAACACAAGAAGGTAACTTTAACGGTACCGAAGGACTTTCTGCATTACCGTTCGATGGCATGATCTTAGCTCACTCGAATGAGTCAGAATGGCAAACTTTCCGCAACAACAAAAACAACGAAGCTTTCCTAGACCGTGTGTACATTGTAAAAGTGCCTTACTGTCTACGTGTTTCTGAAGAAGTGAAGATCTATCAGAAACTGCTTGAGCACAGTGAATTGTCTAAAGCACCTTGCTCACCTAGTACACTAGAACTGCTATCACAATTCAGTATTCTGTCTCGACTCAAAGAGCCAGAAAACTCATCACTGTTCTCCAAAATGCGTGTCTACGACGGCGAAACACTGAAAGATACCGATCCAAAAGCGAAGAGTTACCAAGAGTATCGAGACTATGCCGGTGTTGACGAAGGTATGTCAGGGCTATCGACGCGCTTCGCCTTTAAGATCCTTTCTCGTGTGTTCAACTTCGACCAAGCAGAGGTGGCAGCTAACCCTGTTCACCTATTCTACGTCATCGAACAGCAAATCGAGCGTGAGCAATTCCCTCAAGAAACCGCCGAGAAGTACCTCGAGTTCTTGAAAGGATATCTAGTGCCTCGATACGTAGAATTCATCGGTAAAGAGATTCAAACCGCATATCTAGAGTCTTACTCTGAGTACGGTCAGAATATTTTCGACCGCTATGTCATCTATGCTGACTTCTGGATTCAAGACCAAGAGTACCGTGATCCAGAAACAGGACAGCTATTTGATCGCGCTTCTCTGAATGCTGAGCTAGAAAAAATCGAAAAAACAGCTGGAATCAGTAACCCTAAAGACTTCAGAAATGAGATTGTGAACTTTGTGCTTCGTGCCAAAGCCAATAATAACGGACAAAACCCCGTTTGGACAAGCTACGAAAAACTGCGCACTGTGATTGAGAAAAAAATGTTCTCTAACACAGAGGAACTACTTCCTGTTATTTCGTTCAATGCTAAAACCTCTACGGATGATCAGAAAAAACACGACGACTTCGTTGCTCGTATGATGGAGAAAGGCTACACCGAAAAACAAGTTAGGCTACTATCTGAGTGGTACCTAAGAGTTCGCAAATCCTCATAACTAAACTGTACAGAGCAGTTCAAGTGAACCGCTCGTACAACCTAAATAAAAGTAGGATCGCGACATCAGCTGAGAGGGAGTTCTTATGGCACAATTTATCGATCGGAGGCTCAATGGCAAAAATAAGAGCGCTGTAAACAGGCAGCGCTTCTTAAGACGCCATAAAGAGCAAATCAAAGAGTCTGTGGCCGATGCAGTCAACCGACGCTCAATCACCAATACTGAAACGGGTGAAGACGTCACTATTCCTCATAAAGACATCAAAGAGCCAAGCTTTCATCAAGGTCAAGGCGGCGTAAGAGAACGCGTACATCCAGGTAATGACCAGTTCATTACTGGCGATAAAATTGAGCGCCCTAAAGGTGGGGGCCAAGGTGGTGGTTCGGGGCAAGGGGACGCGAGCCCTGATGGCGAAGGCCAAGATGAATTTACCTTCCAAATTTCAAAAGATGAATATCTTGATATTCTATTTGAAGATTTAGCCCTGCCTAATCTAGAAAAGAATCAAGTCAATAAAATCACCGAATGGAAAACACACCGCTCTGGTTACCAAAGCGCGGGGATTCCATCCAACATTGCTATCGTGCGTTCACTGCAGCAGTCTCTAGCTCGAAGAACCGCGATGACAGCTAGTAAAAAACGCGAGCTTAACCTACTGATGGAGCAACTTGACCAAGTTAAAATGACGGAACCGGCACAACCTTTCGAAGAAAGTCGCTTAAAAGAAGAGATCGCCGAGCTACGCAAAAAAATTGAAAACGTGCCCTTCATTGACACCTTCGACTTACGTTTTAAAAACTATGAGAAGCGCCCTATTCCATCTAGCCAAGCGGTGATGTTCTGTTTGATGGATGTGTCAGGCTCAATGGATCAAGCCACCAAAGACATCGCAAAACGTTTCTACGTACTGCTGTATCTGTTCCTCAATCGCACTTATGAAAATGTCGATGTGGTGTTTATTCGTCATCATACTCAGGCGAAAGAAGTCGACGAACATGAGTTCTTCTACTCGCAAGAAACGGGCGGCACTATCGTTTCCAGCGCACTAAAATTAATGAAAGAAATTGTAGCTGACCGTTACCCAGCAAGTGAATGGAATATCTACGCCGCTCAAGCCTCTGACGGCGATAATTGGGCTGATGACTCCCCTCGCTGTAAAGAACTGTTGGTGAATAAGCTTCTGCCTATCTGCCAATATTACTCATACATCGAAATAACACGCCGCTCTCATCAAACGCTTTGGCACGAATACGAAAAACTCGAAAACAGCTTTGACAACTTTGCGATGAAAAATATTAGAACAGTGGATGATATTTTTCCTGTGTTTAGAGAGCTATTCCAAAAAGAAACAGCGTAAGGGGGCTTGCCATGACAGCGAAATCAAACGTTGTAGAAAAGAACGAAGCTACGCAGAAGAAAAGCGAGAAGATGCTACCTGACGGACCCGATTGGACGTTCAACCTATTAGAGCAATATCACGTTGAAATTAAGCGTGTGGCGCAGCATTACCGTTTAGATACTTACCCGAACCAAATTGAAGTAATTACCTCAGAACAGATGATGGACGCTTATTCCAGCATTGGTATGCCCATCAATTACAACCACTGGTCTTTTGGTAAAAAATTCATTCAAACCGAACAAAACTACAAGCACGGCCAAATGGGCTTAGCATACGAAATTGTCATCAATTCAGATCCTTGCATCGCTTATCTGATGGAAGAGAACACCGTCACTATGCAGGCACTCGTTATGGCTCATGCTTGTTACGGCCATAACTCTTTCTTTAAAGGCAACTATCTGTTTCAAACATGGACCGATGCCAGTTCCATCATCGACTACCTATTGTTCGCTAAAAAATACATTACTGAGTGCGAAGAAAAATACGGTGTTGCAGAAGTCGAGCAACTTCTCGATTCTTGTCACGCACTGATGAACTACGGCGTAGATAGATACAAACGTCCAGAGAAGATTTCAATCGCAGAAGAAACCGCAAGACAGGAAGAGCGAGAGGCTTACCTGCAATCTCAAGTCAATGAGTTATGGAGAACGGTGCCTAAAAGTCAAGACAAAGAAGAAAAGGAAGCGATTCGTTTTCCTAGCGAGCCTCAAGAGAACATTCTCTACTTCATCGAAAAAAACGCTCCACTGCTTGAACCTTGGCAACGTGAATGTGTCCGTATCGTCCGTAAAGTCAGCCAGTATTTCTACCCACAGAAACAAACCCAAGTAATGAATGAGGGTTGGGCAACCTTCTGGCACTACACCATCCTTAACCACCTTTACGATGAAGGCTTAGTAAGTGATAAGTTCATCTTAGAATTCTTACACAGCCATACTAGCGTGGTCGCACAACCGGCTTACAACAGCCCTTACTTCAATGGCATAAATCCTTATGCGCTTGGGTTTGCGATGTTTAGAGACATCCGACGCATCTGTGAAGAACCAACCGATGAAGACAAAGAGTGGTTTCCTGAGCTAGCCGGAAGTGATTGGTTAGAAGCCGTGCATTTTGCTATGCATAACTTCAAAGATGAAAGCTTTATCAGCCAGTATCTTTCTCCAAAAATCATTAGGGACTTTAAGCTGTTCTCTGTGCTCGACGATGACCATAAGAACACTATTGAAGTCAGCGCTATCCATGATGATCCAGGCTATAGTTTGATTCGAGAGAAGCTCGCTGCACAATATAACTTAAGTAACCTTGAACCTAATATTCAGGTACTAAATGTAGATGTCCGTGGTGATCGCTCGATGACACTGCAATATAGGCCTCACGACCGGATTCCTCTTGATAAAGGCTATGATGAAGTCATGAAACATCTATACCGCTTATGGGGCTTTGATGTCATTTTGGAAGAGCTCAACGATACGGGTCATAGAGAGATCCTGACCACTTGTCCCAAACGTAATGATTATGGAACCAAGATTTAACGCTTAACTCGCTAACGTTGACACTCTATATGTAAAAAGACATTCAGAAATGGTGCTGGAAAAGGCTTGAAAACCAAGCAGAATTTTTCGATAAGTAGTTACTCTACAATCAAATATTCTAGTGAAGTTATCGAGCCTTTTAACAAGCTAAGAAGAGCAATTATTTACTACGATTGGTATAAACTTAAACAATCGGCTTTTGACCGCGTTCTATCAGCTTCATCAGCACGCTGTCTGCAGATTTACCTGCAACGCCAGCTAGCTTGTCTGATAGTTTTTTCTTCTGTACGTAGTGAATCGCTAGAACCGTCTTGTCTTTGCATGCTGCTACGACTAAATCATCAGAAGTGCTGATCTCATCCACCAGCCCAAGTTCATGAGCTTGTGTACCGAACCAGTGTTCGCCCGTTGCAACCTTATCAAGGTCTAGCGCTGGACGGTGGTCACGAATAAAGTCTTTGAATAAGCCGTGTGTCTCTTCTAGCTCTTCTTTAAACTTCTCACGTGCTTTATCGCTGTTCTCACCAAACATAGTTAGCGTGCGCTTGTACTCACCCGCCGTTAACTGTTCGAACTCAATATCGTGCTTTTTAAGCAGTTTATTGAAGTTAGGCAATTGAGCGATAACGCCAATAGAACCAACAATAGCAAAAGGTGCAGATACGATTTTGTCTGCAATACATGCCATCATGTAACCGCCACTTGCTGCGACTTTATCTACCGAGATAGTCAGAGGTAAACCTGCCGCTTTAATACGATCAAGTTGAGAAGAGGCCAAACCATAGCCGTGAACCATGCCACCGCCAGATTCAAGCTTAAGCAATACTTCATCACCTTCACGAGCCACAGCTAGAACCGCCGTTACTTCTTCACGTAATGAAGCCACTTCTTTCGCATCAATGCTGCCGTTAAAATCAAGAACGAATAGATGTGGTTCACGCTTGCTATCAAGCTCCCCCTCTTTCGCTGCTTTCTTCACTTCTTTACCGCGTGACTTTACTTTCTCTTTTTCTGCTTTCTTTTCTGCTTTATCACGTGCTTTGATGAAAGTATCATCATGCAAATGGTGCTCTAATTGTTCAATAGTCTGTTTGTGATGTTCCGATAGGTTAGTGATTTCCAGCTCACCTTTAATTGCGCTTGATTTACCACCCACCGATTTAGCAATCACTAAAATGGCAATGATGGCGATTACAACGGTCGCAATCTTGGCTAAAAACAAGCCGTAGTCCAACAAAAATTCCAATGTCATATCCCCTATTGTATGAATTAGTGTATTGTAACCATCTTGTCACGATTACCAAGAATTTCTCATCATTCCTG
Organism: Vibrio sp. 5S239; assembly: GCF_041439575.1. NCBI lineage: Bacteria > Pseudomonadati > Pseudomonadota > Gammaproteobacteria > Vibrionales > Vibrionaceae > Vibrio > Vibrio sp. 5S239. Next base: position 101,683 of record NZ_JBGOOM010000012.1, on the reverse strand, counting down.
CGGTTATCTGTGTAATTAAACATCAATGGAATGACGAACATAATAAAAGAAAGAAGGATAAGCACAGTGGATTACCCAATCTCTACAGATGCCCTCAAAGATAAAGTAATTTTGGTTACAGGTGCCGGTGCTGGCATTGGTCGCCAAGCCGCACTAAGCTTCGCTCAACATGGTGCAACTGTCATTCTGTTAGGCCGTAATGTCAAAAACCTTGAATTGATTTACGACGAAATCGAAAGCGCTGGTTACCCACAACCTGCGATTATCCCATTGGATTTAAAAGGCGCGACAAAACAGAACTACGTTGATATGGCTGAAACCATTGAATCACAGTTTGGTCGTTTAGACGGCCTACTGCATAACGCAGGTGTGCTTGGTACGTTAAGTCCATTCGATCAAATCGATGAAGAGACCTTTGATGGTGTCATGCAAATCAACGTTAAAGCTGAGTTTCTAATGACTCAAGCACTGCTGCCTGTCATTAAGAAAGCGGAAGCGGGTCGTATTGTCTTTACCTCTTCAACGGTTGGCCACTCTGGCCGCGCGTTCTGGGGCACTTACGCGATTTCAAAGTTTGCAACAGAAGGTATGATGCAAATCCTAGCGGACGAGCTTGAAGACACGAACATCCGTGTTAACGCAATCAATCCGGGCGGCACTCAAACACGCATGCGTGCAAAAGCGTACCCAGGAGAAGATGCGAATAAGCTAAAAACGCCACTCGACATCATTCCACTGTACCTGCACTTAATGAATCCAAGTGTGACAGACATTAATGGTCAATGTATCGATGCTCAACCTAAGTAACTGATATCATTAACCAACAGTAAAAAGTCGCTTCCATAGCGGCTTTTTTTGTATCTAAATCAACCATCTAATATTTAATTCACCTGATTTTCATCATTTCTCTTTGCATCTTTTTCATTGTTAAATATACTGTATAAATATACAGGTATTTAATTATGCATGAACTAATAAAAAGCTTACAAGACCGCCAGCTAATCTGGAAAGGGTTACAATCAACAACGCAAGGAAGTACCACTTCAACAGGCTATCCTCAATTGGATAAACAGCTTGATGGAGGCTTTCCAATGCACGGCGTTATTGAGGTGGAATCACAACAAGGGATCGGCGAACTTCGTCTACTCACGCCTTATTTAGCTCAACAAAACTCACAGAAACTGGCCATTTTCATCAACCCACCAGGGAAGATCTGTGCCGAGTTTTTCAACGAACAAAATATTCCACTAGAGAACATCCTAGTCATCCAACCTCAGCGTGCTCTCGATGCACTATGGGCCGCAGAACAATGCCTCAAGAGTGGTGCTTGTCATTCTGTATTGCTATGGGGAGCCAATCTAGAAATCCACCAAACCAAGCGCCTGCAAGCAGCAAGCGAAACGGGTAAGTGCCTGCAATTTCACTTTAAAGCCACCAGCCATAATCAGTTGTCCCTACCCGTTTCTTTAAGCATGAAACTCTCTTCTCACGCGCAGGGGTTAAAGGTTGAGGTCACGAAGAGAAAAGGCAGCTGGTCGTATGGCAGCTTTATTCTCGACATGAGCCAAAACTGGCCGTTACTCACAGAAAAAGTCATCAATCAAAACAGCTCGACTCACGCTTTGTCTAGTAATACGGTGCCGGCTTTCCCTATTGCGAAGCAAGGCTAACGTATGTTGTGGCTTTATCTACACTTTCCATCTCTGCAGTTAGATACCTTGTTTAACTCTAATGAATTAGGTTTGAACGGAGCATCACACGCTCAGCCTATTATCATTGTCGATGAAAAAGATCATCGCGTGCTACAGGCTAACCAAGCCGCACTGCAATCAGGCATCACACTAGGCATGGGGCTCGGGTCTGCAGCGGCACTTTGCCACAACTTACACGTCCACCCTTACAGCATTGAGCTAGAGAAAAATAAACTGAAAGAGATCGCTCAATGGGCATATTTAGTTACATCAGATATGGCATTACTGCCGCCCAATGGTTTATTGATTAAAGCCTCTAACATGCTGTCGTTTTACAACGGGCTAGATAATTACTGGCTCGAACTCAAAAGCCATTTAGAGTTACTCAACATCCAGTTCAGCTTTGCCACAGGTTATTCGCCGCTTTCTGCAATCCTTTTGGGTAAACAATCAATCAACCAAGTCACTAATAATGTTGAACAAATGAAAGCATGGGCCAATCAGCAAACATTGAGTTCTAGCGAGCTGCCAACTAAGCAAGTGGAGCGTCTGAACCGCGTCGGCATTAACTTAGTGGAAGACCTATTAAAGTTGCCTTTGCAAGAAGTCGCACGTCGCTTTGATATCGACTTGGTCAACTATGTTGGTCGCCTTAATGGGCAGTTCAAACACCTGATTGATTTCTATCATCCACCAGAGAGTTTTCAACAATATTTGGAGTTACTGTTTGATATTGAAAACATCCTGTTTATCGAAAAGCCTTTGCTGAAATTGTTGAATCAGCTCGAGTGTTTTTTGAAGCTGCGCGACCGAGTGGCTTTCGAGTTGACGCTGACTTTGCATCTAAGGGATAAAGACGATCACCCTGTCTCTTTTTATTCAGCACAGGGCGATTATCTTGCAAGCAAATGGGCGAGCCTTACCCATCTAACTTTAGAGTCACTAAAGCTCACGGCACCGGTTCAGGGGCTGACACTCAGCTTGATTCGTCATGGAGAACCCCAAATGGCCTACCATGATCTTTTTGATGGCAATACCGGAACGCTTGCTGCGCTAGACCTACTTTCACTGTTACAGGCGAAGCTTGGGCAAGCCTGTATTCAAACTCCTAAAATGCAGCAGGATCCTAGGCCAGAAAAAAACAATCAATATTCACAACCAACACTAAGTCATGTGGCAAAAAAGGCTCTGACTCCCCAAAAGGCCAATCAACAAACCACAACAGCTATCAATATTAATCAACAGCGACTCAGGCCGAGTATTCTGCTGCCTGAGCCTGAAGTATTAACAGAGAGCGTCACCTTGTCTCAAGGCCCTGAACGCATTGTGTCTGGGTGGTGGGACGGAGAGAAGATCATTCGTGACTACTTTATCGCTTACAGCAAAAACGGGCGGTGGTTATGGGTATTTAGAACACCAGATAAACAGTGGTTCTTGCACGGTTTGTTCAGCTAGTCAGTAAGACAGTTTGGTAAGTCGTTCTTGCCACTGGTTCCATTTAAACGCCCCTTTTCAATCATGTTCACTCTCAATGATTAAGTGAGGTTACGTTATGTCTCAGCAATACTCAGAGCTTTTCTGCCAAAGTAATTACTCCTTCCTTGAGGGAGCTTCGCACGCAGAAGAGCTTGTTTTACAAGCCGACTTCTTACGTTACAAAGCATTCGCGGTCACCGATGAGTGCTCGGTAGCGGGCATCGTGAAGGTTCACTCTGCAATCAAGCAACATAAACTGTCGCTCAAGCAAATTGTCGGGAGCATGTTTTGGTTAAATGACGAGTGCCAAGTTGTCTTGTTATGCCCAAATAGAACGGCCTATGCCGAGCTGTGCCGTATTATTACCAACGCGAGACGTCGTAGCAGCAAAGGACATTATCAGCTCTCTGAATGGGATATCATGTCGGCTAAGCATTGCTTCATTCTTTGGTTACCTCAACAGAAAAATGAAGATTCACATTGGGGACAATGGCTTTCTCAGCATCACTCCGGCCGGCTGTGGATTGGCCTACAACGACACCTAAAACAAACCGACCAGCAGTACATGGATTACTGTGTTGAACTATCACAACATCATCAACTGCCAATAACAGCTTGTGGTGGCGTGCTGATGCACAACGCTAATCGTTTGCCCTTACAGCACTCACTCACTGCGATAAAGTACCAAAAAACCATTACCGAAGTGGGCAGTCACTTACTCGCTAATGCCGAGCGCTGTTTACGAAGTATTGATAAGCTCTCTCATATATTCAAAGCTGAGTGGCTAAAAGAGAGTAACCATATCTCTAAGCTGTGCGAATTTGATTTAGACAGCTTACGATACGAATACCCCAGTGAACTGATTCCTCAAGGTGAGACACCCATGAGCTATCTACGCATGTTGGTCGAGAAAGGAAAACGAACTCGCTTCCCGCAAGGCGTGCCTAACGACATTCAACAAATCATAGAGAAAGAATTGGGGCTAATTGACGCGCTTGACTACCCTTTCTTTTTTCTCACGATCCACGACATCGTCATATTTGCCAAAAGCCAAGGGATTCTTTACCAAGGTCGAGGTTCAGCGGCCAATTCCGTAGTCTGTTACTGCTTAGAAATCACCTCTGTCGATCCAAGACAGATCTCGGTGTTATTTGAGCGCTTCATCAGTAAAGAGCGCGATGAGCCGCCCGATATTGATGTCGATTTTGAGCACGAACGACGTGAAGAAGTCATCCAATACATCTATCAAAAATACGGTAGAGAACGCGCTGCGCTTGCCGCAACGGTCATTTCATATCGCTTCAAAAGTGCAGTAAGAGATGTCGGTAAAGCGTTAGGACTACAGGAAACCCAACTTGATTACTTCATAAAAAACACCAACCGCAGAGACAAAAGCTTAGGGTGGCAGGCACAATTAACTCAATTAGGACTACAACCCGACTCTTTAAAAGGTCAGCAGTTTATCCATTTGGTCAATGAAATCATCGGTTTTCCACGTCACTTATCTCAACACGTCGGTGGCTTTGTGATTTCTTCTGGGCCTTTGTATGAACTGGTTCCTGTCGAGAATGCCGCGATGCACGAACGAACCATAATTCAATGGGATAAGGATGATCTAGAAACCTTGGGACTGCTTAAAGTCGATGTGCTTGCACTGGGTATGCTCTCTGCGATTCGTAAATGTTTTGACCTAATCAAACGCATTCATGGTCGCTCGCTAACGATCGCAGAGATCACACGCCTCAAAGACGATCCTCAGGTTTACGGCATGATTCAACGGGCAGACACGGTCGGTATCTTCCAAATTGAGTCACGAGCGCAAATGAGCATGCTACCAAGGCTTAAACCGAGGACTTATTACGACTTGGTGATTCAAATCGCTATCGTACGTCCAGGGCCTATTCAAGGCGATATGGTTCATCCGTTTCTCAAGCGTCGAGATGGCATTGAGCCAATCAACTATCCATCTAAAGATGTGGAATCGGTACTGTCGCGCACCTTGGGTGTACCGATATTCCAAGAGCAAGTGATTAAGCTCGCGATGGTGGCCGCAGGCTTCACCGGTGGTGAAGCAGATCAACTCAGACGCGCGATGGCCGCTTGGAAAAAAAATGGCAACGTCTTTAAGTTTAAAAACAAGCTTATCGAGGGCATGCAAAAGCGTGGCTATGAGACAGAATTTGCCGAACAGCTCTTTAAACAGATATGCGGTTTTGGTGAGTACGGTTTTCCTGAAAGCCACTCCGCTTCGTTTGCGGTGTTAGCGTATTGCTCAGCTTGGTTGAAATGCTATTACCCAGAGTGTTTCTACGCTTCTTTACTGAACAGCCAACCCATGGGCTTTTACAGCCCTTCACAATTGGTACAAGACGCACAACGACACAATGTGGTGATACTTCCGGTATGTGTGAACGCCTCGCAAGACAACCACATAGTCGTTGAACATCAGAATGGTTTAGCGATTCGCTTAGGGCTACGACAAATCAAAGGGTTCAGCGAGCATGGGATTCAAAGCGTACTCGCCAATCGCCCACAATCCGGTTATCGCCACCCTAGTCAGGTTAAACAGTTATCGATGAATAAAAAAGATATCGAGCTACTGGCCTCCGCAAATGCACTGAATAATGTCTCGGGAGACCGCTTCCAGACTCGCTGGGCAATGATGGACTCAGCCTCTGACCTGCCTTTGTTTAACCAAGTCGATGACTATGCAGAAGATGATAATGACGAGCTCTCATTGCATCAACCCAGTGAGATGCAAGATCTACTCGAAGATTTCACCAGTGTCGGGATTTCATTAAACAAACACCCAATCACTTTGCTAGAAGAAGCGAATCGATTAGGTCGATTTACCCATATGAAAGACTTAATACAACAAAGACACAAGTCCATGGTCACCGTTGTCGGATTGGTCACAGGTAAGCAATCACCTGGTACCGCGGCAGGTGTCACCTTTGTCACTCTGGAAGACAGCACTGGCAACATCAATGTTGTGGTATGGGGAGCTACCGCACGAGCTCAACAGAAAGCCTACCTCACAGCCAAAGCATTAAAAATACAGGGAATATTAGAAAAGGAAGGCGAAGTAATGCATGTGATTGCTGGGAAGCTCATCGATATTACCGATGAAATTGTTGGTTTGAAAACTAAATCACGGGATTTCCATTAGCGACTCAGATAGCCGTTTCATAAACGCTAAAAGCGAAAAAGGGAAGCATCTGCTTCCCTTCAGTTCAGTTCAGTTCAGTTCAGTTCAGTTCAAATTATTGAATCATACCTCAACGCTATCCGCCGTAAGCCTTTTCTTAAAGGCTCTATAAACCATTAGCAGTATTACTTACAAAATCTGGCGCATTCGTTCTTGAGTCACTTCAACTAATAGGTCTGGTTGGAATTTAGAAATGAAGCGATTACACCCTACTTTCTCAACCATTGCTTCATTGAAACTACCACTTAATGAAGTATTTAGCGTAATGAATAAGTCACGCATTCTTGGATCACTACGAACCTCATGAGTCAGTTTATAGCCGTCCATTTCAGGCATTTCAGCATCGGTAATCATCAACAATATTTCCTGATTAATGTCTTTACCTTCGTCACACCATCCCTTAAGCAGATTCAAAGCTTCTAAGCCATCGCAACATTCAATAATATTCAGGCCGAGTTGTGACAAAGTGCCTTTAATCTGGTTACGTGCTGTTGAAGAGTCATCAACAATAAGAACGTTACGTCCAACCATCTCATTGGCGAGCTGCTCGTCTAAAACCCCTTCAGAGATAGAAACATCGTAATCAATGATCTCAGCTAGTACCTTTTCAACATCGATGATCTCAACAATTTTATGTTGATCTTCTTCTTGAATATGCGTAATCGCTGTTAGGTAGTTTGCACGCCCTGCTGTCTTGGGTGGTGGCTGGATTTCAGTCCACATCGTATTCACAATATTACGAACTTGTCCAACCAAAAAACCTTGAACGGTTCGGTTGTACTCCGTAATAATCAAATTACTTTCTTGAGAGTCGGCACGTGATGGCGGAAAGCCTATCGCACTACGTAAATCAATTACAGGGACGGATTCACCGCGCAAAGAAGCAACGCCAGTAATATTATGATGGGAGCCTGGAAAGCGAGTGAGTACTGGCAATTTTAGGACTTCTTTCACTTTAAACACGTTAATCGCAAATAGTTGACGACTATTTAAACTGAATAATAAGAGTTCCAGACGGTTTTCACCTACCAGTTTGGTTCTTTGATCAACCGAATTTAAAACTCCAGACATACAACACCTTAGTGACAAATAATAACTTTGGCTACAATAGCCTACTTCAATAGGATAACACAAAGCGCCAATCACAGAATACTTAAACTAAGTACCAAAAGTACTGCAATACGAAGCTTAGGTGTATGGTTGGAGTAGACTATAACAGTAGTAAAGAAGCTAACCTTCAATAACTTTCATCAATAGCTGACCATCGTACAAAGCCTGCTTGATAAGCGCAGCACCCGGCATGGTCGCCTGCTTATAAAAACGAGACTCCACCAACTCTAAGTCTTGATGGTAAACCGATAAACTCTGCTCTTCGATACACTTTTGAATCTCAGGGTATAGGACACTTTTTGCTTGGTTAATAACACCGCCAACCAATATTTTCTCTGGGTTGAATAGGTTAATCACAATTGCAATCGCCGCACCTAGGTAGCGACCTAACTGCTCAATCACTTCAACGGCTAACTCATCTCCACCTGCTGCTGCCGCGCAGATTTGCTCAATGGTGACATCTTCAAACACAGACAAGGTTGATGCTTCACCATTTGCGAGTCTTGCTTTCACTTGGTCACGTATCGCTTGTGAACTCGCTACCGTTTCTAAACAGCCTCGGTTACCACAATGACAAAGCTTGCCTTCTTTATCGATCTGGATATGCCCCAGTTCACCGATATTGCCATGACGCCCTTGCAAAACGCGTCCATCAAGAATAATCCCGGCACCTAAACCATGGTGAATCGAGATAAGAACAGAGTTGTCGTTGTCTTGTGAATTACCAAACAGCTTCTCTGCCAATGCCCATGCTCGGGTGTCATTGGCAATAAAGACTGGCAAGCCCGTTTCTTTATAGATCTCCGGCCCTAACGCTAAATTTTCAACATTATAGTGTGGCATCTGCAACACTATACCTTGCTCAGAATTCACAAGGCCAGGTAGCGTAACCGCAATGCTGGTTACCCTATCGAGTTGTTCAGCATAGGTTTGGAAGAATTCATCAATCTCATGCAATAAGCGAGCAAGCACATCGTCTTGGTCACGTTCATGAATATCGATTTTAGTATCGATAAGAACATCACCACCCAATTCATGCAGAGCAATTGTCAAGTATCCACGACCAAGACGCATCGACAGAAACTGCCAACCTTCGTTATTGGTTTGCAGACCGACAGCCGGACGCCCACGAGAGGTGGCTTCTTGAACCGTCGTTTCATGAATAAGGTGAGCTTCAATGAGTTCACGGGTAATTTTAGTAATACTCGCCGGAGCCAACTCACTTTGCTTGGACAAATCGATACGAGAAATAGGACCTTTAAGGTCAATTAGTTTATATACACGACCAGCATTGACCTGTTTGATATGATCAATATGGCCCGGTTGAGCCATGTACATTTTACGCTCCAAAAATCATCAACTGGATAATTTTTTTACTTTGCGAAGTAATTGTGAAGTCACTTGGTATATCGCCGTGACCAGTATCACGTATATACATGAATCTTTGTGTATCGAGTCAAATAGTTCGAGAAGAATTATCATCCAAATTGAGAAATTAAGACTTAATTTTCGAAAAAAAACATCACGACTGAGGCTTGAATTCAATCATTGTGGATAATTGGAGAAATACCTTCCTAGCTCCCAATAAATTATCAATTAATGCATATACTTAATTCAGCCTTAAATCAGATTACAGTCCTCACTCTAGGAGTATTCATGACAGCCGCATTAAGAAAAACGAAAATCGTCACCACACTAGGCCCTTCAACAGATAAAGGTAATGTGCTTGAAGCTATCATCAAAGCCGGTGCCAATATCGTCCGTATGAACTTCTCTCACGGCAGCAGCGACGATCACATCCAACGCGCAGAACAAGTTCGAGCGATAGCTAAACGGCTCGGCACTCAAGTCGCCATTTTAGGAGATTTGCAAGGTCCAAAGATTCGTGTGTCGACATTCAAAGATGGCAAAATCCAATTAGCCGTCGGAAACCAGTTCACTCTAGACAGTAACCTAGGTTTAGGTGAAGGCAATCAAGAAGCCGTTGGCCTCGATTACAAAGAGCTGCCAAACGACGTATCAGCTAACGACATCTTATTACTCGACGATGGTCGTGTTCAATTAAAAGTGACCAGTGTCGAAGGGTGTAAAGTCCACACTGAAGTGATCATCGGAGGCCCTCTCTCCAACAACAAGGGTATTAATAAAAAAGGGGGGGGCTTATCCGCAGAAGCGCTGACAGAAAAAGACAAGCGCGATATCGTAACCGCAGCACAAATCAAAGTGGATTACCTAGCGGTGTCTTTCCCTCGCAATGGCGAAGATATGCATTACGCGCGTCAACTCGCACATGAAGCCGGCTTAGAAGCTCATCTTGTGGCTAAAGTGGAGCGAGCAGAGACAGTCGCCACTATTGAGAATATGGATGACATCATAATGGCCTCAGATGTGGTCATGGTGGCCCGTGGTGACCTAGGAGTAGAGATTGGTGACCCAGAGTTGGTTGGAGTACAAAAACAGCTTATACGTCGTGCAGGGGCGCTTAATCGAACAGTGATCACCGCAACTCAGATGATGGAGTCGATGATCTCCGCTCCAATGCCAACTCGGGCAGAAGTCATGGATGTAGCGAATGCCGTACTTGATGGGACGGATGCCGTAATGCTTTCCGGTGAAACAGCAGCAGGCGATTACCCTGTCGAAACCGTGAAATCAATGGCAGAAGTCTGTATTGGCGCTGAAAAGATGGCGGGTATTAACAACCACTCCAATTACCGTCTTGATCGTACCTTTGTAACGGCTGAAGAAACCGTTTCGATGGCGACCATTTACTCTGCGAACCATATGGAAGGAATTAAAGGCGTGGTCACTCTCACTGAATCCGGACGCACAGCACTGATGATGTCACGCCTCAGCGCCGATATGCCCATCTACGCACTATCTCGTAACGAAAGCACACTTAACCGTTGCACATTGTACAGAGGGGTTACCCCAATTTACTTTGAAACAGAAGCCAAAGACAGCCTTGATATTGCGCTCTCTACGCTCGCCTGCTTGAAAGAAAAAGGATATCTCACATGTGGCGATCTAGTGATCATCACACAAGGGGACATTATGGATGTAGCCGGATCGACCAACTGTATGAGAATTCTGCCTGTAACCTAACTCTAAAATCTTCAAGTTTGTTCAATCATCTAAAGCCCGAAGGCTAATTATTCAGTGTTTAAAGTTTTGGTTTTCGAGAGCCAATAAAAAAGAAAGGGTTATCGGACCAAGTTCAATAACCCTCTCCATTTCAAAAAACTTTTCTACAAGTATTATTTTCCGGCAGCATCGGTTACCAAATGTGGCGTATGTGAGCTACGAGCGTTGTCAGTGGAAGAATAAGTTTCAACAAAACGATAGCCAGCTTCTAACCCCAATTCGTAATCATGCAGTAAATCATCTTTATGACTCATTAATGAGCTCGATTTAAGCGTTTGACTAGGTGCTATCTGAACCACAAAAGTATCATCGGGAGGTGAGTTAAGGAAGTTCTGAGTCAACGAGTAAGTTTGGTAATGAACCATCAACATATCAGCTAATCCTGAATCAAATTTATCACCAATCAAATGACTTAAACGATAGATATCATCAGCACCAAATAACCATCGACCGCCATTTAGAAGATCTAAATGTACCCTATCTCTCTTTTGTTCTTTTGAGCTCAAGATTTGTTGTTGAAAAAACGATGTCCAATCGTTTTTCCATTGGTCCACTTTTTGTTGCCAATGACCGTGAACGTTATTAAACGAACCGCGAAACCATTCAAGTTCTTCTAAAGATAGCGTCTTATTTTTTACAGGTAAAATTGGCTTGCTATGGACCGGATTTAGTTCAAACGCAGGCTCAGTTCTAATTACGACGATAGAACGAGCATTGCGTCGCCAAGCTTCTTGTACAGGAATAGATGCTGACACACCACCATCCACATAAGAACCGTTTCCAATACGTATTTCATCATTATATAGACGTGGAATGGCGCACGTGGCAACCATTACCTTGTACCAATCTTCACTTAATACAGGAAAGTAGTAATCTTGAAGATCTTTCGAATCGGTGACCGCGGCAAAGAGTTGACGATCACCCAACGTTTGTCTTCCCAAATCAAGGTCGAGCTTATATGGATAGGCCATGATTTTCTCTAAGGCCCACTCTAACCCCAACTTTTTTCGATGTCGTATATAAGAAAATAGGTTAAAGAACTCTGGAGAAGTAGTGAGTTCGAGGACAAAAGAACGACTTAAGCCTTTATTACGACATAGGTAAGCGCATAAATTGAGAGCGCCAGCAGAAGTGCCAAAAAACTCATCGAAAGGGTCAAAGTTAGAGATCAGGAACGCATCCAGTACCCCTGAGGTGAAAATGCCTCTCTGTCCGCCCCCTTGAGCAACCAGTGCAGTTTTTCCAGCAATAAACTTAGCGTAGTAATCCAAATCTATTGCTGTATCAATATTGGTTATAATACCACTATTCATTTATTCCCTGAGTATAAAACCCGGCCTCTCCACAAATAGTATTAACTACCAATCGCGATAAAGCCGAATGAAAGAATGATTGTGTAAATTAACACTGTTATTTGTAGGGCGTTTTTCAGATTATGGTCCATAGACACCTCTGGCTTATTATTAATTTGTCGAGTCACTGTTTAATTATTATCAGGTGTGTGAAGTATCTTCAAGAATCGTCGAAATTAGTCGCACAATATTGATGTAACCATCACAATTAGTAAGTGTATGGATAAGGATATACTCATGAATAACAAAGCAAATATGATGGCGCTTATTGCGCTTTTCTCCGTATCGAGTGTGTATGCTTCGCCGGAGATCATCATTACCCCGATGGTGGGTTATACCGGTGGCGGTAGTGTCGAAGACCAGGATGGTAAAAACTACGACATGAAACCGTCTGAAAACTACACCTTTGCGATTGAAACGCCACTTGATAAAGGTCGCATCGGCTTTTTCTATTCTAACCAGAGCTCAGAGCTAGAAAAACTCAACCTAAGCTCCTCAATTCAATACCTACACTTTCAAAGCAGTATTTACTACCCTGCTTCTCCGGTGTTGTCTGGGTACCTAGGTTTGGGGATTGGTGCATCTTACGTGGATGTAGACTGGGCGAAAGATAAATTTGGATTCTCAACCTCTATCTTTGGTGGCTTAGAGTACAAATTTAGTGAGCGCTTAGCACTTAATACGCAAGTGCGTTGGCTAGGTACTGTGGTCGACAACGACACGTCTGGAGTTTGTAACGTACCCAGCACGGGGCAAGACTGTATTATCCGATTTGATACCGATTGGATGAACCAATTCCAAGCGAATATCGGACTGAGCTTTACTTTCTAAACCAAACCGTTTTTAAGCCACGCTTTCTAGTCTACTCAGTTCGCATGAGGCATAAAGACAAAACAAAAAAGCCAACTTCATGCGATGCTGGCTTTTTCACTATAAAAACAGTTTAAGTTCACTTTAGAACTTATAGGTGACACCCAGAGCACCGCCGATTTGCAACTCGACGCCTTTGTACATGTCTAGCTCAGGGTGAACTTGTGCGTAAGCATTCCAACCTTCGTAAAAATTAACTTTCACTCCTAACGGTACTCTTAAACCAAAATCGTCATTCCATTCAGCCCAAGCACCTGCACCTACGTACCAATTTAACGGAACTTCCGTTTTAAACTGACCACGTTTCCAAATGTAGTCGAATGCCGCGCCGTCGTTACCGATGGTTGCACGGTACTTCTGGTCAAACTCCACAACGGCACTCAAACCTTGATCAATAGCTAGACCAGCTTCTAAATTTGGATCTGCGGCATGAACAAACGAGGCTCCACTGAAGCACATAAGGCCGAACAAGTAACGATGTTTCATAATATTTCCAGACTGTCTTACAAAAACGTTAGGTTACGTAAATAATAGACAGAGGTGTCATCATTAAGTTAAATGACAACAGATCCCCAGAGTGGGCAAGTTGAACATCAATGCATAGAGTTAAGCGATAACAGATTGATCAGGAAGGGTTAACTTAGAAAGTGTTTCATCAAGCAAAAAAAAAGGAGACCTTTCGGCCTCCTTTCCATTTATTGAATCAGTGGATTAACCGTTGTTACGGATCCACTCATCCATGTCTGTCTTAAGGTTGTCAGACTTAGTACCGAAGATAGCTTGAACGCCACCAGAAACAACAACAACACCTGCTGCACCTAGTTTCTTCAGTTTGTCTTGGTCAACAACTGCTGTATCAGCAACTGCAACACGTAGACGAGTAATACAAGCGTCAAGACCCGTGATGTTCGCTTTACCACCGAAGGCAGCAACTAGCTCACCAGCAAGTTCAGAACCAGTCGCAACTGACTCTTCTTCAGACTCGTCTTCACGACCTGGAGTTTTAAGGTCTAGAGCTTTAATCACGGTGCGGAATACGATGTAGTAAACAACCGCATAAACAAGGCCAAGCCCAACAAGAAGAAGCATATTCTCAGCGCGTGGAGATTGAACGACAAAGTCAATGAAACCATTTGAGAATGTGTGGCCGTGAACAACACCTAGTGCGTTAGTTAGCATGTATGCAACACCAGCAAGTACAGCGTGGATAGCATAAAGCACTGGAGCAACAAATAGGAATGCAAATTCAATCGGTTCTGTAATACCAGTAAGGAATGAAGTTAACGCAGCAGAAGCCATGATACCCATTACTTTAGCGCGGTTTTCAGGTTTTGCTGCATGTGCAATTGCAACTGCAGCAGCAGGAAGACCGAACATTTTGAATAAGTAACCACCAGCTAGTTGACCGAAACCATTACCAGCAGCGCGAGATGCGTCATCAGCTGTAAGGAAACAAGTCATGATACCATTTACCTGCTCACCAGCGTTGTTCACACAAGAACCCGCTTCGTAGAAGAATGGTACGTTCCAGATATGGTGAAGACCAAAAGGAATAAGAGAACGTTCGATTACACCGTAGATACCAAATGCCATTACTGGGTTTTGGTTTGCAGCCCAATCAGAGAATGTCGCAATTGCGCCACCGATTGGAGGCCAAATTACAGAAAGAACTAAACCTAGAGCGATAGATACAAAACCAGTAACGATTGGCACTGCACGCTTACCAGCGAAGAAGCCTAGGTATTCTGGAAGTTGAATACGGTAGAACTTGTTGAAAGCCCAACCTGCAACACCACCAGCAAGGATACCACCAAGTACACCAGTCTCAATGCCATCAACACCCATTACCGTTGCCATTACTTTTAATGTAGCAACCATAATGCCGTAACCAACAACAGCAGCAAGGCCTGCTACACCGTCATTGTTTGTAAAACCAAGTGCAGTACCAACAGCAAATAGCAGAGCCATTTGACCAAAGACTGAACCACCCGCTTGTTCCATTAAGTGAGAAAGCACTTCTGGAAGAAAACTAAAGTTTGCTGCGCCGACACCTAGCAAAATACCCGCAACCGGAAGAACTGATACTGGTAGCATCAGAGCCTTACCGACTTTTTGCAAGTTGGCAAAAAGGTTCTTAAACATGTTTATGCTCCTGATAAAGATAAAATAATTATATGGGTTCTAACGGCACACCCCCGTAGCCTATATGTTAGCACCCCGCGAAAATGTAACCATGTATTGCATTATATTTTCTGCCGCTAAATATATATTGATGGGTAACTAACTTTCTAGTCACTTACGAAATTTAGTTTCAAAACACGTCTTGGATCACATGTCAAATCTAGAAATGAAATGCTTTTCAACTATACAAGCAATTGAAATATAAGAATTTATTTTAACACCTCTATTATTTTACTAAGTGAATAAAATAAAGGTAAATGTTATTTTTAGTAACAAAATTACAAATACTATAAATAACGCTCTCAAGTTCAACATAATTAGTAAACATTAAAAAAAAACGCACTTTTGGTGATCAAAAACACAAAAAGGGAGCTTTTGCTCCCTTTTATTTACCGACCTAGTTTTTTATCACAAAAAAAGTTTCTGGTAATTTTTGGTTGTTTGTTCAGCAACCTCTTTCATCGATAAACCTTTCAACTGCGCAATATAGGCTGCCACTTCTACGACATATGCGGGCTGATTCTGTTTACCACGATATGGAATGGGTGCCAAGTATGGAGAATCCGTCTCGATCAGTAACCTGTCTAGTGGTAAGTTCTTAACAACTTCTTTAAGTTCAGTAGCCTGCTTAAAGGTCACAATACCTGAAATTGATATGTAGAAGCCTAACTCCATTGCCGCTTCAGCGAACGCTTGATCTTCGGTAAAGCAGTGAATCACACCACCACACTTCTCTGCGCCACCATCATGTAAAATAGCAAGAGTATCTTCACGCGCGTTACGTGTATGGATGATCAAAGGCTTATTAAGCTCTACGGCCAACACAACATGCTGTTTAAATCTCAGCTGTTGTAACTCAGCCGTCTCAGGTTGATAGTGGTAATCTAAGCCTGTCTCACCAATCGCAACGACTTTTGGGTTGCTCGCGTATTCACGCATTCTCTCGAAACAGAAATCACTCTCTACATCGAGAGGATGAACGCCACAAGAGGCTTTAACGTTATCAAACGGCGAGATCATCTCGAGCATATTTTCAAACGAATCCAGCGTCACACCAACAGACAGCAGCTGGTCTACGTTTGCTGCTTTCGCCTTGTTCACAACGTCTTCTACACTTGTGTGTAAATCTTGATAATCCAGTTTGTCTAAATGACAGTGGGAATCTACGAACATGTTTCCTCGCAAGTGGCTATCAGCCAATTCATTATGAGTAGCTCCATATTGAGCCCAGGATGTTGCTTTAACTGCTCAATCAATATAAGCAGTTTATTCGATGCATCGTAAGCACTTTGGTAAGACATCACTTCAACCAGTGCTTTCGCACTCGGAGTGATAGACTGATTCGCCAAACCAAAATGCAGCTTCTGTACATCTGACAATAAATGCCAAAGCCAGCCAAGTTGAACCAAAGGGTCTTTGCTAAGCTCTGTAGAGAACTTTAGCATGTCAGGTTGAGTACCCTTGACGACATTCACAAAGCCATCGAGCACTTTTGTTGACGCTTCAACGCCACCTTGATCAAACATCGCTTTTGCTTTTAAAGGTGCATTGTCATTAAGAGCTAAAATATACTGCGGAACCGCTTTACCTACTTCACCATCTAACCACGCTGATCCTGCCTCCAATTGTGGGCTAACTACATTAAACTGTTGGCAACGGCTTAGGATGGTAGGCATTAACCGATTACTACTACGCGTTGAAAGGATAAAAATACAATTACTTGAAGGTTCTTCTAATGTTTTCAAAAGCGCGTTCGACGCAGATTCGTTCATGGATTCAGCGGGATTAAGCAAGATGACTCGTAAACCACCCAACTGAGAAGACTCTTGGGCCCAGCGATTACTCGCACGCACTTGATCAACCGTGATCGACTTACCTTCTTTCTCAGGCGCAATCACGTGGAAATCAGGATGACTTCCCGATTTCATCAGTTCACAACTATGACAAAATCCGCAAGACTCACTTTCGTAATTAGTACACATTAATGCCGCGGTAAGTTGTTCAATCAAAGCATCAACGCCAAGCCCTTCTGGTGAATTAACAATCACCGAATTAGGAAAACGCTCCGCATCGAGACTTTTTTTCCACTCACTCCATACGGGAGTGAGCCAAGAATACACTTCAGCCATGACCACCTACTGTTTGTCGAGCCAAGAACTGAGCGCTTGTTTAATATCGTCAGCCACTTGCTCTATCTCTTGTTGTGCATTAATCACAAGAACCGTTTCGTCTTGTGCTGCGATCTCTAAGTAACGCTCTCGAGTACGGTCGAAGAATGAGATATCCATCTTTTCGATTCTATCTAGCTCACCACGACCTCGAGCACGCTCAAGTCCTACTCGCGGGTCTAAGTCCAAGTATAAGGTGAGATCTGGTTTAAAGCCGCCTAGAGTGGTTGCTTTCAGTGATTCCATAGTCGTGCGTGCTATCTGACGACCACCACCTTGATAAGCCTGAGAAGACATATCGTGGCGATCACCCAATACCCACTTACCACTGTCGAGTGCTGGCTTGATAACGTTTTCTACTAATTGAACGCGTGCTGCGTACATCAGCAGTAATTCAGTCATATCTTGAAGCTTCTCGCCTTCGTGCTCTTCTTTAACCAATGAACGCATCTTTTCAGCTAAGACAGTACCGCCCGGCTCGCGAGTATTAACAATATCCTCAACACCCGATGCTTTTAATGTCTCAACGATGGCATTAATTGCTGTACTTTTACCTGCGCCTTCAAGGCCTTCAACCACGATAAATTTCGACTGATTCATAATTATTTCTTTATCTGTTTTTTCTTAATTGCTTTAAGTAAGCTCGCACGGCACGGTTATGCTCTGTCAAACTCTTTGAAAATACGTGACCGCCCGTTCCACTCGCAACAAAATACAGGTAGTTGCTCTTCTCTGGATTCAGAGCTGCATGAATAGATGCTTGGCCCGCCATGGCGATAGGCGTTGGTGGCAAACCACTCATTGTATAGGTGTTGTATGGTGTTGGAGTCCGTAAATCTTTCTTACGAATATTGCCCTTGTACCTATCGCCCATACCGTAAATAACCGTAGGATCTGTTTGTAGACGCATACGCTTGTTCAAACGGTTAACAAAAACAGAAGAAACACGCTCACGCTCCGAAGCAACAGCGGTCTCTTTCTCAATGATAGACGCAAGAATCAAAGCTTCATAAGGTGACTTAAGAGGCAGTTTTTCGGTCCTGTTTTCCCACTCGTCATTAACCACGTTCATGAGGTCACGATGAGCACGCTTCAGCAAATCTAAATCGGTCGTACCGTAGGTATAATGATAAGTCTCCGCTAAGAAAAGACCTTCTAGCTTTTCATTTTCAATACCCAGCTTTTCAGCAATCTCTTTTTCAGACACACCACCTAGCGTTTGTTGGATGAATTCGTTGTCTTTTAGCTGCACAAGCCATTCATCAAAACGACTGCCTTCAACAAAGGTAATGGTAAACTGGTGTTCTTTCCCTTCTACAAGCACCTGTAGCGCTTGCTCTAAGGTTAAACTCGGTTCAAGCAGGAAAGTACCCGCTTTTACATCAACCAGCTCAGGATGTAACTTACGGATTAATTTCTCATAAGGAGAAGCCTCAAACAGACCCTCGTTAATCAACTGGGTTAGAACGCGGTTAAAGCTGCTACCTGAAGCAACAGTCACGACTTGTGGTTTTTCTAATTGAATAACTTGTTTCAGGTTATCTTGCGCTTGGTTGTAAACATAAAAACCAGCAGCTCCGGCTGCGATTAAGCACAAGATAATAAAAATAAATAACTTTTTGATCACGAGTTTAGTTGTCCTTGAAGGCTACGAGTAACGGTTCCAATGTTAAATTGGGTTTCACTAATACGGGTAACGGGGGCAATCCCTAAAATGGAGTTGGTCATGAAAACCTCATCAGCTTGCATGAGTTGAGATAAGCAGTAGTCACTCATAGTAACGGAAAATTCCGCTTGATTCAGCGCGGTTAACACTTGCTTACGCATAACACCAGCGACGCCACTTTGCGTTAGTTGAGGTGTGTGAATCGTCTGCCCTTTTCGCCAAAACAGATTAGCCATAGTGGTTTCAATGACATTACCAAAGATATCAAGCACCACACCATCGACTTCATTAGCTTGATCCATTTCATCTTTCATCAAGATCTGCTCGAGGCGATTATTATGCTTATGCCCAGCAAGCAATGGGCTCAAACCCAACGCTTGCTGGCAGATACCGAGTTCAACACCTGAGTCTTGCCACGCTGAATAATGACTGGGGTAATCGAAGGTACTGATGGTGATTGTCGGCTTGGCGATATTCTTGGTACTGTAGCCACGCCCACCAGCGCCACGGCTAACATGCAGCTTGATCCCTGCTTTTTGATTATGAGGCTTGTTTGCGTTATCGAGCTTGCCTGAACTATCAAGGTTCTTTTTGCCATGAAGAGCGCTATGTTGGATGTATTGAAGTGCAGTATCGAGCCAAAGACTAACAACATCCCAATCAAGAGCAGAAATGCGCAGCGCTGTAAGGCACTCGTCGACACGGTGCTGATGATCGTGAAAATGTTGTACCTCACCATTACTCACGAGCATTGTCGTAAAACAGCCATCTCCGTACTGAAATGA
The DNA here is from genome assembly GCF_041439575.1 of Vibrio sp. 5S239. Taxonomy (NCBI): domain Bacteria; kingdom Pseudomonadati; phylum Pseudomonadota; class Gammaproteobacteria; order Vibrionales; family Vibrionaceae; genus Vibrio; species Vibrio sp. 5S239. The sequence goes on along the minus strand of NZ_JBGOOM010000012.1, from coordinate 82,032 downwards.
GCGATCCAAAATATCGATAGTTTGCTGGCTTTCTCCATCAACCCAAAACATGTTTTTCCCCATAAAAAGAAACGGCTCAATGCTAAAGCATCAAGCCGTTTAAAAACAAGTCTAATTGTGACTATCTACGAGTGTTTGCGTCTTTAATAAGATGATTAAATCTTTTTGAAGATCAAACAGCCGTTTGTACCACCGAAACCGAATGAGTTACATGCAGCATATTCCATGTTGCTAACTTCACGCGCAGTGTGAGGTACTAAGTCAATATCTAAGCCTTCTTCAGGATCATCTAGGTTGATTGTTGGTGGAACAATTTGGTCAACCAGAGACATTGCCGTGATGATAGCTTCAGCAGAACCAGCAGCACCTAGAAGGTGACCTGTCATTGATTTCGTAGAAGAAACCAATACTTGCTTGCTGCCTGCTTCGCCAAGAGCACGCTTGATGCCCTTAACTTCCGCTACATCACCTGCAGGAGTCGAAGTACCGTGTGCGTTTACATAACCGATTTGTTCACCAGTAATGCCAGCATCACGCATAGCCGCTTCCATTGCTAGTGCGCCACCTGAGCCATCTTCACTTGGAGATGTCATGTGGTAAGCGTCACCCGACATACCGAAGCCAACTAGCTCACAGTAAATCTTAGCGCCACGAGCTTTCGCATGTTCGTACTCTTCAAGAACCATCATGCCTGCACCGTCGCCAAGAACGAAGCCGTCACGGCCTTTGTCCCATGGACGAGAAGCTTTTTGAGGCTCATCGTTACGAGTAGACAGTGCTTTAGCCGCACCAAAACCGCCCATACCTAGTGGCGTTGATGCTTTTTCAGCACCACCCGCCAGCATTGCGTCAGCATCGCCGTATGCAATCATACGAGCCGCGTGACCAATGTTATGTAGGCCAGTCGTACATGCAGTAGAAATCGCGATGTTTGGACCGCGTAGGCCACGCATGATAGACATGTGACCAGCAATCATATTCACGATCGTCGACGGTACGAAGAACGGGCTGATCTTACGAGGGCCTTTTTCAGTTAGAGCTTGGTGACCTGCTTCGATCAAACCAAGACCACCAATACCAGAACCGATAGCAACACCCACACGTGGAGCGTTTTCTTCAGTAATAGTTAGGGCTGAATCATCTAAAGCTTGAATACCTGCTGCGACGCCGTACTGGATGAACAAGTCCATCTTACGAGCATCTTTTTTAGTCATATACTCTTCGCAGTTAAAGTCTTTAACTAGACCTGCAAAACGAGTTGAGAAATTGGTTGCATCAAAATGATCGATATTAACGATACCACTTTGACCAGCTAGCAGGGCTTTCCAAGAAGATTCTACAGTGTTGCCTACCGGTGACAACATACCCATGCCAGTGACAACTACACGACGCTTGGACACGATTTTACACTCCGGGGATTGAGGTGATTTAAGATGAGGATAGATGAGTTAGATAAAACACAGGCGGTCGAGGTGACCGCCTGGGAGAGATTATTACTGAGCGCTAGTTACGTAATCGATAGCTGCTTGAACAGTAGTAATTTTCTCAGCTTCTTCATCTGGAATTTCAGTGTCGAATTCTTCTTCTAGAGCCATTACTAGCTCAACTGTGTCTAGAGAATCTGCACCTAAGTCATCAACGAAAGAAGCTTCGTTTTTAACTTCAGCTTCGTCTACACCTAGCTGTTCAACAATGATTTTCTTTACGCGTTCTTCGAGGTTGCTCATTTTTTCTTTTCCTTTACAGAGTTCGCTTTATGCGATGTTTTCCGTAGTTTATTCAATCTATTGAAAGTTGCAAGGTCAACTTTTCTGGTCAAACCACAATTTTCACGATTTTAACCGAAATTACGTATGATCTTGACTTAAATCATGCACAAATGTTGCACATAATTTACACCATGTACATACCGCCATTGACGTGAAGTGTTTCACCTGTGATATAAGCTGCCGCAGGTGACGCCAAAAATACCACAGCTTCAGCGATTTCGCGAGGGTCACCTAGTCGACCTGCTGGTACATTCGCCAAAGTTGCTGCACGTTGGTCATCATTTAGCGCTTTAGTCATGTCAGTTTCGATGAAACCAGGAGCTACAGTGTTCACTGTAACGCCACGAGACGCAACTTCACGAGCCATTGATTTAGTAAAACCAATTACGCCTGCTTTTGCAGCTGCGTAGTTAGCTTGACCAGCGTTACCCATAGTACCGACTACAGAACCAACGTTAACAATACGACCTTGACGCTTCTTCATCATGCCACGCAATACAGCTTTAGACATGCGGAAAATAGGCGTTAGGTTAGTATCAATGATGTCATTCCACTCATCGTCTTTCATACGCATCAGTAGGTTATCACGAGTGATACCAGCGTTGTTAACTAGAATATCAATTGCACCAAATTCATCGTTGATGGTTTTCAGTGTAGCAGCAATTGAGTCAACATCTGTTACATTAAGAGCAAGACCTTTACCGCTCTCACCTAGGTACTCACTGATTGCAGCAGCGCCGCCTTCAGAAGTAGCCGTACCGATAACTTTAGCACCACGCTCAACTAAAAGTTCAGCGATTGCACGACCGATACCACGGCTTGCGCCTGTAACGAGTGCAACTTTGCCTTCTAAATTCATCATAACTTCTCTATTAAGTGATTAATTACCTAGCAGCGTCTAGTGATGCAGTGTCATTAACTGCAGCAGCTGTCATAGTTTTTACGATTCGTTTTGTTAGACCAGTAAGAACTTTACCTGGACCTAATTCTAGTAGCTTCTCAACGCCTTGCTCGTTCATTGCTTGTACGCCTTCGGTCCAACGGACTGGGCTGTATAGCTGACGAACAAGTGCCTCTTTAATTTTCGCAGGGTCTGTTTCAGCAACAACATCAACGTTATTGATAACCGGCAATGCTGGCGTGTTGAACTCTAGCGCTTCTAGAGCCACTGCTAGCTTGTCTGCTGCAGGTTTCATCAGTGCACAGTGAGACGGCACAGAAACAGGTAAAGGAAGTGCACGCTTAGCGCCCGCTTCTTTACATAGTGCACCAGCACGCTCTACTGCTGCTTTGTTACCTGCGATAACAACTTGGCCAGGAGAGTTAAAGTTAACTGGAGACACAACTTCGTCTTGCGCAGCTTCTTCACACGCTTTGGCAATCGCTTCATCGTCTAGACCGATGATTGCGTACATTGCACCAACACCTGCAGGAACCGCTTCTTGCATCAGTTGACCACGTAGTTCAACCAGCTTGATCGCTTCTTTAAAGTCGATAACGCCAGCACATACAAGTGCAGAATATTCACCTAGGCTGTGACCTGCTAGATTTACAGGTTGCTCTAGGCCAAGCTCTTGCCATACACGCCAAATTGCAACAGACGCTGTTAATAGAGCCGGTTGAGTGCGAAAAGTTTCATTTAGATTTTCTACTGGACCATCTTGAACCAATGCCCATAGATCGTAACCAAGTGCTTCTGAAGCTTCAGCAAATGTCTGTTTTACAACATCATACTGTTCGCCTAGGTCAGCAAGCATACCGATAGCTTGAGAACCTTGGCCTGGGAATACGATAGCAAACTTGCTCATTGTAATTTTCCTTTAAGCAAAGCAAAAAATTGAATAAGGCACATAAGTTATGTGCCTTGTTTGTTGATTATCGCTTGGGGTTAGAATTTAACTAACGCAGAACCCCAAGTGAAGCCGCCGCCAAATGCTTCAAGTAGAAGCGTTTGACCACGTTTAATTCGCCCGTCGCGAACAGCCTCATCAAGGGCCGTAGGTACGGTAGCTGCTGACGTGTTGCCGTGCTTATCAAGAGTAATCACTACTTGATCAAGCGACATCGTCAGCTTTTTAGCGGTTGCCGAGATAATACGGTAGTTCGCTTGGTGTGGAACTAACCAATCAAGCTCTGACTTATCCATATTGTTCGCCGCTAATGTGTCTTTAACTAGCTTAGAAAGCTGAGTTACCGCCACTTTAAATACTTCGTTGCCCGCCATGTGCAGCCATTTGTCTGCATCACCGCCACGCTCTGGTACTTCTAAGCTTAGAAGCTCACCGTATTTACCGTCAGAGTAAATATGAGTAGACAAAATACCTGGCTCTTCGCTTGCGCCTACAACCACCGCGCCTGCTGCATCACCAAATAGGATGATAGTAGAGCGGTCAGTCGGATCACAGGTTTTTGACAGTGCATCAGCACCAATTACCAAAACGTTCTTACACATGCCAGTCTTGATGTGTTGATCAGCAACAGACAGTGCGTAGACAAAACCAGAACACGCCGCAGCCAAATCAAACGCAGGGCAGCCTTTGATACCAAGCTTGCCTTGTACCTGACAAGCCGAAGACGGGAATGTATGGCTACTGCTGGTTGTCGCAACGATGATTAAATCAATCTCTTCTTTGTCGATACCTGCCATTTCAATGGCATTTTCAGCAGCGTAAAACGCCATATCAGCAACGGTTTCGTTTTCCGCTGAAATACGACGCTCTTTAATACCAGTTCTAGCAACGATCCACTCATCGCTAGTCTCTACCATTTTCTCTAAGTCTGCGTTAGTACGCACCTGAGATGGCAAGTAGCTGCCAGTACCTAAAATTTTGCTATACATGAAGACTAATAATGCCTCTCGAGTAAAACCGCTTCCAAACGATCGCTAATGCGGCTGGGGACTTGTCGTTTGACCTCGTGTACTGCTTCACCAATCGCGTTGACGACTGCAGACACATCAGCACTTCCATGACTTTTAATGACAATGCCGCGCAATCCTAACAAACTTGCGCCGTTATACTGGTCGGGGTTCAAGGTTTTTAATTCAGTAAATAGCTCAGAAAACAGCATTCTGGCTATCCAACCCTTTATTGTTGAAGCCATCATGCGCGTTTTTAGCTTATCAATAAAGAGCTGAGCCGTACCTTCGCACGTTTTTAAGCAGACATTGCCCACAAAACCATCACATACGACGACATCAGCAGCATCTTGAAGTAATTGATTACCCTCAATATAGCCTATGAAGTTCACAGACTGAGTATTAGACAACATTTCAGCGCATCGTTTTACAAGGTCATTGCCTTTAATTTCTTCTGCACCGATATTCAAGATAGCGACACGTGGTGCGCGACCTAAATGTTGTTCTGCTAATGCACTGCCCATGACAGCAAACTGAAAGAGTGAATCTGCGTCACTAGAAACGTTCGCCCCTAAATCAAGCATCCATGTGCGATTTCCGGATGCAGTAGGCAAAGCTGAAACCAATGCAGGCCTATCAATACAGGGAAGAAGTTTGAGTCTGAAACGGGATAAAGCCATCAGTGCGCCAGTGTTACCACCACTCACACAAGCATCAGCCTGTGATTCGGCAACCAGATCGATAGCGACACGCATAGAGCTACCCTGACTATTACGTAAGGCTAGTGAAGGTTTTTCAGAATTGGAAATGACTCGATCACAATGCTGGATACTCAAACGAGAATCAGGCATTCGACCTAATGAAGATAATTGAGATGTGATCGCGTTTCGATCACCTATTAGAATGACTTTTAGCTCTGGGAAATACGACAGTGCCTGCACGGCGGCAGGCACTGTTACACGAGGACCGAAGTCCCCGCCCATTGCATCAAGCGCAACGGTTAGATTTTGCAAAGGTCAACCTTACTTGTTGATAACCTTTTTGCCGCGGTAGAAACCTTCGGCAGTCACGTTGTGACGTAGGTGAGTTTCACCTGAAGTTGCGTCTACAGAAAGTGCAGCTGTAGTTAGCGCATCGTGTGAACGACGCATGCCACGCATTGAACGTGATTTCTTGCTCTTTTGTACGGCCATTGACCCTACTCCTATGTAAATTCTTAAAGAAGTAATTACTTCTTTAAGCTTTTTAAAACATCAAATGGATTCGGCTTTTTGTCTTCCTCAATTTCTTCAGGAAGTTCACCAAACACCAAGTTATTTGAGTTAACGCTACATTTCGCATCGTCGTGCATTGCTATTTGTGGCAATCCAAGGATGAACTCGTCTTCAACTAATTGAATCAGGTCTAACTCACCGTACTCGTTCAAATCTACCAAATCGTACTCTTCCGGTGCTTCCTCTTCACTTTTCTCACTGTAAACAGGAGTATAAGTAAATTGGACATCGCACTCATGTGCGAAAACCTCATTACAACGTTGACACTCTAAATCGACTTCGACGTTAGCTTTACCAGAGATAACGACTAATCGTTGTTCATCAAGCCCAAATGACATTGAGACTTGCGCGTCACGTTTTACGCCTTCAGTTGCTTCAGTTAAACGCTTCAAAAGACTGACCTGAATGATACCATTCACATCGAGTCGTTTTTGAGCCGTTCTTGCCGGATCAACTGTACGCGGTATTTTTTCCTTTTGCATAGGGCGCGAATCTTATCTTCCAAATCATGTTTAGTCAAAGGAAATGGCAAAAAAAATGTACTTTCCTGCCTTTCCTATTCAGAGCATTATGAATAGCAGGACAAGTTACGTTATCCTGAGATAAATGCTTCCTTGAATTGTAAATTAAAATGAGAAATTACCAACTAGTTTTAGCCTCTACATCACCATTTAGGCAAGAGATCCTCAAAAAACTACAGTTAAGCTTCATTACAGCTAAGCCAGACTGCGATGAAACGCCGCTTCCAGAAGAGACACCTCAACAGTTAGTGATGCGCCTTGCCGAGGCCAAAGCTAAGTCTTGTACTGTGGAGCAACCTAGCTTAGTCATTGGCTCTGATCAGGTTTGTGTGATTGATGGAGAGATCATAGGTAAGCCTCATACTCGAGAAAAAGCGATCGAACAGTTATCTCGTCAAAGCGGCAAGAGCATTACTTTTTATACTGGGCTTTCGGTTTGGAACAACGAAACCAATGAAGCTGACACGCGTCTCGACACCTTTGTAGTGCATTTCCGCGATTTAACCGAGCAGCAAATCATTAGTTATGTCGAGAAAGAACAGCCTTATTACTGCGCAGGTAGCTTTATGTGTGAAGGGTTAGGCATCGCGTTGTTTAAGCAGATGGAAGGGAAAGACCCAAATACTTTGATCGGCTTACCGCTGATCGATCTCGTCGATATGTTAGAAACGCAAGGAATGAGTGTGCTGTAACGGATACACTCTCTTTGTTATAGATTCCCTATTCCTTCCTTCGTCAGTCTAGGGGATGACGGAACACGCAATTTTATCTAACCAGCTAATGATTATAGAACGTGATTTTAAGAAGTCGTCATCCTCAAGAGCGAGGAACGAGCGAGTTGGGGATCTTCTACAACAGATAAAACAAAAAAGGTTGACGATATTCGTCAACCTTTTCCATTTGATGCGTCTGACACTCAATTCACAAAAATTTATGATTTCGTATCTCGTATCTTCTTAGAGCTTACGTAAACCCGTTAGGGCTTTCTCTAGCCTTCTTTCCATTGGCGCCGAGATATCCATCTTCTCTTCACTACCTGGGTGTGTAAACTTGATGTTTGCTGCATGTAGGAACAAACGATCAAGACCAACCTTGCCCGTGTAAGCGTCAAAACGACGATCACCATAGCGATCATCCCAAGCAATTGGGTGTCCAGTATACTGAGCGTGCACACGGATTTGGTGTGTACGGCCTGTAATCGGGCTAGCCTGAATCAACGTTGCCTCTTGGAATTTCTCTAAAACCTTAAAGCGGGTTTCAGAAGCTTTACCATTCGGGTTCACTCGAACAATGCTATTCACTTCATTTTTTAACAAAGGCGCGTTAACGACTTTACAGCTGTTCTTCCATTCGCCCATGACTAAAGCGAAGTAGTATTTCTGAACCGTTTTTTCACGGAACTGTGCTTGAAGGTGTCTTAGCGCCGAACGCTTCTTAGCAACAAGCAAAATGCCAGACGTATCTCTATCAATACGGTGCACTAATTCAAGAAAACGAGCATCAGGGCGAAGAGCACGTAATGCTTCAATCGCGCCAAACTTTAATCCGCTACCACCATGAACAGCAGTGCCAGACGGTTTATTAAGAATTAACATGTGATCATCTTCATAAATGATGCACTGTTCTAATTCTGAAACCTTGTTGAGTTTCGTGCTCGGCACGTTCTCTTCTGTTTTCTCTTCAATAGTAACCGGAGGAATACGGACTAAATCGCCAGCTTTTAGCTTGTACTCAGCCTTGATGCGTTTTTTATTTACGCGGACTTCGCCTTTACGCACGATTCGGTAAATCATGCTTTTCGGAATGTTTTTTAATTGGTTGCGTAAGAAGTTATCAATACGCTGACCAGCCATATCTTCGTCAATGTCGACGAATTGGACTTGGGTTCTAATTTCGCTCATTGCGCTATTGTATCACTGTCACTTTTGATAATTGAGATTTTCTTAAGCCTATTCCAAACTTATTTATCCAGAAGACCTAACACTCATTCCTTAAGTAGTGGTCAAAGTTTGATATTTCTTTGATTCTTCGAACAAAAAAGCACCAGGATTCGTGCAAATTGAAATATCAGTTGATAAATTATTTATAGACAGTGAGTTAGAGCTATCAAAACCCAAACAAAAACTGTTTTTTTTACCGCATTACTACAAAGCAGATTGCTGTGTTTACCGACCACTGCTATAGTTCACAGCTGCTATCAATGGTTTGATTAATATTTAAACAGTTAACCATTCATAAGCAAGTAAATGAGTAGATAACTCAGATTAGACAGTGCTGCAATCGGCGTAAGACACGGTCAACTGAGCTCCTTATCGCTCTACTCACGTAAACTCATGTTGAGTATTCACCGCCACATCGCGGATCATAGGTTAACTCCCTATGATGACTGACGTGCCCCAGAGCATCCCTCTCCAGCCGGGAGGCTGCACCGATAAAGCCATGGGATCTGGCACCATGAGAAACGAAATAAAGCGATAAGAACAATGATGAAAATAAGAAAAGACAATGAGAATTTCTAAATGAAAAGAATGTTAATTAACGCAACTCAAAAAGAAGAGTTGCGTGTCGCTTTGGTTGACGGCCAGCGACTGTTCGATCTCGATATCGAAAGTCCAGGTCACGAGTCAAAAAAAGCGAATATCTACAAAGGACGTATTACCCGTATTGAACCAAGCCTAGAAGCGGCATTTGTTGATTACGGCGCAGAACGTCACGGTTTCCTCCCTCTTAAAGAAATTGCCCGCGAATACTTCCCTGAAGGTTATACATACCAAGGCCGTCCTAGCATTAAAGAAGTGCTAAAAGAAGGCCAAGAAGTAATCGTACAAGTAGAGAAAGAAGAACGTGGTAGCAAAGGTGCTGCACTGACAACTTTCATCTCTTTGGCTGGTAGTTACTTAGTTCTTATGCCTAATAACCCTCGTGCTGGCGGTATTTCTCGTCGTATCGAAGGTGATGAACGCACTCAACTGAAAGCAGCATTAAGCACTCTTGAGCTTCCTCAAGGTATGGGTTTAATCGTGCGTACAGCTGGTGTTGGCAAAAGCGCAGAAGAGCTAGAGTGGGACCTGAATGTTCTATTGAACCATTGGGGCGCTATCAAGCAAGCTTCTGATTCAAATGCAGCTCCTTTCCTAATTCACCAAGAGAGTAACGTTATTGTTCGCGCAATTCGTGACTACCTACGTCGTGATATTGGCGAGATTCTAATCGACAGCAATACTATTTTTGAACGTGCACAAGCGCACATTCAATTAATACGCCCAGATTTCATGAATCGCGTTAAGAAATACGATGGTGAAGTTCCACTATTCAGCCATTACCAGATTGAAAGCCAGATCGAATCTGCTTTCCAACGTGAAGTTCGCCTTCCATCTGGTGGTTCTATCGTAATCGACCCAACAGAAGCTCTGACTTCTATCGATATTAACTCTGCTCGTGCAACAAAGGGCGGCGATATCGAAGAAACAGCGCTAAACACTAACCTAGAAGCGGCCGATGAAATTGCACGTCAATTACGTCTACGTGACCTAGGTGGTCTTGTTGTAATCGACTTTATCGATATGACTCCGGTTCGCCACCAACGCGAAGTAGAAAGCCGTCTACGTGATGCCGTTCGTTTAGATCGCGCACGTGTTCAGATTGGTCGTATTTCTCGCTTTGGTCTTCTAGAGATGTCTCGCCAACGTTTGAGCCCATCACTAGCAGAAGCAAGCCACCACATTTGTCCTCGTTGTACAGGTACTGGTGTTGTTCGTGATAACGAATCACTAGCACTGTCTGTTCTACGTCTAATTGAAGAAGAAGCTCTAAAAGACAACACTGCGCAAGTTCTTGCTGTAGTCCCTGTTCCTATCGCTTCTTACCTATTGAACGAAAAACGTCGCTCAGTAAATCACATCGAGAAGAACCAAGAAGTTAAGATCACTGTTGTACCTAACTCTGACATGGAAACACCACATTTTGAGGTTATCCGTGTACGTGAAGGTGAAGAGTTCGATCTACTGTCTTACCTACTGCCTAACAAGCTAGAAGCTCTAAAAGAAGCGGAAAGCAAAGAACCAGCAGAACAGACTGTTCGTCCTAAAAAGCTCGAAGAGCCAGCTCTGAAAGGTTTTGCAGCTCCAGCTCAATCAGCACCATCTCCATCTTCGGATCCAGCACCTAAAGCGGTAGAGAAGAAAGCTGAACCAGCAACGACTCAAGAACCAGGCCTGATTGGTCGTTTCTTCAAAGCAATCGGTAGCTTCCTCTTTAGCTCTGCAGCTCAAGAAGAGAAGCAAGAAGCACAAGAAGAGAAAAAAGAAGAAGAAAAACCTAAAAACAATCGAAACAACGGCAATCGTCAGCGCCGTGATCGTAACGATAACCGTCGTCGCAACCAACGTGGTGAACGTAGCGAGCGTGGTGACAATCGTAACGAAAACCGTGACAACAAACGTCGTCGTAAGCCAGCTCGTGACGAGAAGCCTGAAGAGCAGAAAGAAGTAGCTCCACAGCAAAATCGTCAGCCTCGTAAGCCTAAGCAAGATCGTCGTAACAAACCACGCGATGAGCATAAGCAACGCGAAGAGCAAGCTCCATCTAAATTAGCAGAAGAAGGTCTACAGCTAGCGGCAGAAGCTCAAGCTGATAAACCAGAAGTGCCTAAGGCTAAGCCTGAAGCGAAAGCGGCTAAGATTAAAGAGCGTCGTCAGCGTCGTAAACTGAACAAGCAAGTTCGTGTTAAAGACCAGCAAGCTCAAGCTGAAGATAATGCTTCAAAAGAGCAGGTTATTGCTAAAGAACAATCTGTTTCAAAAGAACAGTCAGTAGCTCAAGAGCAAAAAGTTGCGGAACAAGTAGAAGCAACTCAAGCGAATGCAGAGCAAACTGAACAGGAAGAGCCGAAACAACGTCGTAACCGTCGTTCTCCACGTCACCTACGTGCAAGTGGTCAACGTCGTCGTCGCGGTCGTGATCGTCGCCCTAACCCATTCCGCCTACGTAAAGGTGGTGTAGCTTCTCCAGAGATGGCGATGGGTAAAGTAATGCCTCGCTTCATTCCAAAACCTCACCACAAGCAGGCAAAACCTGAAGTAGCTGAAGTTCAAGTAGCAGTTGAAGCTCAAACATCTGTTCAAGAGCAGAATGTTGCTCTAGAGACGGTACCACAAAGCAATGTAGCAATGGCTGGCGGCTTCGCATGTCCAGAGCTTGCAATGGGTAAAGTTATCATCCGTCGTGAAGATGCTGTTATTGCTGAAGAAGTGGCTACTGAACCTAAGGTTGAAGCTCCTGCAGTCGTTGAAGAGGCACCTGTGGTTGTTGAAACTGCGAAAGTTGAAGCTCCAGTGATTGCAGAAACGACGAAAGTTGAAGCGCCTGTTGTAGCAGAAGCTGTGCAAGCAGAAGCAGCACCAGTTGTTGAAGCTGAAGCGCCTAAAGCTGAAAGTGCAAAAGTTGAAGAAGCACCTGTTGTGAAAGCAGAAGCTCCAAAGGCAGCGGTTGCTAAAAAGCAAGCAGGTTCACCAATGACTAAAGCTCCTGGTCCACAAGAGATCAAAGAGATTGAAGTTGTTGCAGCTCCGTTCCGCGCTGAGCGCTTTGTATCGAAAGGTGCAGGCAGTCAGGCAGCGTCGAACAAAGCTGGCGCGGCGATGACTAAGCCAAACTACTAGCGATTACTGATAGATAATCGCAAGTAAATAGAATCAAAGGCTGCTTATTAAAGCAGCCTTTTTCATATCTACTAATCGAATAAAAATTAACAGATATATTACTCAAAGTTAGGTTCAACCTTGAACTTAATCACATTTTTGGGTAGCATTCGCGCACTTATCTTTTCGACACTTCGCTATTGCCGCTCTTTTCCATCACTGTTTGGCTACGCAATACACCCGTGTCGGTAAATCCATCTTAAGCATAGCTGAGCAAACATGTTCGAATTCCCACAATTTTCAAAGCACTCTGTAAAGAATGACGTGCTTTCAGGTCTAACAGTAGCCCTAGCTCTGGTACCTGAAGCTGTAGCATTCGCCTTTGTTGCTGGCGTTGACCCAATGGTTGGTCTATACGCTGCATTCATCGTAGGTTTAATCACTTCTGTCTTTGGCGGCCGTCCAGGTATGATTTCTGGTGCAACTGGTGCAATGGCCGTTGTAATGGTGAGCCTAGTGGCAACCCATGGTGTTCAATACCTATTCGCAGCCGTTATGCTGGCTGGCCTTCTGCAAATTGCAGCAGGTGTATTTAAACTAGGTAAATTTATCCGTATCGTTCCACACCCAGTAATGATTGGTTTCGTGAACGGTTTGGCCATTGTTATCTTCCTAGCTCAGCTTGGTCAATTTAAAGCGCCAGACGTAACAGGTGCGTTGACTTGGTTACCAAGCGGTCAAATGACACTGATGTTAGGCCTTGTGGCACTCACTATGGCTATCATCCACTTCCTACCTAAACTGACAACAGCGGTACCATCTTCATTGGTTGCTATTGTGACGGTAACGGCTTTGGTTGTTGGCCTTGATCTTGAAACTCGTACTGTTGTCGATTTCCTACGTACTATGTCTGGTGACGAAGCAGCAACACTAGCAGGCTCTCTACCAACATTCTCTATTCCAGCAGTGCCGCTTAGCCTAGAAACGCTATACATTATCCTGCCTTACGCCGTGATTCTTGCAGCGATTGGTCTAATTGAATCACTACTGACGCTAACCGTACTAGACGAAATGACAAACACTCGTGGTCAATCTAACCGTGAATGTGTTGGTCAAGGTATGGCTAACGTGACGTGTTCAGTCTTTGGTGCGATGGGTGGTTGTGCGATGATCGGTCAATCGATGATCAACGTAAACTCAGGTGGTCGTGGTCGTCTTTCTGGCATCGTTGCTGCCGTTGCACTACTGATGTTCATCCTATTCGGCTCTGCGCTTATTGAAATGATTCCTCTAGCAGCACTAGTGGGCGTCATGTTTATGGTTGTTATCGGTACGTTTGAATGGGCAACCTTCAAGCTTGCACGTCGCGTACCTAAGCAAGACTTCTTCGTTATCGTCCTTGTTACAGTTGTAACTGTAATGACGGATCTTGCGGTTGCTGTATTTGTGGGTGTTATTGCCTCAGCACTAATGTTTGCGTGGCAACATGCTAAGCATATCTACGCAGACACATCTGTAAACGGCAAAGGCTCTAAAGAGTACAAAGTTAACGGCCCAATCTTCTTTGGTTCAACGGCTAACTTCCTTGAGTTATTTGACGCATACAACGATCCACAAGATGTTATCGTTGATTTCGCCAATTCACGCGTTACTGACCACTCTGCTATTGAAGCGATTGATACGATTGCTGAGCGTTACGCAGCACAAGGTAAAACGCTTCACCTTCGCCACCTAAGCCAAGACTGTGTCACAATGCTACACAAAGCAGGTAGTTTGGTTGAATCAAACGTTGCAGAAGATCCAATCTACAAAGTAATGTCTAAGTAATCTTAGCCATAGCTTAAAGCTAGATTTAAGAAGGTCGACATTGAATGAATGCCGGCCTTTTTTATATCTGTGATTTACTGATGACTCAGATGCTTAATATAACTTAGACATCAGATCGAACGCAGAATCGGTTCACTGGACTCTTCAATTAAATCCAAAACCAATTCAAAGCCATTCCCTTCCCCATAATATGGGTCGGGTATCTCTTGATACTGCGACTCGCCAAAACTCAAAAACAGCGCAATCTTGTATTGCAGGTGCACTGGACATTGGCTCATTAAGTCGTCTAAATTGGCCCTATCTGCAGCGAGTATCAGGTCAAATTCTTCGAAGTCATTGTCAACCACTTTACGAGAAGTAATCCCCTTAAAGCTGTAGCCTCGCTCCTCTCCTGCAGATCTCGAACGCGAGTCCGGCGAGTTACCTTGATGAAAACCAATCGTCCCCGCAGAGTCGACCACAACGTCAATATCCAGCTGTTGAGCTTTCTTCCTTAGCACCGCTTCTCCTGTTGGCGAACGGCAAATATTCCCCATACAAACTACGAGTATCTTTTTCATCCCTAATCACCTGCTCTTCCGATGGTTTTTGATATCGTTAAGTTAGGCTATGATAGGTGCAATCACAACTTAAAAGGATTTGTTATGTCGACTGAAGACAACAAAGAACAACGCCACAAAGCAAGACAACAGAAAGTAAAAGAACAAGTCGATGCTCGTGTCGCTGCAGCACAAGAAGTAAAAGGCCTATTGTTGGTCATCACTGGTAACGGTAAAGGCAAATCAACATCAGGCTTCGGCACCATTACTCGCGCAGTGGGTCACGGTAAGAAATGTGCCGTTGCTCAGTTTGTTAAAGGCACTTGGGATAACGGCGAAAAGAACGTTCTCCAAAAACTCGATGTAGAGTTCCAAGTCATGGGCACAGGTTTTACGTGGGAAACTCAAAACAAAGCTCAAGATATCGAAGCCGCACAGCGCGTATGGAAAGAGTGTCAACGCATGCTGGCTGACGAGTCGATTGATGTAATTCTGTTTGATGAGCTAACCTACATGGTAAGTTATGGCTACATCGAACTCGATGAAGTTGTTGAGGCGTTGAATAACCGTCCGAAGATGCAGTCTGTAATCATTACAGGCCGTGGGGCTCACCGTACTCTAACAGAAATGGCAGATACGGTATCTGAAGTTCGTAACGTGAAGCACGCTTTCGAATCTGGAGTCAAAGCGCTACAAGGCGTTGACTGGTAATAGCCTTCAACTCTGAGATCCCCGACTCGGTCATCTCCCCTATCGTCATTCCCTAGAGCGAGGGACAAGTATTATAAGCATCCAAACAAAAGCGCCATTCCTACAGTAGGAATGGCGCTTCTTTTCTATACGAGTTAGAAACGTTTAGTTAAAGAAACCTTTCAATAAACCATCTACCGCTTCTTTGGTTTTCTCGTCTTTGATCTTATCCGTTAGCTTGTTCACACCACGGTCAATCTCTTTCTGTGCTTTCTGTTTCAATACATCATCAAAAACAAGTGCAAATTTCGGGTCTGCCCACTGGCCAGTCACCTTAATTGGGATAGTCACATCTTTCAGGTCGTCAATGCTCTTACCGCCCTGACCTTCAAGCGAACCCACAATTGATGTACGAACAAGGAAATCGACCGTTTCATTAATGAAGTTCGCTTTACCTTGGCCAGTAACGCGCAGTAGTGGCGACTGTGCCGACAAGTCGTTCGTTGAAACCCAACCTTTGTCGACCTTCAGCGTCGCTTTCATTGCACTGAAATCCGTTTTTTGAGCTTCTCCTTTGCTTTCGACTTTTTCGCCTTTTATCTTGGCGTAGTTCTCTCGAATCAGTTGAGCAACGTTGATACCATTTACCGCACCATCTTCAAAGTTAATCACGATTGTGCCAACTAAGTTTTTCTTAATGCCAGTCGGAGTCAGGCTTTTACCTTTAACGTTAACATCGATATTACCGGTACCTTCCAGCGTATCGTTATTCGCAACATCAACCAGTAACGGTTGTACCTTCACGCCTTTGATTTTCTTCTTAGCCGTATAAGTCGCCGGTGTTTTACGTGCGTCTAACTTAGCTGTTGCAGAAATAGAGCCTTGGTAAAGGTTCGATGTGAATGAGGTTAGCTCTGCGATACCACGGTTAACCGAGAATGATGTTTTAACATTCTGCATTTTCGCATTGCTCGCCTTGAACTTATCAATCGTGATATCACCTTTCACATCTAACGTTTTCAGAGCCGACAGATCAGGTTCCACTTCTTTCGCAGGTGCAGAGCTACCTGAGTTTGACTTTGAACCACCAGCAGAACCAGAAGGAGCCGTGCTCGCCGTTTCTGTTGTGTTACCTAGGCCTAAGAACTCATCAAGGTCGATGTTCGGGCTATGAAGAGAAAAACGAACCTTTGGAATTTCAGACAGGGTTACGTCAGCTTTACCATCTAGCGCGATAGAGTTTGCTTGCAGCTTTTCTAACACAAAGCTCAAATGGCTCTTCGTTAGATCAAAGGTCAAATCAGACAGCATATCGACTTTCATTGGAGACTGAGGAAGCGTGTCGCCTTTGAATGTTGAGTCTAACGTTAACCTGTTCAGTGTCACTTTTGAAATCGCGCTATCGACGATTAGTTCACCGCTACCTTTCAGGTCTAAGTCAAGACCTGATGCTTTACCTACCACTGCGTAAGTCAGTTGGCTTACCTTATCGAACTCAAATATATCTAAACCAATTTTTGCGGAGTCAATTGATGTAGCAGGGTCATTAAACTTGGCGTTTAGATCAATATTGCGCAGCGCGTAACTCGCGAAGCCTTCCGCTAGTTTAAATTCAGCACTGCCGTTTGCAGAAAATTTCTGTTGATTGTTTTCGCCAGAAGCGGCAAAAGTCGCGGTTGTCCATGTATCTACTGCGAACTCAGATAAATTCAAAGACACATCGTATAACTTAGTGAATGAACCGGCTTGCTTGTCGTCCATTTCAAACAGTGCGTTTGAGATGGTGACACCTGCAAGATTGATCGTCCAATTAGAAGCTTCAGCCGCACTTTTTTCTTGAGGTACTGAGGCTGATTCAGCCGTTGTATCTACTACCGGCTCTGACTCTTGAGGTGCTGCCGCTTGTGTTAGTGCATCGATATTCTTACGGCCATCTTTAAGCGTTTCCAAATAGAACTCTGCGCCGTCTAGAGTAATGTTGCCAATCTCTAATTGATTGCTAAATAGCGGAGTAACCGAAACATCAACGCCAACGGTATCAACCTTAAATAAGTTCGGTTGGGTAAACCCTTCAGGATTACGTAATTCAGTTTGACCAAGTTCAAAGCCAATCGATGGGAAAAATTGCCAGCTGATATCGCCCTCGATCACTAGCTCTAGGCCGGTGTGTTTCTGGGCTTGTTCGACAATTAATGGCTTAAATTGGTTAGGATTCACTAACAACACTAGTGCCAGAACTGCTGCAATGACAACAAATACTGGTACGGCTACGAAAATGAGTAGTTTCTTCATCCGCATATTCCTTGCTTAGATTCCAAAAAGAAAGTGGCACTATAAAAGTGCCACTGATTCGGTAAAAAATAAAGCTAAGTGAGTCACTTAGGCTAAAGTTTTATTCGATTAAGACTTCAACAACTTCGCAATGTGCGCTTTTAACACATCAATCGCAATACGATTTTTACCACCACGAGGAACGATGATGTCTGCATGTTGTTTCGAAGGCTCGATAAACTGCATGAACATTGGACGCACTGTTTTTTGATATTGTTTAAGTACAGTATCCATTGTACGTCCACGCTCTTCTACATCACGTTTAACACGACGTAATAGACAGATGTCTAACGGTGTATCCATAAAAACACTTGCGTGCATTAGGTTACGAAGACGCGGGTCTGTTAATAGCAGAATACCTTCTAAAATGATCACTTTCTTAGGTGTAAGTGTAGTCGTTTCAGAAGTACGTGTGTGCTCAGTGTAACTGTATTCAGGAACTTCTACGGCATTGCCACTCATTAGCTGCTGTAGATGTTCACATAAAAGATCATGATCTAATGCATTTGGGTGATCGTAGTTAGTTTTAACACGCTCTTCCATACTCAAGTGACTTTGGTCGCTGTAATAGCAATCTTCCGTGATAACACCAATTTGATGGTCGCCTACTTTTTCGCGCAGCTCATTATAAATCGTACTAGCAATCAGACTTTTTCCTGAAGCTGAAGCGCCAGCGATACCTACGATGACACATTGATTATTATCAGACATTAATTTTGCACCCGATATGGTTTGGTGGTGGGAATAGATAAACTGCCTGATTATAGGGGCTAAACAACATAGATTCTAGTCGCCATTCTAGCTAATTGCAGTCAAATTGATGATATCAATGCATTTCATGAATACAATCGTTTGCTTTCAAACAGCTCCCTTATAACTATTTGCGCACCCCAATAATTATTTGTCCAACTTCAAACAGCTATGTTGGTAACCTAGATACTTTTTGCATTGATCCGCGCTATTCAACCATCGAAAAGTTAATCGCTTCTGGTCTCGCTTTTCCCGTCCAGAACATTTTCGCAGCGATATTTTCAGCAAGTTCTAGATAGTGACGCGTATGCTCACTATCCGGACGACGTATTACCGTCGGGCAACCTGCGTCAATGTCTTCTCTCACATCAATATGCAATGGAATTTGCGCCAAGATATCGAGGTGAAACTCTTCTGACATCGCTTCTGCGCCACCAGCACCAAATATATGCTCTTTCTCACCACAGTGACTGCAGATATGGTAGCTCATATTTTCTACTAGTCCTGCTACTGGCACACTTACTTTATCAAACATAGCGACACCTTTACGTGCGTCGGCTAATGCCAAATCTTGCGGTGTAGTCACCACAACAGCCCCTGTCACAGGAATCTGTTGTGACAATGTTAACTGAATATCCCCCGTGCCCGGTGGCATATCGATGACTAGGTAATCCAACTCTGGCCATACCGTTTCATTAACAAGTTGGCCTAATGCCTTGGCCGCCATTGGGCCACGCCAAATGGCAGCATCATCTTTCGATACAAGGTAACCAATGGAGTGAGTGAAAATACCGTGCACTTCAATTGGCATCATCCACTTGTTATTTTGAACTTCTGGTTTCGCGTCTAATTGGCCAAGCATCATCGGCACAGAAGGGCCATAGATATCTGCATCCAATAAACCCACTTTTGAACCAGACTTAGATAAAGCCAAAGCAAGGTTGACTGAAGTCGTCGATTTACCCACCCCACCCTTTGCAGATGTCACGGCGATGATGTTCTTCACGCCCTTCAATGGTGTAGCAACCGTGGTTTCTAACGCAGATGGCTGCACCTTCACTTGAAATTGGAAAGTACTCACAAGCTTTTGCTCAATCTGGGCATTAATCCAATCTTCAAGATCAACAGCAAGCTGGTTGGCAGCGAAAGGCAATGTGATAACAAATGATCCACGGGGATCAACAGAGACGATATTTTGGTGTAACGCCCACTCGGGAATGAGGATAGGTGACTCGAACTCATTCAACCATGAACAGAAATCTTGCTTAGAAGTAAAGTTACGCATTGGAGCTCCTTTTTTATTTATGCTATCACCCACGAGATAAAGACTGAACCCCTAAAAAACTAATGGAATCCTGTATCTGACTCCTTGGCGTAACACACGTTATAAAGTAGTATTACCCATCAAATTTATACCTATCAATAAAAGCGAATATTAAGTATGGCAAACGATCCAATAACTCTTGATCCAAGGAAATTACTGGTTACTTGTGCCCTTCCGTACGCTAACGGTTCGATTCACCTAGGTCACATGCTTGAGCACATCCAAGCTGACATCTGGGTTCGTTACCAACGCCTGCGTGGCAACACTGTAAACTTCATCTGTGCTGACGATGCCCACGGCACACCAATCATGCTTAAAGCACAACAGATGGGTATTACACCAGAAGAGATGATCGCTGCAGTAAGTGAAGAGCACCAACAAGACTTCGCAGGCTTCGATATTAGCTTTGATAACTACCACAGTACACACAGCGAAGAGAACCGTGAACTGGCTTCTCATATCTACCTTGAACTTAAAAAGAACGGCTTTATTTCTAGCCGTACTATTTCTCAGCTTTTCGACCCTGAGAAAGAGATGTTCCTACCAGACCGCTTCGTAAAAGGTACTTGCCCTAAGTGTAAGTCAGAAGACCAGTATGGTGATAACTGTGATAACTGTGGTGAGACATACAGCCCAACTGAACTGATTAATCCTAAATCAGCGGTTTCTGGCGCAACTCCAGTAATGAAAGATTCTGAGCACTTCTTCTTCGACCTACCTCAGTTCGAAAGCATGCTAAAAGAGTGGACTCGTTCTGGCTCTCTACAGAATGAAACTGCAAACAAAATGCAGGAATGGTTTGAGTCTGGTCTGCAACAGTGGGATATCTCACGTGATGCACCTTACTTTGGCTTTGAAATCCCAGGCGAAAAAGACAAGTTCTTCTACGTTTGGCTAGATGCTCCTATCGGTTACATGGGCTCATTCAAAAACCTTTGTGACAAGCGCGATGACCTAGACTTCGACGAATACTGGAAGAAAGACAGCACAGCTGAACTTTACCACTTCATCGGTAAAGACATCGTTTACTTCCACAGCCTATTCTGGCCAGCAATGCTTGACGGCGCGGGCTTCCGTAAGCCAAACAACGTATTTGTACACGGCTACGTAACGGTTAACGGTGCTAAGATGTCTAAATCTAAAGGCACATTCATTAAAGCAAGTACGTACCTAAATCACTTAGACCCTGAGTGTCTACGTTACTACTACGCTGCTAAGCTAAACAGCCGTATCGATGATTTAGACCTTAACCTTGAAGACTTCACTCAACGTGTAAACGCTGATGTAGTAAACAAGATTGTTAACCTAGCGTCTCGTAACGCTGGCTTCATCACGAAACGTTTTGAAGGCAAACTTGCTGCTGAATTTGCAGAACCTGAGCTATACAACGAATTCGTTGCTGCTGCTGAGCGTATCGGTGAGCTATACGAAACTCGTGAGTTCAGCCGCGCTATCCGTGAAATTACTGCACTAGCAGATAAAGCTAATCAGTACATTGACGAAAAAGCACCTTGGGTTCTTGCGAAAGAAGAAGGCAAAGAGAAAGAGCTTCAAGAAGTTTCTTCTGTCGGTATTAACCTATTCCGCGTGCTAATGGCTTACCTGAAACCAGTTATGCCAGAGCTTGCGGCGCGCACTGAGGCTTTCCTAAACGAAGAGCTAACGTGGGAAGCGATTGCTACACCGCTAACTGATCACGAAATCACTAAGTTCAAAGCGCTGTTTAGCCGTATTGATCCGAAGAAAGTGGAAGCAATGATCGAGTCTTCTAAAGAAGATGCAGCCGCAGAAGCAGCTGCGAAAGAAAAAGCAGAAGCTGAAAAAGAGCAAGCAAGCCAAACTGAGCTAGACAAAGAGCCAATCGCAGACGAGATTGAGTTCGATGCCTTTGCAGCAGTCGATATGCGTATTGCTCGTATTATCTCATGTGAAGAAGTACCAAAAGCGAACAAACTACTGAAGTTCCAACTGGACATCGGTGGTGAAACTCGCCAAGTATTCTCTGGCATCAAGTCAGCATACAAACCTGAAGAGCTAGAAGGCAAGCTAACCGTAATGGTTGCAAACCTAAAACCTCGCAAGATGAAGTTTGGTATGTCTGAAGGCATGATCCTAGCTGCTGGCCCTGGTGGCAGCGACCTATGGATCCTTGAGCCACACGAAGGTGCTCAACCTGGTATGCGTGTAATGTAATTCTGGCTTCAGTCAGATAACAAGCACTCATAGCGAAATCCCTAATGTACTTTTAACTTGAATAAGTTAATAAGCATTGGGGATTTTTTATATCTACCGAAAATAAGCGTTCTCTGTTAGAGTCGCCGTCAACTATGCTATGTAGAGTAGAAATTGGTTTGTCGACGATAACGGGCTAACCAACACCTCTTTACTCTCCAAACCCTTTTTAGGAATCCCCAGTGACTAACAACGAAATCTTGCGTCGTATTCAACACGCACTAAACCTTAAAAATGCACAAATCATTAAAGCTATTGAGCAAGCTGAGGTGACTGTTGCTCATGACCAAGTAATTAACTGGCTAAAAGACGACAATGACAAGTCATGCTCTAAGATGAAAGACAAAGAGTTAGCGGTATTCCTAAATGGTTTCATCAACCTTAAACGTGGTAAAAAAGAAGGTGCTCAACCTAAACCTGAAGTTGATCTAACTAACAACATGATTTTCATGAAGCTACGTATTGCATTAAACATGAAAGCAGAAGATGTACTGGACATATTAGAAGTCGTCGGCATTAGCTTGAGCAAGCACGAGATTGGTGCGTACTTCCGTAAACCAGAAAACAAAAACTACAAGGTATGTGAAGACCAACTACTTTGTGATTTTCTAAATGGCGTCCAATTTACAAACCGCCCAGATTCAGAAGAGTTTGTAGCTTAAGTTACTAACATCCTCTCTTCAGAAATACAAAAGCGGCGAGATAATTTGATTATCTCGCCGCTTTTTCGTTTTCTTTATGTCACTTACCGAATAAACCTAAAATTTATCAGATTAGCGTTTACCGGATTAACTATCGTCTTCAGTGAAGTTAGTTGGCAACGTTGTTTTCATTTCATTCCAAACCTGCGCGCTTGCGATGCCGTAATTACGGATCACCAGTGGCAAGTTTTCTCGTTGACCACTCTCACAAATAACGAACAACTCTTTATAAAAGTTTATCGCCAAACGTCGAGCTTCTGGGTTGGAGAAGTAGTAACTACCAATGCGGTCATAGAATTTACGTACTCCGTTGAAAATCAAACCATAAATTTGATTACCTGAGTGGAACGCCAAACGTTGAAAAAGCATGTAGTCATAGAAGTTGAAAGTCTTCGCGATTAAGATCGTCTGACGTTTCGCTTCATCTTTCTCTGAATCTTCTTTGACTGCTTGCTTAATCTTGTCGGCGTATGGTGATGACTCTAAGAACTCATCCCACGTTGGTGCCGCAAGTAGCGCTTCACAAGATTCAATCACGTTGCTAATAGTACGCTCTGAAGCTTCTTTGTTTGCTTTGAATGCATAACGCATAAAGATCGGGCTGATATTAGTACGAGCAGCAAGTAAGTCTTCGACCATTTTACTTGCGTTATCAACATCCAACGTCATTAACGTATCTAGAATATGAAGACCTGAGGTTTCCATAAACTGGTTTACTTTGGTTGGTTTGCCGTGTTGGATTGTCAACCAACCATCACGAGCAAGACGCTGAAGCACTTCACGAAGCGTGGTGCGTGTTACACCAATCAGTTCAGAAAGCTCACGCTCAGCGGGTAAGATAGAGCCAGGAGCAAAACGGCCATTCCAAATACTTTCAATGATATACTTTTCTGCAAAACCTGCCGGGCTCTTCGCCTTAATGACCATCTACACTTCAATCCAATTAAATTATTCTGTTCTAATTTACTCATCATACCACTAGTCACACCTAGCGGAAACACCCTCAAAAACTTAACTCACTCATATCAAGTAATAGAGTTAAAACTCTAAAGATAAACACACGTTTGCACCCAAGCTTTAGAAAGCAAGTGACCATAAACAACCATTCTAACAACTCATTAACACAACAAAATTTCTTTAAAATCAATGATATTGGTCATAATTTAAGAGCCATTAAATTGCAATATTAAGTTGTAAAAATCACACATAAACCGCTTTTATTCTGTGATTTTCAATCATTTCGATTAAATATTGATTCTAGTCGGTTTTTATTAAATTTTAAGTGATATGCTCGCACTACTTTGATCGCGTTTCTCAACAAAAAAGTGGTATTTTTAGCACTACAGAACTTTTCCTGTTGACTAAATGTTATCTAAGAGTAGAGTTTCGCTCAAAAATAAGCAGTGCTTGAGTTTCTAAGGGAGTGACTTGGCAAGACCACAGAACGTTACATGGAATGTAGTTTTTCTAAGTCACTGTTAGCTATAGTTTTTAATTGCTTCTATAGCTCGATTTTCAAAATGTTGTATTGCTTGTCTATTCATAATCAACATAAAAGAGTATTAACATGCCGATGTCTCTCGGAAACGCTTTTATCAAGAACTTCCTTGGTAAAGCTCCTGATTGGTATAAACTTGCCATCATTTCCTTTTTAATCATCAATCCATTTGTTTTTTTCCTAGTTGACCCATTTGTTGCGGGCTGGCTATTAGTGGTTGAGTTTATTTTCACTTTAGCAATGGCTTTGAAATGCTATCCTCTTCAACCAGGAGGTTTACTGGCGATTCAAGCGGTCGCCATAGGCATGACCAAACCTGAAATGGTATACCACGAGCTACAAGCTAACCTTCCTGTATTACTCTTGTTGGTATTCATGGTTGCTGGCATCTACTTCATGAAAGAACTGCTTTTGTTCATTTTCACGAAAATACTGCTCGGTATCCAATCTAAAATTCTGCTTTCTGTTGCTTTCTGTATCGCCGCCGCTTTTTTATCGGCATTCCTAGATGCACTAACAGTAATTGCCGTTGTGATCAGTGTTGCGGTTGGCTTCTATTCTATCTACCACAAAGTGGCATCAGGTAAAGGCTCAACGTCTGCACACGATCATACTCATGATGAAGAGATCTCTGAGCTAACTCGTGATGACTTAGAAAACTACCGGGCCTTCTTACGTTCACTACTCATGCATGCAGGCGTGGGCACGGCACTAGGTGGTGTCATGACTATGGTCGGTGAACCACAGAACTTAGTGATTGCTAAACAAGCGAGTTGGGAGTTTGGTGAGTTTATCATCCGTATGCTGCCTGTCACGCTGCCCGTATTCATCTGCGGTATTCTAACTTGCGCACTTGTAGAAAAATTCAAAGTGTTTGGCTATGGTGCAAAACTACCAAATAACGTTCGCCAAATTTTGGTCGAGTTCGACAATAAAGAACGAGCAAATCGTACAAAGCAAGACATAGCAAAACTATGGGTTCAAGGTGCAATCGCAGTTTGGCTTATTGTAGGCCTTGCGCTTCACGTTGCTGAAGTGGGTTTGATTGGCCTTTCAGTTATCATCCTGGCAACGGCATTTACTGGCGTTATCGAAGAGCACTCAATGGGTAAAGCGTTTGAGGAAGCACTACCATTTACCGCTCTGTTAGCTGTTTTCTTCTGCATCGTTGCAGTAATCATCGACCAATCATTATTTAAGCCTGTAATTGATGCTGTACTTCACGTTGAAGATAAAGGTGCTCAACTCGCACTATTCTATGTGGCCAACGGTATCTTATCGATGGTTTCAGATAACGTATTCGTAGGTACGGTTTACATTAACGAAGTGAAAACAGCGCTTATTGAAGGTATCATCACTCGTGACCAATTCGACCTACTCGCAGTAGCGATCAACACGGGTACTAACCTACCTTCGGTTGCAACGCCAAACGGTCAGGCAGCATTCTTGTTCCTATTAACATCAGCACTGGCTCCGTTAATTAGACTATCTTACGGGCGCATGGTTATCATGGCACTGCCTTACACAATCGTTTTGGCACTGGTTGGCCTAGCAGGCATCGTGTTCTTGGTAGAGCCGATGACAGCATGGTTCTACGATGCTGGTTGGATCATTCATCGAGCAGGTGAAGTCGTTGCTCCAGTTATCTCTGGTGGTCATTAAGCTAAACACTGTGTCGCAAACCACAATAAGTATAACTAACTAATCAAAAATATTCGTTGATTAGGAAACTTATCCAAGATAAAAAGCTCTGAGTATTCAGAGCTTTTTTATTTTATAGACAGGGTTAAATTCGTGAACTTTTTTATAATGCTCAAAGACTTCTCTAAGGGACGTTTATCTTGGCTTTTATTGCTGGCTTTTATTGTATTTTTTGAGGCGTGCGCTCTTTTTTTCCAGCATGTGATGATGCTTGGCCCTTGCGTGATGTGTATCTATGAACGCGTTGCTATGCTCGCAATTGGTGTTGCAGCCCTCATTGGTGCAATTGCTCCGAACAATCCAATATCGCGCTGGTTGGGCCTAGCGGGTTGGGGATTTGGCGCATACAAAGGTTTGACACTGGCTTTAGAACACGTTGACTATCAGTTTAATCCGTCTCCTTTCGCAACCTGTGACTTATTCGTGACCTTCCCTAGCTGGGCACCTTTAAACCAATGGGCTCCGTGGATGTTTGAGGCTTACGGAGACTGCAGTAAAGTGGTGTGGCAGTTCTTAGAACTTTCAATGCCACAATGGCTCGTGATTGTCTTTGCGGGTAACTTGGTTGCTTTCGGTTTTGTAGTCATTTCTCAATTTGTTAAATCAAAGAGTGATTAACAATTAGCTCATTCATCATGTTCAGAAACTAAAAAGTCGACCCAAAGGTCGACTTTTTATTACTTAAAATTTTATCACTTAAGAAAATCTGTTACTCACTCAAGCTAAGTTGCTCAATAAGCCGTAATTAGCTGTTTTTACCGCAGCATTGTTTAAATTTCTTGCCGCTTTCACAAGGGCAAAGGTCGTTTCGACCAATATCTTTAAACGGGTTCACGCTCTGGGATTTATTACCCAACATAGCTTCATCCGCTGCCATTGCTACTTCTGAGATCATCAGATCGACTTGACCCACTAAATCGGCAAGCGATGGTGGGTTGGTAAGCCCTGCAGCGATCATTTGTTGTTGAGTTTGCTCTTCATCAATCGCAAGCATCAAGGTTGTTAGGAGCGCTTGTAACATGCGCAGAGTACCATCCACGACTGTTACGCTCTGCCACTGCTCTTCCACTGTTGGCCAAACCATCATGAAACCTTCCGCAAAATCTGCGAACTGCTCATTGAAGTCACCTTCAGTCAAAACGTCAGACAGTAAGTATTCACTACGCTGAATCAGGTTATGCTGGCGGTTAATTTGTTCCGTCACTAATGTTACAAGCTCTTTGCCCGCTTCAGGCGCTACAATAGCAAGCCATTCTTCAGGGTCGAGTGGCTTTGTCGCTAGGTTAGACGCAAGGATTGCACCTTCAATAAACGGCGGCGTAATGTCTGAGATAGATTCAGGTAGGCTTAATAATTGATATGTCATGAAAGCTCTGGATATTGGGGCATTTTCTGTATTATAACGCCATCGCTCCTAAAATGTCGCTATTAACCAATGAAACCGACATCCATCTAACCGGCAAAGATATAGTAGTAGGTACACCACACTCATAGTGACAATCCTGTAAGCACACCGTACAATCACGCCTCTTAAATTTTCGGTACACTCAGTTTCGGTAGCAAACAATATGCGAGTAATACTTGGCCCTATGGAGGGCGTACTAGATCATCTGATGCGCGAAATTCTGACAGAGATCAATGATTATGACCTCTGTGTGACAGAGTTTGTGCGCGTAGTTGATCAACTTCTGCCTCCGCATGTTTTCCACCGTATTTGCCCTGAATTACATCAAGGCTCTCAAACCATGGCAGGTGTGCCTATCCATCTCCAACTTCTTGGACAACACCCAAATTGGATGGCCGAAAATGCCTTCCAAGCTGCAAATTTAGGCGCTAAAGGCATTGATATTAACTTTGGTTGCCCTGCAAAGGCGGTAAACAAAAGTAATGGTGGAGCTTCACTGTTAAAAGAGCCAGAACTCATCTATCAAGTGGTAAAAGCCTGCCGAGAGGCGGTGCCTGCACACATTCCCGTTTCCGCAAAAATTCGATTAGGCTGGGAGCATCCTGAAGAGTGCTTTGAAATTGTCGACGCTATCGAGCTAGCAAAAGCTGACGAACTCACCGTACATGCACGAACCAAAATTGGCGGCTATAAAGCCAGCGAAATCAAATGGGACTACATTAATCAAATAAGAGAGAAAACGTCTCTGCCGTTGATTGCCAATGGGGAAATTTGGAACTATCAAGATGGCCAAGATTGCATTAAAGCAACAGGGGTGGACTCATTGATGGTTTGCCGAGGCGCCTTCAACATTCCGAACCTTGGTAATGTCGTTAAGCACGACCATCAAAAAATGCCGTGGAATAGAGTGATTGAACTTTTATTGCGTTATTCAGAGTTTCAAATTAAAGGGGATAAAGGCATGTACTACCCCAATAGAGTAAAGCAGTGGTTTGTCTACCTGAGTAAAGGTTACCCTGAAGCGAACGAACTATTTAAAGAAATTCGTACTTTCAAGAAAGCGCCTCCCATTGTAGAGCGCCTTCAGCTTTATCAAGAGGAACACAGCCAAACAGTTTGAGTGAGTTCCCCCTTATCTCTTTATAAAGCCTCAATAGCGTGGTTAAAATACGATGCGGTCTTTGCCAGTAGTCTTAGCCACATACAGCTTTTCATCCGCGTATTTGAATATCTCGTCAAAGTTGAGGTTGTTGTGTTCAGCCTCAACAATACAAACCCCACCTGATATCGTGAAACCATCAGGGATAATGTCCGTTGAGTTCGCACTAATTGCATTTTTAACGCGTTGTAATGTTTTTATCATGGCCGCTCGATCATCACCTTCCAGATAAACGACGAATTCTTCCCCACCAAACCTTGCAGCTACATCGCTATTTCGAATACTACTACTAATCTGACGCGACATATAACGAATCACATCATCACCTTTATCATGACCATAGGTATCATTAATCGACTTGAAGTCATCAATATCAAATACTATTAAAGCAAACAATTGGTCATGTTCTACGCTACTCCAAAAAACTTCCAAGCCACGTCGATTCAATAACCCAGTCATAGGATCTTTAGCTGCAAGATCTTTAAAATAGATACGTTCCATATTGGAATTAACGTAGAAAAAAATCGTTACAGAAAACATATACACGATAATAGCCACAATAAGGCTGTCTTTCTCATAAACAAAAAAGTACTCAATCTCTTTCGCAAGGTCAAACTCGTAGTAAATCGCTTGATGAGACGCGACCCCTTCCAATGCTATCTCGTGATAGAAGGTGGCATTATCAGTCGGATTGACTAATGTGATATCAACGATATCAATTCGACCCACTAGATGCTCACTAGAGTTAGCAAGTAGCTTATCAGCATCAATATCCACCGATAACATCCCTTGATGGGCTCCTTTATGAAATACTGGAATTGTCATACTAATAATTCGATCAAGGGAATCAAACCGGTATGCAGGGCCAGATAGTGTTAGATGATCTGGGTTGTTAGCTGTTTTCTGCCAATAAGGGCGACTTTTGATTGTCGACAGTAGTTCTTTGCTTAATCCCTTAGCAATATCTTCAGGTGATGAAATAACGTAACCAAGTGTATCAATAAAGTAAATGCCGTTGTGATACTCATCAAGCTGGGACAAGAATGAAAGAATAGGCGCCAGAGTAATCTTCTTTGAGGCATTTATGTAACTGTCACTATCACTGTTTTCAGAACATAAGGACTCCTCACCAACCAACATGTAGTTGATATCAATAGAGGGAATGTCTGAAGTTTTGCCATCGGCAAGCAGTAACACGTCAATAGGCCAAATACGACAAAGGCCACCAACCACTTGTTTGTTATGGTCGAGGGAAAAAGGATTACCGGATTTATGGTAATTAGAAAAGCTATAATCTAAGGCGATGACGATTTTAGCCGTCCGTTTAAACGCCTCTTCGATACGGTGAAATTCGCTGTCGATTTCCTTTTCTACAGCGTCAAAATGGTTCTTAACTATTAAACTAAGCAGCATTAAGGCGATCACGACGGGAAATCCGAAGACAAAGTGAAGGCTAAAGCGCCTGTTTATTTTCATATAATTTGCTCTTAGCGTTTAGCTACTTTCATTTATACCATTAATATTATTACACTAATCCACAGCCCTCTCGATATAAAATAATGTAAATTGATATTAACGGCAGGCTTAACGGTGAAGTGACTATTCGCAAACTAATAAAAAAGAACGCTGTTTGATATTAAGATGATTAAGTTTGAATCATTAAAAACTAATTCAAGCTCTGTTAACAAAGTAACAGATAGATAGTCCGTCAATTGAGACCTACTAAAGAGGTTTATCGGCTAATGACGGCACGCTCAAGCACAGACTGAGGCACGATCACGCCAAGTGCACGAGCAGCGTCTAGGTTAACCACCAGCTGTGAACTCTGCGCAGTTTTGACACTCAACTTTCCAGGTTTTTGCCCATTCAGAATCGCAACTACATAGTCAGCGGTTTTCACTCCAACGTCATAATAATCTAGACCTAAACCTGCAATAGCTCCCTGTCCAACATAAGAAGTGGCCCCTGCAACCACTGGCGTCCCTGCTTGATTCGCTGCTTCTATAAGTTCTTCCATACCGCTTGCAACAGTATTGTCGGTCAACGCGTAGATAACATCAGACTTCCTAGCGACAGATTTTGCTTTTGCTTCTACGTCTTCAACACTCAATGCTTTTTCGATGAGGAGAGTGAAACCAAAATCTCGCGCAGCCTTTCTCAATAGCCCGATTAAAGCAACCGCATTTGCCTCTGCCGGATTGTAAACAACACCGATTGAACTTGCCTGAGGAAAAAGTTCTCTAATTAACGATACATGTTGGGTGATCGGTGATAAGTCAGAAAGGCCAGTGACATTTCGACCCGGTTTTTCCAACTGTTTTACAAGTCTTGCCCCGATTGGATCTGTAACCGCTGTAAACACAATAGGAATGGATCGTGTTGCCGATACCAGAGCCTGAGAGGTAGGTGTCGAGATGCCGACTAATACATGAGGGTTTTCACTGACGAACTTTCTAGCTATTTTCGCAGCTTGCGCTGGATTACCATCAGCTAGCTCATAGGAAAACTCTAAGTTTTTACCAGATTCAAAACCTTTAGCTCGTAGCCCTTCAATCAATCCTAAACGTGTCGCGTTTAAATCAGGATGGTCTACCACTTGCGATACTGACACTTTGACTATGTTTGCCATCACGTTTCCTGTCCATAGCAGCAGAAAACCACTCAAAGCAGCCGTTAATACTTTTCTTACCGAAACCATCAATACTTCCTTCATCAAGATCTCGTTGTTATTGTTCGATCTAAGAGAATAATACCACACCCGCTATTGATACAATTACCAACAACAATTAATAACTTGAAGTGATATCTAACAGAAACACAACAAAGTTCTAATTATGTGAGAAAGATTGGTCGAGATGAGTCAGCAAATAACAAACTAAGTGGGCACAAGTAGATGCACAAAATCTGAGAACAAACCATCAACGATGTGTAGCCGTTCTCAGACGATAAGGATCGATGAGGTATTGTTAGAACCAGCGTTCCATTGACGATTTATCTAACTGGCGGAATGCACGGTTCAAAATGATCGCCAATTCTTTATAGCGAGGGCGTGGCTTCATTGGCTCTAAAGCAAAACCCGTTTCAGTGATCTTCTCGTGCAGTTCGCGATACCACGATACTAACGCTGGCGGGAGTTGAGTGTTTGAGCGATTGCCTAACCACCACATACCTTGAAGCGGTAAACTAATAGCAAACAAAGCCATAACTACGGCTTGCGGTATCGCTTGGTTATTATTAAAGACCATTTGCGTCAAAACGCTGATAGCAGCTATCGCGGGCATCACTTTTACACCAAAGCGCGTGGCTTTAATGATGCGTTGCTCTGGGAAAATAGCGTTTAACTCTTTTCGGACAGGCCAAAGATCCATGTATTTTTGGCCATCTTTTAAACTGCTCGTTAAACCAACTCTATTGCTCATATGAGCCTCCCACTAAAAAAAAGTTGAAACCATCAACTAAAAACACAAGAATTTGACGAAAAATAATATTATTTCAAATTTTTTTGTTATATTTGCACAATATCGCTATTATTTGCAGACCTCAATCTCATTGTTGCCCTTATTTACAATTTAAGCAACTTTGAGAAGACTTCTGCAAGGAATGCTCAAGCCTCTTTTTTGAAAAAGTGCGCTTTCACTTTATACGGAAATTAACGTTTTTTTGACCAAGGTTAGTACGCAAGCCCACATGCTTCGTCTATTCTTGAGATTAATTTTCATCCTTAACTGATTTCGATCAGAAAAATTAACAGGTAGTCATTAATGTCTAAGCTAGTTTTAGTTTTAAACTGTGGTAGTTCTTCTCTTAAATTCGCTGTGGTTGATGCAGAAACAGGTGCGGAGCACCTCACTGGTCTTGCTGAGTGTCTAGGTCTTCCAGAAGCTCGTATGAAGTGGAAACTTGATGGCAAGCACGAAGCACAACTAGGCGCGGGCGCAGCTCACGTAGAAGCACTATCTTTCATGGTAGAAACTATTCTTGCTTCTAAGCCAGAGCTTAAAGCTAACCTTGGCGCTATCGGTCACCGTATCGTACACGGTGGCGAGCAGTTCACTTCTTCGGCACTTATCACTGATGAAGTACTTAAGGGTATTCAAGACGCTGCGACTTTCGCACCTCTTCACAACCCAGCTCACCTTATCGGTATCGAAGCGGCTCAACAGAACTTCCCTGGTCTACAAAACGTTGCTGTATTTGACACTGCGTTCCACCAAACAATGCCTTCTGAGTCTTACCTATACGCTCTACCGTACAACCTGTACAAAGAGCACGGCATCCGTCGTTACGGCATGCACGGTACTTCTCACCTATTCATCACTCGTGAAGTTGCAGGCCTACTAAACAAGCCAGTTGAAGAAGTTAACATCATCAACTGTCACCTAGGTAACGGCGCTTCTGTATGTGCTATCAAGAACGGTCAATCTGTAGATACGTCTATGGGTCTTACTCCTCTTGAAGGCCTTGTAATGGGTACTCGTTGTGGTGACCTAGATCCTGCGATCATCTTCCACCTACACGACGCTCTTGGTTACTCTGTTGAAGAAATCAACAACATGCTGACTAAAGAGTCTGGTCTTGCTGGTCTGACTGAAGTGACTTCTGACTGTCGTTTCGTTGAAGACAACTACGGTGAGAAAGAAGAAGCAACTCGTGCAATGGACGTGTTCTGTCACCGTTTAGCTAAATACGTTGCTGGTTACACTGCAACCCTAGAAGGTCGTCTTGACGCAATCACTTTCACTGGCGGCATCGGCGAGAACTCTGGCCCAATCCGTGAAATGGTGCTTAACCGCCTAGGCATCTTCGGCATCGAAGTTGACAGCGAAGCTAACCTTAAAGCTCGTTTCGGCGGCGAAGGTACTATCACTACAGCCAACAGCCGCATCCCTGCAATGGTTATCTCAACTAACGAAGAGCTAGTCATTGCTGAAGACACTGCGGAACTAGCAGGTCTTTAATTGATTTTTCTGACTAGTTTCACTTGAAGCTAGTCAGCTTTTCATACTAAGAAAATGGGGCTCAACTTCTATTCCTACCCCAATTTAAATATCGGTGGGGATAGCCGTTGAGCTTTTTTATTTCCAATAGTCAAAGGTGTTCGTCAATGTCACGTACTATTATGCTTATCCCTACAAGCGCTGGTGTTGGTCTTACTAGTGTTAGCATGGGTGTTCTTCGCGCTATGGAGCGCAAGGGCGTAAGTGTTTCTTTCTACAAGCCAATTGCTCAACCTCGTAGCGGTGGTGATCAACCCGATCTAACGTCTACTATTATCAGCGTAAACAGCGACATTAAGATTGGTGAGCCTATCGCGATGACTAAAGCTGAAGCTTTGATCGGTAGCGAAAAAATGGACGAACTTCTTGAGTCTGTTGTTGAACAATACAACAAGATCAACAAAGACGCAGAAGTTACGCTTATTGAAGGCCTAGTTCCAACTCGTAAGCACCCATTTGCAAACCAAGTAAACGCAGAAATCGCGAAGACACTTGGCGCGGAGATCGTATTCGTTGCAACTCCTGGTACTGACAACCCTACGCAACTTAAAGAGCGTATCGAAGTAGCATGTTCTAACTTCGGCGGTACTAAGAACAAGAGTATTAAAGGTGTAATCATCAACAAGCTTAACGCTCCTGTTGATGAAGCTGGCCGTACTCGTCCTGACCTTTCTGAAATCTTCGATGATGCAGATAGCGCTCAACAAGCGAATCTTGAAGTCATGCAAATCTTCAACTCTAGCCCTATCCGTGTTCTTGGCTGCGTGCCATGGAGCATCGACCTAATCGCAACTCGTGCGGTTGATATGGCTAAGCACCTTAACGCTGAAATCGTTAATGAAGGTGAGATATCTAAACGTCGTATTAAGAGCATCACTTTCTGTGCTCGTTCTCTACCGCACATGATCGAACACTTTAAGCCAGGTTCACTGCTAGTA
Source organism: Vibrio sp. 5S239 (assembly GCF_041439575.1). Lineage (NCBI taxonomy): Bacteria > Pseudomonadati > Pseudomonadota > Gammaproteobacteria > Vibrionales > Vibrionaceae > Vibrio > Vibrio sp. 5S239. Next base: position 47,880 of record NZ_JBGOOM010000012.1, on the reverse strand, counting down.
ACTTCTGCAGACCGTCCTGACGTTATCGTTGCTGCGGCACTTGCTGCGAAAAACGGTGTTGAAATTGGTGCAATTTTGCTGACTGGCGGTTACGACATCCCAGAAAGCATTGCTAAACTTTGTGCACCAGCATTTGCTTCAGGCTTACCGATCTTCAAAGCTCAAGGTAACACTTGGCAGACGTCTCTAAACCTACAAAGCTTCAACCTAGAAGTTCCTGCGGACGATAAAGAGCGTATCGAGTTCGTTAACGATCACGTTGCTAGCCACATTGATGGCCCTTGGATTGATTCTCTATCTGAAGGAACTCAAGGCATTCGTCGTCTAAGCCCACCAGCATTCCGTTACCAGCTAACTGAATTCGCTCGTAAAGCGGCTAAGCGTATCGTTCTTCCTGAAGGTGATGAGCCACGTACGGTAAAAGCTGCGGCTATCTGTGCTGAGCGCGGTATCGCAACATGTGTGCTTCTAGGTAACCCTGAAGAAATCCGTCGCGTTGCTGCACAGCAAGGCGTTGAGCTTGGCGCAGGCGTTGAGATCATTGATTCTGCATCAGTTCGCGAAAACTACGTTGCTCGTCTAGTAGAACTTCGTGGCGCTAAAGGAATGACTGAAGTTGTCGCTCGCGAAAAGCTAAACGATTCAGTATTCCTAGGCACTATGATGCTCGAAGCGGGTGAAGTTGACGGTCTAGTTTCTGGTGCTGTTCACACAACGGCGAACACTATTGTTCCTCCGTTCCAGATCATCAAGACGGCTCCTGATGCTTCTATCGTATCTTCAATCTTCTTCATGCTTCTGCCTGATCAAGTGCTTGTATACGGTGACTGTGCGATCAACCCAGATCCAACAGCGGAACAACTTGCTGAAATCGCTATCCAATCTGCAGATTCTGCTGCGGCATTCGGTATCGACCCACGCGTTGCTATGATCTCTTACTCTACTGGTGAATCTGGTAAAGGTGCAGATGTAGATAAAGTACGTGAGGCAACCAAACTTGCTCAAGAGAAACGTCCTGATCTAGTGATTGACGGCCCTCTACAGTACGATGCCGCTATCATGGAAAACGTTGCTGCTTCTAAAGCGCCTAACTCTCCAGTTGCAGGTAAAGCGACAGTATTCGTATTCCCAGACCTAAACACGGGTAACACGACTTACAAAGCGGTACAGCGTTCAGCAGACCTAGTGTCTATCGGTCCAATGCTTCAAGGTATGCGCAAGCCAGTAAATGACTTGTCTCGTGGCGCTCTAGTAGACGACATCGTTTACACCGTAGCTCTAACGGCTATCCAAGCAGACCAAGCAGCTCAAGCTGAAGAAAAAGTAATTAACTAATTTTTCTTTTGTAGAAAGCAAAAACCCTAGATTCTCATCTAGGGTTTTTTTATGTCTAATGCTTAAGGTTATTTGATGCTTCTAACCTCGTCCATGGGCCGATTCTAAATCAAGTGCAGGCCCTTTCGGCACAACTTGGGTTGGGTTAATACCTGTGTGGCTGTAATAATAGTGACGTTTGATGTGGTAAAAATCAGTTGTTTCTTTAATACCTTCGACCTGAAACAGCTCTTTCAGGTAGCCCTGAATATTAGCGTAATCCGCTATTCGCTGCTTGTTACACTTGAAGTGACCCACATACACTGCGTCGAATCGAACCAAAGTCGTAAACAACCGCCAATCCGCTTCTGTAATCTTATTACCCGCCAGATAACGGTGTTCGCTAAGATGAGCATCAACTTTATCTAACGCTTCAAATAAGGCGTCATACGCTTCTTCATAGGCTTCTTGTGTTGTCGCAAAGCCGGTACGATAAACGCCGTTATTAATGTTCGGATAGATATAATCGTTCCACTCATCAATCTTACTCGTCAATTCCCACGGGTAGTAATCATCGGTGTTACCTGTTAACTCGTTAAATTCTGAGTTAAACATTCGGATGATTTCAGACGACTCGTTACTCACGATAGTGTTGGTTTTCTTATCCCATAAAACAGGTACTGTTACTCTTCCTGAATAGTCCGGTTTGGCTTGGGTGTAGATTTGGTGCATACGAGTGTGGCCGAAAAGAGGTTCCGGTAACCCCATTTGCCAACCTTCGCTCATCATGTCTGGGCAGACTACCGTCACATCAATATGATCGGTTAGGCCTTTCAGCTCACGGAAGATCAGCGTGCGATGCGCCCAAGGACAAGCCAATGATACGTATAAGTGATAACGGCCGCTTTCCGGTTGAAACTGTGCGTCCGGCTTATTCTCTACCCAGTGACGAAAGCCTGCGTCTTCACGAACGAACTTACCGCCGTTTTCTTTGGTGTCGTACCACACATCGTGCCAAACACCTTCAACTAACTTGCCCATATCTAAACCTCTGCCTTGCAAATCTTTTCTCTAGTATAAAAAAGGCCCATTTTTTCAAAACTAGAATAAGTTGGCTTAGTTGTTCGAATTATTTGAAGGAGGTTTGTTTAGGTACAAAAAAAGCGCAACTCATAAACAAGTTGCGCTTAAGCCTGTCACAGGCTGAACCGATATCAATAGATTCTAGACTTGTACATGCAAGCAAGAGACTGCGTGTACGTCATTACCTTGAATGGTTGGTTTGGTTTGTGCGCAGATCTCGGTTGCTTGTGGGCAGCGAGTACGGAACACACAACCCGATGGCGGGTTGATTGGCGAGGGTAAATCACCTTCCAACATCTGGATAGTTTTGCTGCGCTCTAAGCGAGGATCTGGAATCGGAACTGCAGACATCAGGGCTTTGGTGTATGGGTGCTTGGGGTCAGCGAATAAAGCATCCGATTCACCCAGCTCTACCGCGTTACCTAAGTACATCACCAATACACGGTCAGAGATGTGTTTAACCACTGACAAATCATGCGCGATGAATACCAAAGACAAACCTAACTCTTTCTGTAGTTCCATAAGAAGATTTACGACTTGAGCTTGGATAGACACATCAAGTGCTGAAACAGGCTCATCACAGATGATCATCTTAGGTTTCAAGATAAGCGCACGTGCAATACCAATACGCTGACACTGACCACCAGAGAATTCATGTGGGTAACGGTTGATTACGTTTGGAAGTAGACCAACCTTTGCCATCATCTCTTTAACTCTGTCCTTCACTTCCTGTTTAGAAAGCTCTGGATAGAAAGTTTGTAGAGGCTCGGCAATGATGTCGCCTACTGACATACGTGGGTTAAGCGACGCTAGCGGATCTTGGAAGATCATCTGAATTTCTTTACGAGTCTCACGACGCTTCACTTCTTGCATCTTAGTTAAGTCTTGACCTAACCACATTACTTGACCGTCAGTTGCTTCAACCAAGCCGATAATAGCGCGTGCAAACGTTGATTTCCCACAACCTGACTCACCTACTACGCCCAGCGTTTCGCCTTCGTAAAGATGAACATCCACACCATCAACCGCTTTTAGATTTGATGGTTTCGCCCATGGCCAAGCTGACTTAGCCGCGATGCTAAAGTGAACTTTAAGGTCTTTAATATCTAATAGTAATTCTTTACTCATTTTGTCCAAGTCTCCCAATCAGAAAAACAAGCACGCTGACGATCTTTTGCAAATGGCTGCAAAATTGGTGCTTCTTGCTTACAACGGTCCATTACACGGTGACAACGATCCTGATAAGGACAACCTGTAGGCAGACGAAGTAAGTTAGGAGGGTTACCTGGAATCGTCGGTAGAATTTCACCTTCGGTATCCAAACGAGGAATCGCTTTCAGTAAGCCTTCGGCGTATGGGTGGCTTGGCTCGTAGAAAATTTCATCAACCGTACCGTATTCCATAGTACGACCAGCGTACATCACAAGTACTTTTTCACATGATCCCGCAACCACCCCCAAATCATGGGTAATCATGATAATTGCCGTATTAAACTCATCTTTCAATTCGTTCAGCAATTCCATGATTTGCGCCTGAATAGTTACATCCAAAGCGGTTGTCGGTTCATCCGCGATAAGCAGTTTTGGACGACACAATAGCGCCATTGCAATCATCACACGCTGACGCATACCGCCAGAAAACTCATGCGGATACATAGTAATACGCTTGCGAGCTTCAGGGATTTTCACCGCTTCAAGCATGCGTACTGATTCTTCAAACGCTTCTGCTTTACCCATGCCTTTATGTAGCATAAGTACTTCCATCAACTGATCACTTACTTTCATGTAAGGATTCAGTGATGTCATTGGATCTTGAAAGATCATTGCGATCTGTTCGGCGCGAACCTTGTTAAGTTCTTTCTCTGGCAAATTGAGAATTTCATTGCCTTCAAACTTCGCACTTCCTGAAATAATGCCGTTCTTCGCCAGCAGTCCCATCAGTGCAAATACCGTTTGAGATTTACCTGAACCTGACTCACCCACGATACCCAGAGTTTCGCCTTGGTTGAGTGAGAAATTCAGATCATTTACTGCGGTGACGATACCATCTTGCGTGGTAAATTCTACGCGCAGATCTTTGACATCTAATAAGCTCATTATTGCTTCCTTAATCTTTTATAGCTTTTGATTGCTATTTCGTTATCTGTCTTTTGGATCAAGCGCGTCGCGCAGACCATCACCTACGTAGTTAAAGCAGAACAGCGTAACTACCATGAATGCCGCAGGGAATGCCAGTTGCCAAATTGCAACTTCCATTGTTTGCGAACCTTCTTGTAACAGCGCGCCCCAACTTGTCATAGGCTCTTGAACACCAAGACCAAGGAAAGATAAGAATGATTCTGTAAGGATCATGCTTGGAATCAGTAGCGTTGAGTAAACCGCAACAATACCCAATACGTTCGGTACGATATGACGTGTAATGATTTTCCATTTGCTGACACCACATACGTGAGCAGCTTCAATGAACTCTTTACTGCGTAAACTCAACGTTTGACCACGTACAATTCGTGCCATATCGAGCCAAGCAATCGCACCGATAGCAACAAAGATGAGTACGATATTACGGCCAAAGAACGTTACCAATACGATCACGAGGAACATGAATGGCACCGCGTATAAGATCTCTAGGATACGCATCATCACTCGGTCAGTACGACCACCAATGAAGCCTGAAGCAGCACCGTAAAGCGTACCAATCAGGACTGCTACGAATGCGCCCATCACACCCACCATAAGAGAGATACGGCCACCAATCATCGTACGAACATATAGGTCACGACCTAAACTGTCAGTACCAAACCAGTGATCAGCATTTGGACCTACGTGCATTGCGTACCAGTCAGTGTCATCGTAAGCATGCTGCGCAAGCATCGGTAAGAAGATTACCGATAGCACCATAATCGTTAGAATGAACAGACTGATCATTGCGGCTTTGTTTCGCATAAAACGAATACGTGCATCCTGCCACAAGCTACGACCTTCAATTTCCAAACTCTCAGAGAAGTTTTCGATCGCTTCTAAATTTTCTTTTTTATTCAACATAACCATGCGTCCCTGCTAGTAGCGAATTTTCGGGTCAATAAGCGCTAGTAAAATATCAACAATTGCGTTGAACAAGATAAATAGGAAACCAATCAGAATGGTTACACCCATTACTAACGAATAATCACGGTTAAACGCAGCGTTAACAAACAGCTTACCAATGCCCGGTAGGCCAAAGATGGTTTCAACAACAACTGAACCTGTAATGATACCGACAAACGCTGGTCCCATGTATGACACAACTGGTAGCATTGCTGGCTTAAGTGCATGTTTAAGAACAATATAACGGTAGCTTAGACCTTTAGCTCGAGCAGTACGGATAAAGTTACTATTTAAGGTTTCGATCATGCTCCCGCGAGTGATACGAGCAAAGGTTGCTACATATAGAAGAGACATCGCAATAACCGGTAGAACGAGGTATTTAGCCGACCCATCGAGCCAACCACCGGCAGGAAAAAGGTTTAAGTGTAAAGAAAACACATAGATAAGAGCTGGAGCCAATACAAACGAAGGCATTACAACACCGAGCATGGCGGTCGACATTATGGTGTAATCAACCCAGGTGTTGTGCTTCAGCGCGGCTATCGTCCCTATGGTAACCCCCATTAATAACGTAAAGATAAAAGCAACAAGGCCTACCTTTGCCGATACAGGAAGTGCTACCGAGATTAACTCGTTAACAGAGTAATCTAAATATTTGAACGAAGGGCCAAAATCACCTTGTAGAATATTGGTCAAGTACGTGGTGTACTGCTCAAATACAGGTTTATCTAAGCCATATTTTGCTTCGATGTTCGCCATAACCTCTGGCGGTAATGGACGTTCGCTTGAAAACGGATTGCCCGGAGCAAAACGCATAAGAAAAAAAGAGATAGTGATCAACACCAACATGGTTGGAATCGCTTCAAATATCCTTTTCATAATGAATTTAAACATAAACTCACTCTTTCAGTCTGTGACAATGAAAATTAGAAAAACGCTACATGCACACCCTGTGCATGTAGTGTCTGTATCGTTATAGTTATATTAACTTTTTATAATCGAAGCGCTTATTATTGAGCTTTGATATAGAGGTCTTTTGAGTAGATTTTCTCTTCCGCATTATTAGCTGGGAAGCCACCGACATGCGGGTTCAGTAAACGTGTTTTTACGTACTGATAAATAGGAGCAATAGGCATCTCATTCGCCATTAGCTTTTCTGCTTCTAAATACAGAGCGGTACGTTCTTGTTCTGACGTTGAATTAATAGCCTTGTCCATCAAAGCGTCATAATCGGTATTTCCCCAATGTTGGCCGCCTGTTGTATTAGCACTAACCATCAAGGTTAAAAATGTAGACGCTTCGTTGTAATCACCACACCAACCTGCACGAGCGACTTCAAAGTTGCCGGTATCTTTAGAAGATAGGTAAGTTTTCCACTCTTGGTTTTCAAGCGTAATTTTAAGCCCTAGCGTTTTCTTCCACATAGAACCAAGAGCTACTGCAACTTTCTTGTGGTTCTCATCAGTGTTATACAGGAGAGAGAACTCGAGAGGGTTATCTTTTCCAAAACCTGCTTCTTCAAGAAGGCGCGCCGCTTCGGCGTTACGTTCTTTTTGAGACATTTTACCGTACTGAGGAAGCTCAGGATCAAATCCAGCCGTGATCTCCGGCGTCAAGAAGTACGCAGGTTTCTGTCCTTGCCCCATAATGGCGCCAGCAACTATGTCACGATCAATCGCATAAGAAATCGCTTTACGTACACGTACATCATCGAAAGGCTTTTTCTTAGTATTGAATGAGTAGTAGTAACTACAAAGATTACCCACGACGGAAAGGTCTTCTGGGTGCTCCTTTTTCATACGCTTGAAATGCTCAATTGGCAAATCATACGTGAAGTCGATTTCACCGGATAAAAAGCGGTTCATTTCCGCTACTTGATTTTCGATTGGTAGGAACGTTACTTTATTGAGAACGGTATGATCGTTATCCCAGTAATTTTCATTACGAACTAACTCAAGACGCTCATTAACGACCCATTGATTTGGAACAAATGCACCGTTACCAACGAAGTGATCTGGCTTAGTCCATTGGTCACCATATTTTTCAACAGTTGCCTTATGCACTGGCTTCACTGTGGTATGGCCCATCATCATTACGAAGTATGGTACCGCTGTTTCTAATTCAACAACAAGCGTATATTCATCTACAGCTTTAACGCCGAGTTCACTCTTGTCCTTCTTACCCGCTACGATGTCTTTCGCGTTCACCATCTTGGTATATTCCATGTACCAAGCGTACGGAGAAGCAGTGGCAGGATCGACTGCACGTTGCCAACTGTAAACGAAATCTTCAGCTGTTACAGGATCGCCATTAGACCATTTTGCATCTTTACGTAGGTGGAAAGTGAATGTTTTGTTGTCTGTCGTTTCCCAACTTTCGGCTACCCCTGGGATAGTGTTGCCTTCGCCGTCTTGGTTCACTAGACCTTCTAAAAGATCACGAATTACGTGAGATTCTGGTACACCTTGAGATTTGTGAGGGTCGATAGTCGCAACTTCAGTACCGTTACCGCGGACCAGTTCCTGAACTTTTGCTAGTTCTGTACCTGCTGGAACGTCAGCAGCGATAGAAAGAGTAGAAGTGGCAGCCACTGCCAGACCTGCACCTAGAAGAAGGGCTTGAGTGATTTTATTCTTGTACATTTAATAAACTCCAAGTTTTTTGTATTGCATCCATGACTTCTTTGCTCGGTTCACTGAAAGGCAGTGATTTAGATGTATTTAGCTCAAATATTAAGCATTAAAACCTAAAACCTTACAAAGATTGCGGCTCACACTATCAACCATTGAAGTAATTTGCTATTAACATGTCGCAAAAAATCGGAGAATTTCCCAAAATATTCATGATATCAGTGTAAATATCTAATAAAAACCTAATGCGTAGTGAATTACACAGAGTAACTTTATTAAGAAACAGCCTTTAGTGTTGATGTATCTGTATTGATACTTTTTTTTAGCATCTTGTCCTATAACACCGCCAGAAAATTAACATTAATGCCACATTAAATCTAATTGCATATCACATATCACCTAAACAGACTGCACTATTTGTGAGGGTCATCACTTTAAACAAAATAGCATAGTGTTCTGCACTAAAACGGATAAAGCGACGCACCAATCCAGACCAAATAAGCCCTTGAATTTACATGCAATCTAGCCGAGTAATTATTTATTAGGACAACGTTTTTTATACAAAAACTTTATAGTATCCACAAAAAAACCGACGTTAATCGTCGGCTTTCTACTGTTTACTTCTGGATCAAACACAATGTTGAGAGGCTTACTTTCCCCAACGCTCCGCAGCTTTTGCATCTGAATCTCGAGAATCGACCCAACGAGTCGCCTCGGTAGTACGTTCTTTTTTCCAAAACGGAGCTTTGGTTTTGAGGAAATCCATAACAAACTCACAGGCTTCAAAGGCTGAACCGCGATGCGCACTGGATACACCAACGTAAACTATCTGATCACCGATATCTAGGTCACCAACGCGGTGAATCACTCGCATCTTCTGAATAGGCCAGCGCGCTTCAGCTTGATCACAAATCTCGCTCAGCGACTTCTCTGTCATGCCAGGGTAATGCTCCAGAGACAAACCAATCACATTGTCGCCAAGATTCATGTCCCGAACTTTACCGACAAACGTCACTACCGCTCCTGCAGCTGTGCCTTGAGCTAGATAATCGTATTCGTCACCCACAGAAAAATCTTCTTCAGTAACTACTACTCTTAGATCTATAACTCGAGAATCATTCATACTTAGCCTCCCGTTACTGGCGGGAAAAAAGCGACTTCATCGCCATCTTTCACTTCCGTAGTCAAAGGTACGATGGATTGGTTAAGCGCAGCGAGAAGCTTGCCCTCTTCCAATGCGATGTCCCATTTCCCTTCTTTTTCTACAAGATGGCTACGAATCGCTTCAATCGTCTTGAACTGTGCATCAACTTCAACGCTGTCCACACCAACCAGTTCACGAGTTTGAGCAAAGAAGAGTACTGTAATCATGATTCCACCTTGAAGTGACCTGATTTACCACCCGTCTTCTCTAACAGGCGTACGTTCTCGATAACAATGTCTTTCTGGACAGCTTTACACATATCGTAAATAGTCAACGCAGCGACCGAAGCTGCGGTCAGCGCTTCCATTTCTACGCCTGTCTTACCAGCAAGCTTACAGACAGATTCGATACGAACCTTGTTTTCAGATTTGATTGCTTCAAGCTGAACTTCTACTTTAGTCAGTAGCAAAGGATGACACAGTGGAATCAGATCCCATGTCTTCTTAGCCGCTTGGATACCAGCAATGCGTGCCGTTGCGAAAACATCACCTTTATGGTGGCTACCAGAAACAATCAGCTCTAGCGTTTCAGCAGACATTTGAACGTAAGCTTCCGCTCTTGCTTCGCGTACCGTTTCCGCTTTAGCCGATACATCGACCATGTTTGCTTCGCCAGACGCGTTAATGTGTGTAAATTGGCTCATACTAAAACCGCCTTATACAGAAAGGTGTGGCATAAAGTTACAAGGACGATGGCTAGCATCCATCTGTTGCTTGATGATCTTAGTCCAACCTGTGCGACACGCACCTGTAGAACCTGGCATTGCAAAGATTACTGTGTGGTTAGCAAAGCCCGCAATCGCACGAGATTGAATTGTCGATGTACCGATCTCTTCGTAAGACACTTGACGGAATAGCTCACCAAAACCCTCTACTTCTTTATCGAACAAAGGCTTAAGCGCTTCAGGTGTGCTGTCACGAGACGTAAAACCCGTACCACCAGTAATCATGATCGCTTGTACGCTGTCATCAGCAATCCACTGAGATACGATCGCACGGATCTTGTACATGTCGTCGATAACGATTTGTTTATCAACCACGTTGTGGCCGGCTTCTTTAGCATGCTCAGCTAGATAACCACCTGACGTATCATTTTCTTCTGTACGAGTATCTGAAACGGTTAGTACTGCGATGTTTGCTGCTTGGAATTTGCTTTCTGCGTGACCCATTTGTTCACCTATATAAATTTTTCAATTATGAGGGCGTGTTGACCTTTCGTGATTAAATTTTGTTCGAGATAAAAGCGTTTTAATCGCGGCGAGGGGGAAGTAGCCTAGTCATTCTAAGCAAATCTCCCTCAACAAAGAGTAAAACGCTTTTAGCCGAACCCTTCGGGCAGCGTTTGCTGGTCATTTCTACTACGTTATCGGCTTCTCATGTAGGCTAGCTACACATCAAAGCCTCTGCCTTGTATAAATACCCAGCAACTCGCTGCAAAAATCAGCTCGAAAGAGCAACACGCCCTAGACTGATTCGCCCAGCTTAAAGAAGCTGAGCGATAAAATGCTTTAGAGTATGTATAGCGGGTTAACCGCCGATTGACGCCAAGTTTGGAGTCATGCCGCTGTTGCCATCATGCAAGAAGTGGCTAACGGACTTGGTTTGAAGCTGAGCCTGAATTCGATCAATAAGCTCTTGCTCTTGTTGATCTTCTTGAATCAGATCTCTCAGTTCAACACCGTGGTCGCCAAACAGACATAGATGAAGCTTACCGGTCGCAGATACACGCAGTCGGTTACAACTCTCACAAAAGTCTTTCTCGTAAGGCATGATCAAACCGATTTCACCCTTGTAGTCAGGGTGGACAAACACTTGCGCCGGCCCATCATTAACGGCTTTGACTTTTAACAGCCAACCATTAGCAATAAGCTGGTTGCGAATCGCAACGCCAGACACATGGTGTTTATCAAACAACTCGTCCATCTCGCCGGTTTTCATCAGCTCGATAAAACGTAATTGAATAGGTTTGTCTTTGATCCAATTAAGGAAGGCTGGTAATTCCTGACTGTTGAGGTCTTTCATTAATACGACGTTTACTTTGACTTGTTCAAAGCCAACTTCAAACGCTTTATCAATACCTCGCATAACCTCAGTAAACTTATTCTCACCAGTGATCTGATGGAACATGCGCGAATCTAAGCTATCCACGCTGACATTTATGTGGGTTAAACCAGCATCACGCCATTGCCCTACTTGTTTCTCCATGCGATAACCGTTGGTTGTGGTGGCTACCTTTTCGATGCCTGGAGTAGTGGCAACAGTATGTATAATTTCAGGAAAGTCTTTACGCAGGCTCGGCTCTCCGCCTGTAATGCGGATCTTTGAGGTGCCACAATCTGCAAACGCTTTTACAATGCGTTTGATCTCGGGGACACTTAAAAAAGACGAATTTTTCTGCCCTGACGGTTTATAACCATCTGGCAAGCAGTAAGTACATTTAAAGTTACAGACGTCTGTAACCGACAAGCGCAAGTAATAAAACTTGCGATGGAATCTATCTTCGAATTGTTGCGCCACGGAACACCTTTCCAAACACGGGAGGCATAATCATTTCCAATTAAGCCCTTGTGACAACATGTCACTGGCTCTTGATGCGTATCGGTACAGCAAATACCACTGTGCGACTTAGCATGCAAGAGCTCGGAGTTATGGCAACTGCACGTTATACTTACACGAACAGTAGCTGAGTAATAAAATACTTAATATTTGTACGTGAATCTAGCTTTGATAACCAAAAACGGGTCATATCAACAAAAAAAATGTACCAAACCCTCAAATTAACTCTTGTTAAGTATCTGACAAGAAGCATTTAACCTAAATTATAGTTAGTAATAATTTAATAGAACAAAAAATGAACATTTATTCATCAAAGAAAGTCGTAGCAATCGGTGGAGGCCATGGCTTAGGTCGTATGCTTGCTGCATTAAAAGACTTTGGTAGCAATGCGACTGGCATTGTCGCAACAACAGATAACGGTGGTTCAACCGGACGAATTCGAGACTGTCAAGGTGGTATAGCTTGGGGAGACACTCGTAACTGTATCAACCAATTGATCACCGAACCTTCCATCAGTTCGATGATGTTTGAGTACCGTTTTCGCGGTCAAGGTGAACTGAACGGCCACAACCTCGGTAATCTGATGCTCACAGCATTAGACAACCTCTCTGTTCGCCCACTAGAAGCAATTAACCTAATTCGAAATATGCTCAAGGTTGACGTCAATATCGTCCCGATGACAGAGCACCCTTCCGATCTCACAGCGTTATCAATGGATGGTCGCTGGGTTACGGGTGAAACCAATGTTGACGACATGACAGAAAAACTGCGCATGATGGACTTGTCTCCAGAAGTGCCTGCAACCAAAGAAGCCGTTGCAGCTGTCGAACAAGCCGACTGCATCGTTCTTGGCCCTGGCAGCTTCCTGACCAGTGTTATGCCCCCTCTTCTCCTTCCTGAGATTGGGAAAGCCATTGCTGCGAACACCAAGGCTAAGGTTATCTTCATCGAAAACCTTTCGCCAGAACATGGCCCTGCAGGGAAAATGACACTTCAAGAGCAGTTGGAGTGGTGTGAACGTACCTGCAAAGCGAGAAAAATTGATATCGTGCTGGGTAATGCGCCGCACCCTGAACTTGAAGGACTTTGGAACTGCGTAACCACCGACCTTGCCTCCCCTAACCGAGATTGGCGACATGACCGTTTAAAGCTTCAACAAGCGATTCGAGCTCAACTAGCTTAATGCACATAGCTTATAGCTTGGGATAAACGACAGAGGCCAGTAAAAAAAAGGAGCGTCATGCTCCTTTTTTAATACCTACTTATATCATCATCAACCGTTTTAGAGATCAGTCATCAACTGCTGATATTCCGTGTACGTTGATAACAGAAGTTCTTGCATATCTTTAAAATCCACTTCTGTCACTGGCAACGCTTGCTTAACTTTTGCATCTAAACTAATGGCGAAACTACACAAAGAATCAGCACCAAAACTCGCAGCACTGCTCTTCAATGCATGACTGATATCGGCCAAATACTTGGAAGTATCGGTATCTTTATTTAGCTCCAAGTGCTCGTAGTATCCCTTCAATTCTCCTAAAAAGATCTCAAGCAACACCGGAACATTCTCTTGCCCTATTTCACCGGCAAGCTCATCAACTTTTTGCTGATTTAATACTTTCATCATCGTTCTTTCTTATTGTTTGGTAATTACGGCTTCGCATTCCACGTTTGCAATTTACGGTAAATCGTTGATGGACTGACATCCAAGAAACCAGCCGCGCGAGGGATATTACCGTCACACGCTTTTATGGCCTGTTCGATTGCCGTTTTCTCAGTGATCCACAATGGAAAAATATCTTTTACAGTGATGTCTTCATTCTGCTTCTCTTTCAGTCGCAGACGATTCTCAATCGGCTGGTTCAGTGGAGGTGGGAGCATGTTCAGAGTAATCTCTTTACCATTATTCAATACCACCACATTTCGTAAAACGTTTTGTAGCTGACGAACGTTACCCGGCCACTCGTATTGATTAAAGCGATCCAACACTTCCTGAGCAAAGCGTACGAAAGCCTTACCTTCCTCAACCGACATGTAGCCTAGTAACGAGTATGCGATCTCGATGACATCTTCTCCACGCTCACGCAGTGGCGGCAAGTGAAGAGGGATCACGTATAAACGATAGTATAAATCTTCTCTAAAGCGACCTTCTTGTACTTCTTTCCAAGGGTCACGGTTGGTCGCGCAAACAAAGCGCACATCAACGCTCTTCATTTTTGAAGAACCGACTTTTTGGAAGGTGCCGGTTTGAATGAAACGCAGAAGCTTGGTTTGCAATTCAAGATCCATTTCGCATAACTCATCGAGGAACAGGGTTCCACCATCTGCTAGTTCAGCAGCACCTTGGCGATCGGTTGCTGCGCCCGTAAAGGCACCTTTGACGTGGCCAAACAGCTCACTTTCAATCAAATCTTTAGGGATAGCCGCGCAGTTAATCGCAATGAAAGGCTTATCACCACGCTTACTCGCTGCATGAATGGCTTCTGCACATACTTCTTTACCGGTACCACTTTCACCTGTGATAAAAATACTCGCCTTACTTGATGCGGCAGAATCGATGGTTCGGTAAACCTGCTGCATGGTTTGGCTACTACCGATGAATCCTTGGTAGTTTTGATTACCCGGATTTTCAGAGCTGTTCTTAAGTTTAGTGGCTTTGCGTATCGCGTTATTCACCGTAATACGGAGTCGGTCGGCTTCACAAGGTTTAATAAGGAAATCTTGAGAACCATGACGCATGGCTTCTACGGCGGTATCGATCGAGCCATGAGCCGTCATGAAGATAACGGGGACTTCAGGGTATTTTTGTTTTACAGCAAATAGTACGTCCATACCCGTCATATCAGGAAGACGCAGATCTAACAAAATTAGATCTGGGATTCGATGATTCAAACTCTCAATTGCATCGCGACCTGTGCCGACAATGTTGATATCAATTTCGAGCGGTGTCAGATAAGAGCGATACAACGCTGCGACCGAAGCCGTATCCTCCACCATCAACAAATACTTTGATTTGTTATCTAGCGTTTTTGATTGCATATCCTAGCCATTTATAATTTGCATTTCTTATTATAGTCGCATTCCGCTTTGCATTATGCAAATTAACCACAGTATTTGTATTATATTTCTTTACCTGCTTCAAATAATCAATGTATTAGCTACATGGCACGAACGATGCAAAGGCTATATTGACCTTCGGGTCACCTAGCCAACTGACGTTGTTAGTGGACTCATTGTTCACAAACGTAAGCCAGTAGAACATTTACTACTGGCTGTTTTTTGTCTGGAACACTCTCCACTTTAAACTTGTCCGATATGAACTTCTTGAATAAGAAGTGAGATTAGCTGTTGGTAATGAACTGCTTTCTCAACTGCTCTATCTCATCACGCTTTTGTGCCGCTAATTCAAATTCCAAGTTCTGAGCATGTTGATACATCGCCGCTTCTAGCTTACTGATCTCTTTATCAAGCTGCTGCGGGGTAAGCACGGTGTAATTTTCAGAAGGCTCGGCGACTTTCGATAGTGGAACCTGCTTAGATTGTCGCTGCTGTTTAGACTTAGTGAGATCACCCAACTCCATAATATCTTTGATATTACGTTTCAGTGCTTGCGGAGTGATGCCTTGCTCTTCATTGTAAGCCTGTTGTTTCTCCCTGCGACGGTCGGTTTCATCAATCGCTTTTCTCATCGACTTAGTAATTGAGTCTCCATACAAGATCGCTCGGCCCTCCAAGTTACGTGCCGCACGACCAATCGTTTGAATAAGAGAACGTTCAGATCGCAAGAAGCCCTCTTTGTCAGCATCAAGAATCGCCACCAGCGATACTTCAGGCATATCCAAACCTTCACGAAGTAAGTTAATACCCACTAACACGTCGAACTCGCCCAAACGTAGGTCTCGGATGATCTCTACACGCTCAACGGTATCGATATCTGAGTGCAAGTAACGCACTTTAACGCCGTGCTCACTTAGGTATTCGGTTAAGTCTTCCGCCATTCTCTTAGTCAATGTTGTGACCAAAACACGCTCTTCTTTCACTGAGCGTATTCTGATTTCAGACAACAGGTCATCAACTTGAGTCGACACAGGCCTTACTTCAATAACTGGGTCTAAAAGACCTGTCGGACGAACGACTTGATCAGCAATTTCACCATTTGACTTTTCAATCTCGTAATTGCCTGGCGTTGCTGATACAAAAATAGTCTGCGGAGCTATCGATTCAAACTCGTCAAATTTCATTGGGCGGTTATCCAATGCAGAAGGCAGGCGGAAACCAAATTCAACCAGAGTCTCTTTACGAGAGCGATCACCTTTATACATGGCGCCAATTTGCGGTACAGTCACGTGTGACTCATCGATAATCAACAGACCATCATCAGGCAAGTAATCAAATAATGTCGGAGGCGCTTCCCCTTCCGCACGACCACTCAAGTATCGTGAATAGTTTTCGATACCCGAACAGAAGCCAAGCTCAGTCATCATCTCGATATCAAACTGCGTTCTTTGAGAGATACGTTGTTCTTCCAGAAGCTTATTGTTGTCTTTTAAATATTGAGTTCGGTCTCGAAGTTCATCTTTAATGTTCTCAATCGCCTCAAGGATTTTCTCCCTAGGCGTTACATAGTGAGTTTTGGGGTAAACGGTAAAGCGCGGTAAATCTCTTTGTTTAATTGCACCAGTCAGGGGATCAAAGATGCTTATACAGTCGACTTCATCATCGAACATTTCGATTCGCACTGCATCTTGGTCAGATTCAGCAGGGAAGATATCAATGACCTCACCACGAACACGGAACTGGCCTCGTTCAAATGCGACATCATTTCTCGAATATTGAAGTTCAGCTAAGCGGCGTAAGATGTCACGTTGGTCCATAACCTCACCGCGGCTCAAGTGAAGCATCATCTTCAAGTAAGACTTAGGATCACCCAAACCGTAGATAGCCGATACAGATGCGACGATGATAGCATCTTTCCGTTCTAGCAAGGCCTTGGTTGCCGAAAGCCTCATTTGCTCGATATGGGCATTCACAGACGCATCTTTCTCGATGAATGTGTCTGTGGTCGGCACATAGGCTTCTGGTTGGTAGTAATCGTAGTAAGAAACAAAATACTCTACGGCATTATTGGGGAAAAAAGATTTCATTTCACCATAAAGTTGAGCCGCCAATGTCTTGTTAGGCGCTAACAGGATCGCAGGTCTTTGAGATTGGGAAATGACGTTGGCAAGGGTAAAGGTTTTACCAGAGCCCGTTACCCCTAATAGAGTTTGATGTGCCAAACCTGAATCTAGTCCATCTAGTAATTTGGTTATCGCCGTCGGCTGGTCACCAGACGGGCTGTAGTCCGATACCAAGTCAAAGAGTTTACTCATAGGTCGCCATTTCCATACTGTTTTTTTAATCAGGTCATTGTCACTCTAGGAGGAGTGTTGTTGCAACTATTATCTAGAGAAATGCTTCTTAAGACTCGATATCAGTTATAGCTTTTATGTTTAGAACTTGGTATTATCCGTGCCCCTGCAAGATCTCTTCAACTAAATTACTCTATTTTTAATCCACTACTTTTCCCCAAAAAATCTAAAAATACCGCCTATTTTACTGTTATCGCTGTAATCTAAAAAAGTTATACAATAGCGACACCTCTAAATAAACCCTTAAAATACATACGATTAGCTGCATTTGTTACATTTTTAGATTTATTTCAATTATTGTTATTAAAGTTTAACACACACACTTATCCACAATTTTGGTGGATAACTACATCCAAGCTAAATCCAATAAGGCGTTCAAGAAAGTAAAGTTTTTTATCTTACTTTTTTCTGCTATTTTTTGTTGACAGAAAAACGGACTGTTATTAGAATTCTCGCCGTTCACAAGTAATTCCCCTTTAGTTCAGTTGGTAGAACGGCGGACTGTTAATCCGTATGTCGCAAGTTCAAGTCTTGCAAGGGGAGCCAAATTTAAAGAAGCCGTATCACTCGATACGGCTTTTTGCGTTTTGATGCCTTTTATTCTTTTTCTTATACTGTCCCCTTTTACGACTCCTTGGGATAAACCTGCACCCAAAGAACCAACGATTGTTGCCTTGTAGCTAGTGCTAAGATCTGTCTCCATTCATTAAAGATCCAATTTAGCCACTGCTATAAACGTGTCTCAGCAAGTAAAAATTGGCCGTCTATACTTAGTGTGACTTTTAACAATCAAACGATTACCTGATGTTTTTTTCACCAAGTGTCTAAATCCCTAGTGATCCTTGGTTGTTATTAGGTGAGCAAAGCAGGATAATATCGGGATCGGAATCTCAAGAATTAATCCATTATGACCGAATACCTTTTGTTGCTGGTTGGCACAGTGCTGGTCAATAACTTTGTGCTAGTGAAGTTTTTAGGGCTATGTCCATTTATGGGAGTCTCCAAGAAACTGGAGACTGCGATTGGCATGGGCCTCGCGACGACTTTCGTTCTAACGTTAGCGTCGGTCTCTGCATACCTAGTAGAAACCTACATCCTTACCCCTCTGGGTATTGAATACCTGCGTACCATGAGTTTCATCTTGGTTATCGCGGTGGTTGTTCAATTTACGGAAATGGTGGTTCACAAAACCAGCCCAACTCTTTATCGCCTGCTGGGTATCTTTCTGCCTCTTATCACCACCAACTGTGCGGTATTAGGTGTGGCACTTCTGAACATCAATGAAAACCACAACTTCATTCAGTCGATCATCTATGGTTTCGGCGCAGCGGTTGGTTTCTCTCTTGTATTGATCCTATTTGCTGCAATGCGTGAACGTATTGCGGTTGCTGATGTTCCAATGCCATTCAAAGGTGCATCGATTGCGATGATCACAGCAGGCCTAATGTCTCTGGCATTCATGGGCTTTACTGGGTTGGTGAAATAAGCATGAGTACCATTTTAATTGCGATCATTGCGCTAGCCGTTTTAGCCGCTGTTTTTGGCGCTATTTTGGGCTTTGCTTCTATCCGTTTTAAAGTTGAAGCTGATCCTATCGTCGATCAAATCGACACCATTTTACCGCAAACTCAATGTGGCCAGTGTGGCTATCCTGGTTGTCGCCCATACGCAGAGGCGATCGCTAACGGAGACAAGATCAACAAATGTCCTCCGGGCGGCCAAGCAACCATAGAGAAGCTAGCAGATTTAATGGGCGTAGAAGTTGAAGACTCCGCTCATGACTTAGATAACAAAGTAAAAACCGTTGCCTTCATTCATGAAGATATGTGTATCGGCTGTACCAAGTGTATTCAAGCCTGCCCTGTTGACGCCATTGTTGGTGGCACCAAGGCACTGCACACAGTAATTAAAGATGAATGTACAGGTTGTGATCTATGTGTCGCACCGTGCCCTACTGACTGTATTGAAATGATTCCAGTGGCAACAACGACTGAAAATTGGAAATGGCAGATGAACATCATTCCTGTTACTGATATCACTAACCAAGCGACTGATGCGACTGCGTCAGAGCCTAAAGCATAGGGTTAGTATGATCTCTTTAATTGAACAAATTCGCACGGGCTCTATTTGGAACTTCCCTGGTGGCGTGCACCCTGCTGAAAACAAGAAACAGTCGAATACTACTGATATCGTCCATGCAAGGCTTCCAGAAGAAATCGTTCTTCCGGTGAAACAGCACATCGGTAAGCCGGGTAACCTATTGGTTGCTGCTGGCGACACTGTGTTAAAAGGTCAGCAACTTACGGCCTTAGATACAGGTTTTACGTTACCTGTACACGCACCAACATCGGGTGTGATTACCGCTATCGAACCGCGAACTACCGCTCACCCTTCAGGCTTGAGCGAAATGTGCGTGGTTATTAAACCTGATGGCCTAGACACTTGGAGTGAAAAAAATCCAGTTGAAGATTTTTCGACAAAGACTTCTGACGAACTGCTTGATGTGATTCGCCAAGCTGGTATTTCAGGCATGGGCGGCGCAGGTTTCCCTACGGCTAAGAAGCTTCAATCAGGCTTAGGTCGTACCGACATTTTGATCGTCAACGCTGCGGAATGTGAACCTTACATCACCTCTGATGACAAGTTGCTTCAAGAACATGCCGACGAAGTATTAAAAGGCATCGAAGTCGTTGAACACATTCTTCAACCAAAGCTGACGGTTATCGGCATTGAAGACAACAAACCAGATGCGATAAAAGCACTTGAGATTGCAGCGAAAGACAAAGATATCGTCATTCGTGTTATCCCAACTAAGTATCCTTCTGGTGGTGAGAAACAGCTAATCAAGATCCTCACCAACAAAGAGGTTCCGGCTGGCGGCATTCCTGCAGACATTGGTGTTTTGGTTCAAAACGTCGGCTCGCTTTACTCAATTAAGAGAGCAGTAATCGACGGTGAACCAGTGATTAACCGCGTGGTGACTTTAACCGGTAAAACCTTTAAGCAACCTCGTAACGTTTGGGCGCTATTAGGTACACCAGTACACGAGTTACTAGAGGAATTTGGCTACAAAGCGGATAAAAAACTGCCACGTTTGATTTTGGGCGGCCCGATGATGGGCTTTACCTTGCCGCATGCCAATGTGCCAATCACTAAAACGTCGAACTGTATTTTAGCGCCAACGCGTCGTGAGATCTCACCAAGCACTTACGAGATGGAATGTATTCGTTGCAGCGCGTGTGCTGAAGCTTGTCCTGCGTCTCTACTTCCTCAACAGCTGCAATGGCACGCCAAAGCCAACGAGTTGGATAAGTGTGAAGAGCTGAATATTAAAGACTGTATTGAATGCGGTGCTTGTGCGTTTGTCTGCCCAAGTGAAATCCCTCTTGTTCAATACTATCGCCAAGCGAAAGCCGAAATCAAAACAAGAAAAGACGAAGCGACAGCCGCCGAGCGCGCCAAGATTCGTTTCGAAGAGAAAAACGCTCGTATGGAGCGTGACAAAGCCGAGCGTGAAAACCGCTTCAAGAAAGCTGCTGACAACCGTCGTAAAGACATGAAATCAGCCGATGGTGATGATGCGATTGCAGCTGCGATTGCTCGCGTTAAAGCGCAAAAAGCCGCGGCAGACCAAGCTCCTAATGCGGAACCAGCGGTGAAACCTGCGGTTGCGGCTGCGATTGCCAAGGCAAAAGCAAAACAAGCGGCGGCTCAGAAAGCGGATAGCGCTGAACCAGACAATTCTGAAATGTCGAAACTGCGTGAAGAACGTAAACGACAAGCTCGAGAGCGCAAGGCACAACAAGCAGCAACTGATGCTCCTGCAGAAAACTCTGGTGATGGCAAGAAAGATGCTGTTGCTGCAGCCATTGCTCGTGCTAAAGCGAAGAAGGCTCAGCAGGCGGAATCAACATCTGACGCTCCAACTGAAAGTACTGGCGATGCCAAGAAAGATGCCGTTGCTGCAGCTATCGCTCGTGCTAAAGCCAAGAAAGCTCAACAAGCGGAATCAGCTACTCAAACCGAAAGTGAAGCTCCGGCTGAAAGAACTGGCGATGCCAAGAAAGATGCCGTTGCTGCGGCTATTGCTCGCGCTAAAGCCAAGAAAGCCCAACAAGCAGGTTCAGCTTCCGAGGCTCCGGCTGAAAGTACTGGCGATACCAAGAAAGATGCTGTCGCTGCGGCCATTGCTCGCGCTAAAGCGAAAAAAGCTCAGCAAGCGAAACAGACAGAGACAGCAGAAACTCCTGAACCAGTAATTGAAGTTGAAGCTGAAACTCAACAGGAGTCAGTCCATCCCAAAAAAGCTGCCGTTGCTGCCGCTATCGCACGTGCTAAAGCTAAGAAAGCACAACAAGCCAAGCAGGAAGAGACAACTGAAACGCCCGAACCAGTAACTAAAGTTGAAGCTGAAACTCAACAAGAACCAATCGATCCCAAAAAAGCTGCCGTTGCCGCTGCAATAGCTCGCGCTAAGGCGAAGAAAGCACAGCAAGCTAAACAGGTCGAAGCACAAGAAACCGCTCCTGAACCTGCAGATGAAATTGAAACGGAAGCTCACTCAGAATCCGTCGACCCTAAGAAAGCAGCCGTTGCTGCCGCAATTGCTCGTGCTAAAGCAAGAAAAGCGCAGCAAGAGCAAGATAAAAAGAATAATGAGGAGAAAGAGTAGTGGCCTTCTTTATCGCCAGCTCACCGCACGCGCACAATCGTAGAAGCACCCCAGATCTCATGAAATGGGTGGCTATTTGTGCATTGCCAGGTCTACTAGCTCAAACCTACTTCTTTGGATGGGGTACACTCATCCAGTTAGTATTTGCTATCGCACTTGCTGTTAGCTTTGAAGCAGCCGTAATGCTATTGAGAAAACGTCCGCCAGTGATGGCACTGCGTGATTACAGTGCTGTTGTGACAGCATGGCTACTCAGTGTTGCTATTCCTCCACACTCACCGTGGTGGATTCTAGTAATAGGTATGTTCTTCGCTATTATTATCGCGAAACACCTTTACGGCGGCCTTGGACAAAACCCATTTAACCCGGCGATGGTCGCTTACGTTGTTTTGCTGATCTCATTCCCAGTCCAGATGACCAGTTGGAATGCACCGACCAGCTTAACGGCTGAAGCAACGAGCTTTGTTGACTCATTCTTGATGATCTTTACTGGCTTCAATAATGAAGGGTTGTCTCTACAACAAGCTCGCCTTGGTATTGATGGCACAACGATGGCGACACCACTCGATGCATTCAAAACCGCATTAACGGCGGGCAATACAGCTTCAGAAGCACTGTCTCAACCTCAATTCAGCTGGTTAGCTGGTGTAGGCTGGGAATGGGTGAACCTTGCTTATCTAGTCGGCGGCCTTGTGCTCATTAAACAACGCGTGATTCAGTGGCATATCCCAGTGGCATTTCTAGGCAGTTTGACTGTATTTAGCCTAGTGTTCTTGATGTTCACTCCTGGCGAGACCGCATCACCGACCATTCATCTATTGTCTGGTGCGACTATGCTCGGCGCATTTTTCATTGCGACCGACCCTGTTTCAGCATCAACGACAGTCAAAGGCCGTTTAGTGTTTGGTGCTCTGATCGGCGGCTTAGTCTTTATCATCCGCAGTTGGGGTGGCTTCCCTGACGGCGTGGCGTTTGCTGTATTGTTAGCCAACATGTGTGTTCCATTGATTGACTACTACACCAAACCTCGTACATACGGCCACTAAGGAGCGGATACCATGCTAAATGCAATTAAGAAAAACGGTCTTGTACTCGCTATTTTTGCGTGTGCTTCCACCGGTTTGGTAGCGGTGACTCACGAGCTAACCAAAGAGCAGATAACACTGCAAGAACAAGCTCAATTGCTATCGGTACTTAACCAAGTAATCCCACACGAGTTACATGACAATGAGCTTTTTTCAGCTTGTACCTTAGTTGAAGCCGAGGCGCTTGGAACCAAACAAGCCATGCCAGCTTACATTGCTAGACTCAACGAAGAACCGAGTGCAATCGCGATCGAAGCCATTGCACCAGACGGCTACAACGGTGCAATCAAGGTGATTGTTGGAATGAAAATAGACGGCACTATTTTAGGTACTCGCGTTCTTTCCCATCAAGAAACTCCGGGGTTGGGTGATAAGATTGATCTACGAGTGAGTGATTGGATTCTCTCTTTTGCAGGCAAACAAGTAACTGAGTCGAATCTTGATCGATGGAAGGTTCGCAAAGATGGCGGTGATTTCGATCAGTTTACCGGCGCAACTATTACGCCGAGAGCCGTCGTAAAGTCAGTGAAACAAACGGTTGAATACGTTAACAAAAATCGCCAAGCATTGCTTGCTCAACCTCTAAATTGTGGTGGTGAATGATGAATGAACATAAAACACTAATTAAAAATGGCATGTGGGCCAATAACCCTGCCCTAGTGCAACTTCTTGGGTTATGCCCTCTACTCGCAGTTTCCTCAACCGTGACTAACGCGCTTGGATTAGGCATTGCCACGTTACTTGTTCTGGTCGGTTCGAACGTTTGCGTCTCTTTGGTTCGTAACCATGTACCAAAAGAAGTTCGCATCCCAGTATTCGTGATGATCATTGCTTCACTAGTAACCTGTGTTCAACTTCTGATGAATGCCTACGCGTACGGACTTTATCTATCTTTGGGTATCTTCATACCACTGATCGTAACCAACTGCATCATCATTGGCAGAGCGGAAGCATTCGCTTCAAAAAATGCGGTGTTGCCTGCTGCTCAAGATGGTTTTTGGATGGGTCTTGGCATGACATCGGTACTGATTGTGTTAGGTGCGATGCGTGAGGTGATAGGTAATGGGACTCTGTTTGATGGCGCCGACCTACTTCTTGGTGACTGGGCTTCAATGTTACGCATCCAGATATTCCAATTTGATAACAGTTTCTTATTAGCTCTGCTTCCACCAGGTGCCTTTATTGGTGTTGGTTTCTTGATTGCTTTGAAAAACATCATCGACAACCAAGTAAAATCTAGACAGCCAAAACAAGAAAAACCAACTATTGAACGCGCTCGCGTTACCAATGCCTGATAAGTTACAGTAGCTTAAAACCCTGCTGAGAAGCTCAACCGCTCAACAGATATATAGATTGACCAAGTACACACATAATAATGACGCTCATAAGAGCGCGTAACCGATGATAAAGCCTGAGTATTCGGAATTAATTGAATACCGAAACTCAAGCCCTAACTATTTGAAAGTAATGTCGCTATGAACAATGTAAAACGAGTAGAAATACTTGAGCGTTTAAGAGAAAACAACCCAAAGCCAGAGACTGAGCTTAACTGGAACAGCCCTTTCGAGTTGCTGATTGCCGTACTTTTGTCTGCACAGGCAACCGATGTCAGCGTGAACAAAGCAACGGATAAACTTTACCCTGTGGCGAATACTCCACAAGCGATTTTCGACCTAGGTGTCGATGGCTTAAAAGAGTACATCAAGACAATCGGCCTATTTAATTCAAAAGCAGAAAACACCATTAAAACGTGTCGAATGCTGCTTGACCTACACAATGGTGAAGTACCGGAAGATCGTGCGGCATTAGAAGCCCTTCCTGGCGTTGGTCGTAAAACTGCCAACGTAGTATTGAACACCGCTTTCGGTTGGCCAACCATTGCCGTGGATACTCACATCTATCGCGTATCAAACCGCACTAAGTTAGCGATGGGCAAAACGGTCGACGATGTTGAAGCTAAGCTGCTCAAAGTCATTCCAAAAGAATTCAAACTGGATGTCCACCATTGGCTCATTCTTCATGGACGCTACACTTGTGTCGCGCGTAAACCACGTTGTGGCAGCTGTATCATTGAAGATCTGTGCGAGTTTAAAGAAAAAACAGACGTCTAGGGCTAATAAGGTCTAATCAAAAAGCTAATAAGCTAAACAACACCGCACTCTTCTTGCGGTACAACAACAGAATTACAAAACGTATACACAGTTAAAGCTAGGAGCAAATCATGTCAAACGGCCGTATTTTACACACCATGCTACGCGTTGGTGATCTAGATAAGTCTATCGAGTTCTACACCAATGTAATGGGCATGCAGCTATTACGTAAGAACGAAAACAAAGAGTATGAATACACACTGGCTTTCGTTGGCTTTGGTGACGAATCTCAAGGTGCTGTAATTGAGCTTACATACAACTGGGGAACGTCTGAATACGACCTTGGCTCTGCTTTTGGTCACGTTGCGATTGGTGTAGACGATATCTACACAACGTGTGATGCGATTAAAGCCGCGGGTGGTGATGTGACTAGAGAAGCGGGGCCAGTTAAGGGAGGAACAACACACATTGCCTTTGTAAAAGACCCAGATGGCTACATGATTGAGCTTATTCAGAACAAGCAAGCAAGTGCGGGGTTAGAAGGTTAATTTAAATCTAAAAGACCAAGGATGACTTTGAAAAGTAATCCTCAAACGTGGATTGACCAATAGTAGAAAGCGAGCACTATGCTCGCTTTTTGTTTATTGCGATCGCTCATATTTTTGCTCAATCATTTATTGTAACAATCCTATCTAAACGCTTTACATGATAATGATTATCATTTAAATTAAACCTCTCTAAACCAGTGAGGTCATACAATGATTAGCGAATGGGAAAAACACACGTTACTTGCCGACACGGCATTACAACTCGACGATCCTGTACGAAGTATTCTTCACTATAAGCAGGCATTGAACTTAAGCGAAAAAATCACTGAGCGTACCGATATTCAAGCCGATGAACGCTTACTTATTTCCGTCATCTCTTGCCATAATCTCGCCCAGTTTTGGCGATGGGCTGGCGAGACAGATTATGAACTCAAATATCTCCAACTGGCTTCAGAAAAAGTGCTGACACTTATCCCTCAATGCCCTAATACGCAATGTTCAAGCTTCATTGACTCTATTGGCTGCTGTAAAAAAGCGCTTATCGATTTCATGAAACGCCATCCTAACCCTAAAATTGCCTCTATGGTTGAAAAAATCGATACCGCAACCAACTGTGAAATTATCGCCCGTTTTCGCCTAAATTAAGTTTGCTTTTGATTAAACTCAAATAGTTTTTTCGTGGCTAAGGCACTTACATTACAGCCCCATTTAAGTAGAAAAAAGCTCGCCTCTTTACATTTAGGGTCGTTCAGCTTAAACCTGTGTACGACCTAAAGAGATAACAACGCGTCGGTTTTTATCTTTGCCAATTGGTGAGCTGTTATCGGCAATCGGACGACGTTTACCATAACCTTGAACTTGAATACGGTCTCCGGGTAAACCAAGTGACTTGAAGTACTCTCTTAACGACTCAGCTCTTCTCTCAGAGAGGTTCTGGCTAATACTTTTACTGTCTGCAGAGTCCGTGTACGTCGCGACTAGCACAAGGTCGATATCTTGGTTGTAACGAACATAATCTGCGATCTGGCTTAGCCTTTTACGTGACGACTTATTCAACTGATCGCTATTGCGATCGTAATGCAGAATAGTAAAAGAGATATCTTCAAAGCTGTAAGGCAATAAGTTTGCAATACAGTCACTAAATACATTGTACTTTTCTTGGAATAACACCGACGACAACGACACTTCGATACGCTGATCTCGGCTCTGCCACTCTTGATAACTGAATGTCGGGTAGCGCCCTTTCTCCAGTTCACTCAAGATACCCCACGCCGTTTGACCGCCAACGTACCCATCAAATTGTTGGAAGAACTTAATGGTTGTCATGCGATCAGCACTTTCGCCCGGACGCCAAGGTGGCGGCATAGAGATCAAGCTTACATTGCGCGTCGCACCCATTGGGCGGCGCATTTTAAGCTCAAAGTCCAAAATGATTTTTTTACTCGCGCGAGATGAGAACTCAGCATCACCAAAGTTTGGAATTGGGTGAACCAAGCGACATTCTAGTGGTGTGTTGGCCACCATCTCCCACGTTGACTGTTGAGGAGATGCTCCGTAACGCTTTTCTTGTGCCATGACCGATGACGACACAAGTAGCGAAAATAGCATTGAACCTGTTATGAGTTGTTTCTTCATAAAGTGGAGTATCTCTTAAGCAATTCGTTTAACAATGCAGCCAATTGCCGCATTTTTCTCTCGTGTTTAGATATGCAATTATCAAGCCGAAATGGGGTGGCTAATTTATGATTTATTGCCCTTCCCTAGTTTTTATCACTGCTATTATCTGCAATAATGCAGGCTTAATCACACTTATTTGGGCTAACATGACTGTAGAAAACGAGGCTCTGACCCTAAAAAAACGCTTTCGCGGCTATTTTCCAGTGGTCATTGACGTGGAAACCGCAGGGTTTAACGCAGAAACCGATGCATTATTAGAAATCTGTGCCATTACATTAAAAATGGATGAGAACGGAGACCTGCACCCTGCATCAACGCTTCATTTTCACATTGAGCCTTTTGAAGGCGCAAATATAGAGCAGGCAGCATTAGACTTTAACGGAATTAAAGACCCATTTAGCCCATTACGTGGTGCTGTGTCGGAACAAGAAGCCCTTAAAGAAATCTACAAGCTAGTGCGAAAAGAACAAAAAGCTTCAGATTGCAGTCGCGCAATCATGGTTGCTCACAACGCTACATTTGATTTGAACTTCGTGAATGCGGCAAGTGAGCGCTGTAAGCTTAAACGCGTCCCGTTCCATCCATTTGCAACTTTTGACACTGCAGCTCTTAGTGGTCTTGCCTACGGTCAAACTGTTTTGGCTAAAGCTTGCCGCACTGCAGGGATGGAATTTGACAACAAAGAAGCACACTCTGCTTTATATGATACGCAAAAAACCACAGAGTTATTTTGCGGCATAGTAAATAAATGGAAAGCCCTTGGTGGTTGGCCGCTTGTTGACGAAGAATAACAAATAGAGTCGGTAAACGTTTGTTCGTATTACCTTCATAAAAACACAACATCCCGAGAATAATATGAATCCTGTTGTAATTTCAGTTTGCATCATGCTTGTTTTAGCTTTGATGCGCGTAAACGTTGTCGTTGCTCTTACGTTCAGCGCAATTATCGGTGGCGTTGCCTCTGGTATGGGCTTGAACGACGCAGTCGCAGCTTTCGAAAGTGGATTAGGTGGCGGTGCAACTATCGCACTTAGCTACGCTATGCTTGGTACATTCGCTGTTGCTATCTCACGTTCTGGTATCACAGATCTCCTTGCTCAAAGTGTTATCAAACGCATTCACGGCAAAGAGAACAGTGCGGCATCGACTGGCCTTAAATACGGCATCCTTGCGTCGTTGATCTTAGTGACCATGTCTTCGCAAAACGTGATTCCTGTACATATCGCCTTCATCCCAATCTTAATCCCACCTCTACTAGGCGTATTCGCAAAAATGAACCTAGACCGTCGTTTAGTTGCGTGTGTGCTTACTTTTGGTCTGATTACACCTTACATGGTGTTACCGATTGGCTTTGGTGGCATCTTCCTAAACAACATCCTGCTTAAAAACCTTCACGACAACGGTCTTGAAAACGTTGTAGCAAGCCAAGTACCTATGGCAATGTTGTTACCAGCAGCAGGCATGATCTTCGGCCTTCTTACTGCAGTGTTCTTTACTTACCGTAAGCCTCGCCAATACAAAGAAACCTCTCACACTGTTGTTTCAACAGAAGTGAAAGAGATCAACAAGAAGCACATCCTAGTTGCAGCAGCTGGTATCGTTGCAGCACTAACGGTTCAACTGTCGACGGGGTCTATGATCATCGGTGCACTTGCTGGTTTCATGGTATTTACCTTCGGTGGCGTAATCGCTTGGAAAGAGACGCAAGATGTCTTCACCAAGGGCGTTCACATGATGGCAATGATCGGTTTCATCATGATTGCAGCGGCCGGTTTCGCGGCAGTTATGAAGCAAACGGGTGGCGTTGAATCTCTGGTTGAAGCACTTTCAACAAGCATTGGCGACAACAAGCCTCTAGCAGCACTACTTATGCTAATTGTTGGTCTATTGGTTACTATGGGCATTGGTTCTTCGTTCTCTACGATTCCAATCCTTGCAACTATCTACGTTCCACTAGCAGCAGCATTTGGCTTCTCGCCTATGGCAACAATCGCTCTAGTAGGTACAGCTGCAGCACTTGGTGATGCGGGCTCTCCGGCTTCTGACTCAACATTAGGTCCAACGTCTGGTCTAAATGCTGATGGTCAACACGAGCACGTATGGGAAACCGTAGTTCCAACATTCCTGCACTACAACATCCCACTGATCGTATTCGGTTGGATTGCAGCTATGGTTCTGTAATTAGGTTCTGTAGTTAAAGAATCCTACGCTCACTTTTATAAAGACCGCCCTGTGCGGTCTTTTTTGTATCTGGGGTTCATTCCACTCTTCCTTCCGCTCACTCTCAATGAACTAGCGACGCCAAACAAAAAAGGCTTACTCTTATGAGTAAGCCTTAGAGATCATTTCGTCAACACAGACAACTCTCGCTGAATTATGCAGCGGGAGCATTGCTCACTAGAATTTCGCGAATAGATCTAAGCGTTGCTTCCGTTGAATGGTAATCCAATTCAACTTCACTAAAGATGCCGTTCACTTCAAGCATTAAAGTCGGGTAAGAGAACACTCCCATCGCTTCTTTAAAACCTAATTGGTCATCTAACTCACTTTCCAATAACTTGCTAGAAAGGTCATTTTCAAACTGTTGAACATTCATACCTAGCTCTTCAGCCAACTGCAGATGCGTTCCTTGGCAGTGTGGCAGCATCGCACGAAGGTAGTAAGCGTGTTGAATCCCTTCCAGCATCGCTTCGTAGTGATCTTGAAAACCTGCGGCAATCACAGCACGGCACGCAGGGTAAGTGCTGCGAACAGGCTTGCACTCAGTCCAAAACTCGTGGTTAAACTCGGTACCTAGCTTAGCTTCGATCTGCTTCCAGATTGCTTGCAGCTTGCCTTTCATCTCTTCTGACATTGGCTCATCAGAATCCGGGGCTAAACCACCCACTACATAGTTAAACTCAATGCTCGCAGGCAATTGTTGTTTCAATAACTCAAGTGTTGGCTTGTAACCCCAGCACCAGCTGCACATTGGATCATGCACATAATGAAGTTTTACGTTCATTGTTCATTCCTTATCGAGTCAATGATTCGATCAATTCCAATAAAAAAGGAGCCTGATTAAGGCCCCTCATTTTAACTATTCAGCGCAAAGGCTAGAACTTACTCAGCGTCATCGCCAGCAACTTTAGCCGCCGCTTCTTTGATGATTGGCTGAAGTTCACCTTTTTGGAACATCTCAAGAATGATGTCACAACCACCGATTAGCTCACCTTCAACCCAAAGTTGTGGGAAAGTTGGCCACTGTGCGTAAACCGGAAGCTCTGCACGGATATCAGGGTTTTGTAGGATATCTACGTAAGCAAACTTTTCACCACACGCCATTAGAGCTTGAGATGCTTGAGAAGAAAAACCACAGCTTGGTAGCTTAGGTGAACCTTTCATGTAAAGTAGAATCGTGTTTTCTTCAAGTTGCTGTTTGATTTTATCGATAGTTTCCATTGCTTCCTCGTTGATGGATTACGGCTTTTATTGCCTTTATTCTACCCCAAACCAAAAGAATAAAAACCATATAAAAAAAAAGGCTAACAAACTGAGCTAGCAATTCAAATAAAAGTGATGAATTGGGCTTTTAATAAAGTAAAAACTTGCTAAACTATACTCCAAGTCAGAAAATTGACCATGGTTAGCCGTATAGCGAACCATGAATAATAATATCACTGGAAGCAATCGAAAGAGTTAACTCTTTCATATCAATGGAGAATTGATCAATGGCATTTGAACTACCGGCTCTTCCTTACGCGAAAGACGCACTAGAACCACACATTTCAGCAGAAACGCTAGATTTCCACCACGGTAAGCACCACAACACTTACGTTGTTAAGCTAAACGGCCTTATCCCTGGTACTGAATTTGAAGGTAAAACACTAGAAGAGATCATTAAGACTTCTACTGGTGGTGTTTTCAATAACGCAGCTCAAATCTGGAACCACACGTTCTACTGGCACTGTCTTGCTCCTAAAGCAGGCGGCGAACCAACTGGCGCTGTTGCAGAAGCTATTAACGCTGCATTCGGTTCTTTCGAAGAATTCAAAGCAAAATTCACTGATTCAGCAATCAATAACTTCGGTTCTTCTTGGACTTGGTTAGTTAAGAAAGCTGACGGTTCTCTAGACATCGTTAACACTTCTAACGCTGCAACTCCTCTAACAGAAGAAGGTGTTACTCCACTTCTAACTGTTGACCTATGGGAACACGCTTACTACATCGATTTCCGCAATGTTCGCCCTGACTACATGGCTGCATTCTGGAACCTAGTAAACTGGTCTTTCGTAGAAGAGAATCTAGCTAAGTAATTATTACTTAAGCTGCGCTATATTTATAGCGAGTTACCTATTGAAAGCTCATGCCTCGGCGTGAGCTTTTTTGTATCTGCCGTATTCTAGTTAAACGAAGATTACAAAACTAAATAACCGCTCAAGCTTCCTTTTTTAACCTATAGTTACCTTTATCAACCAGCCTGCATAAATTCTCTATTCGCTTGTAATTAAAGACTAAAGTTTGCCGACTCCATGCCGTTAAAGGAGTATCAAATGAGAGGCGTCATGCAAATACACACTTTAGACAAAGCAGGGATCATCAACGAACTGAAGTTCGGCATCGGGATCAGCCAAGCGGTTGAGCAAGGTCGCCGTGCAGATTTCGCGTTGCTGTTATCTATGTTTTCTAATGACGTTCGTGATTGCACGCCGATTGACACCATTGAAGTCACAGAGACAACTGAAGATCGCCTGCGTAAACACTTCGGCGTTGCAGAACCGCAGCAGCTGCGTTCGAACCAATCTTCGTATGAGATTTCAGCTCAGCAATCTAATCATTTTCATCAAGCTAGCCTTGCCAGCGCAAAACTCAGCCATTACTTGAAACCTGAAGCGCTCGCTTTTATGCCTGAAGATACGGCCGACTTACCCGAAGAGGTTTACCAAAACCTTTCTGGTCATGACCGACGTAAACTGGCGAACAAGCATGTCCCTGATCTGTCTCATGCCACGCTCTATAACGCGTTATCTACGGCCCAACGTCAGTATCAAATTCAAGCTCAAGTATAGCTTCACTCTCCTTTTCTTACTCTAGCTCTATATTCATCTGTACTCTCTTCCATTCACGTTAAAGAATGATTGATATGAGTGATATGAACCATCGGCCTTGGATGAATTAAAAACTCGAGTTGTCGATTACTTCTTGAAGTTACTGGAAAATGTGACTTGCCACTAAGTTCATAAAAACTTATTAATTGGCACACCTTAGTTTGAACCAATTCACACCCATTGTATGAAATTTAACCCATCCTTATCCCACATGGACGATTTGTTTAGGTACTGAGATGGAAATAAAAAGCTCAATCATATTGGTGACATCAGCAGGATCGCGTTTAGGAGGGACGATTGCGAACCACTTTGTTAACCTCGGAGCCACTGTTATCCTTTGTGATAAGGATCCTACAGCACTTGAAAAAACCTATCTCCAATGCTCTCGCGTCTCAGACTCCGTCTACCGTTACAAACTCGAAGATAACCATAATCAAGCCATATTAGATGTCTTTGATTTTGTCCAACGCACTTTCAACACCACACCTGATGTATTAGTCAATAACTGGATCAGTTCCCCAATGCCTAGTCTGATTGGTGACCAACCAGTCAGCAGCTTTATCGAGGATTTGTCTTCGAAAGCGTCGACCCTTTTTGCATTTGGGCAGATTAGTGCAGAGAGGTTACGCGAAGCAAATAAGGAGGGGGTGATCGTTAATGTGATATCTCACGACGACTTTCATGACGTATCAGGCTTGGAGAGTGCAAACTCGATGATTACGGGCTTTACCCACAGCTGGGCTAAAGAATTAACCCCGTTTAATATCCGTGTAGGTGGTGTCGTTCCCGCTATTCACAATGCCGACGGTAAGTTTAACCGTTGTCACTGGGCACAGCTGCAAGACGAGCTAACCAGAACTGCTGAATACATAATCTCTAATGACTACTTCAGTGGGCGAGTAGTTGCCGCTGAGGTTTAACTCCTCTCCCATTTTGATTAAAAACAAACAACTTGCACCTACTGGGTAGCACGGGGCAAAAAGCATAAACCTTCGTTAAAGTAGACCACAAAAAACAAACAAATATAAAAAGCCCCAGTCTCTCGACTGGGGCTTTGTTCTTTACCCGATTAGATAAGTATCTTGCTAGCGAAAACTTATCTCAAACTAATACTTACTTATTATGCGTTAGCTTTTTCTTTTTTAGCTTTTGGCGCTTTCGCTTCAGCTGGCTTTTGGTCTGCTTTCTTAAGGATAACTGTAGTACCTTCGAAAGTTTCGCCTTCAACGTATGGTTGGCCGAAGTAAGAAGTTGTTAGAACTTCTTTTAGCTCAGTGATTAGAGGGTAACGTGGGTTAGCACCTGTACACTGATCATCGAACGCTTCAACAGCTAGCTCGTCTAGTTTAGCGATGAAGTCAGACTCGTTAACACCCGCAGCTTGGATAGATAGTGGGATGTCTAGGTCAACTTTAAGCTCTTCTAACCAAGTCAGTAGACGTTCAATCTTCTGAGCAGTACGGTCACCAGCTTGGCTTAGGCCTAGGTGGTCAGCAACTTCAGCGTAACGACGACGAGCCTGTGGACGGTCGTACTGAGAGAATGCAGTCTGCTTAGTTGGGTTATCGTTCGCGTTGTAACGTACAACGTTCGAGATAAGTAGTGCGTTAGCAAGACCGTGTGGTAGGTGGAACTCAGCACCAATTTTGTGAGCCATTGAGTGACACACACCTAGGAATGCGTTCGCAAATGCTACACCAGCGATAGTTGCTGCGTTGTGTACTTTCTCACGAGCGATTGGGTCAGCCGCACCATTTTTGTAGCTTGATGGTAGGTATTCTTTAAGCATCTTAAGTGCTTGAAGAGCTTGACCGTCTGAGTACTCGTTCGCTAGAACAGATACGTAAGCTTCAAGAGCGTGAGTTACTGCATCGTAACCACCGAACGCTGTTAGAGACTTAGGCATGTTCATTACTAGGTTCGCATCAACGATAGCCATGTTTGGCGTGATTTCGTAATCAGCTAGTGGGTATTTAGCACCAGTCTTGTCGTCTGTAACAACAGCGAATGGAGTAACCTCTGAACCTGTACCTGAAGTTGTAGTGATACATACAAGCTCAGCTTTTTGACCCATTTTAGGGAACTTGTAGATACGTTTACGGATATCCATAAAGCGCATTGCTAGTTCTTCGAAGTGAGTTTCTGGGTGCTCGTACATAACCCACATGATCTTAGCAGCATCCATTGGAGAACCGCCACCTAGAGCAAGGATTACGTCAGGTTGGAAGCTCTTCATTGCTTCAGCGCCTTTCTCAACAACAGATAGCGTTGGATCCGCTTCTACGTCGAAGAAAGTTTGAACTTCGATGCCTTGTGCTTTCAGCAGGCTAACTACGTCATCTGCGTAACCGTTGTTGAATAGGAAACGGTCAGTTACTAGGAATGCGCGTTTCTTACCTTCTAGGTCGCTCATTGCGATTGGAAGGCTACCACGACGGAAGTAGATAGACTTAGGTAGTTTGTGCCACAACATGTTTTCAGCTCGCTTCGCTACAGTTTTCTTGTTGATAAGGTGCTTAGGACCTACGTTCTCAGAGATAGAGTTACCACCCCATGAACCACAACCTAGAGTTAGAGAAGGTGCAACATTGAAGTTGTACAGGTCACCGATACCACCGTGAGTAGTCGGGATGTTGATTAGGATGCGAGCCGTCTTCATCTTGTCACCGAAGTAACGGATGCGGTCTGCGTTAGTATCTTGGTTAGTGTAAAGACCAGATGTGTGACCGATACCACCGATTTCAACCATAGTTACCGCTTGAGCAACAGCGTCTTCGAAGTCGTCTGCGCGGAATAGACCTAGAGTTGGAGATAGTTTCTCGTGAGCGAATTCGTCATCGTAAGAAACTTTACCAAGACCTTCACCTACAAGTACTTTTGTATCAGCAGGAACTTTAACACCCGCCATTTCAGCGATTGCTGGAGCAGGTTGACCTACGATTTTAGCGTTTAGGTTGCCGTCGATAAGAAGCACTTTACGTACTTTATCAGCGTCAGCTTTAGATAGAACGTGAGCTTTGTGAGAAGCGAAACGCTCTTTCACTTCGTCGTATACTTCACCAACTACGATTGCAGCTTGCTCAGAAGCACATACAACGCCGTTATCGAATGTTTTAGACATAAGGATAGATGCTACAGCACGTTTGATGTCAGCTGTTTCATCGATAACGACAGGAACGTTACCAGCACCAACACCGATAGCAGGCTTACCAGAAGAGTATGCTGCTTTAACCATGCCTGGACCACCAGTAGCAAGGATAAGTGCAATACCGTCGTGCTTCATCAGCGCGTTAGAAAGCTCTACAGATGGTTGGTCGATCCAACCGATGATGTCTCTCGGAGCACCAGCTGCAACAGCTGCGTCTAGAACTAGTTTCGCTGCGTCGTTAGTTGAGTTCTTTGCACGTGGGTGTGGTGAGAAGATAATGCCGTTACGTGTCTTAAGAGAAATTAGAGATTTGAAGATTGCTGTAGAAGTTGGGTTCGTTGTTGGAACGATACCACAGATGATACCTACAGGCTCAGCGATAGTCATTGTGCCTAGGTTGTCATCTTCTTCTAAGATGCCACATGTTTTTTCGTCTTTGTATTTGTTGTAGATAAATTCAGATGCAAAGTGGTTTTTGATAACCTTATCTTCAACAATACCCATTCCAGATTCAGCAACTGCTTGTTGAGCAAGTGGAATACGAGCGTGGTTAGCAGCAAGAGAAGCTGCGCGGAAGATTGCGTCTACTTTCTCTTGAGAGAATGTTGCAAACTCTTCTTGTGCTGCTTTAACGCGAGCTACTAGAGCATCAAGTTCCGCTAAGTTAGTTACAGGCATGGTGGATCTCCTAAAATAATAAATATTAAAAACTTTTTATTAAATTCGCTGCTTGTCTTTAACTTTAATCGACAACGTTCTTAGTAAATTGCTTTCAGGACTGAGTATATTATTTCATTGTGTGAAAAAAATTGACCCAGATCAGTTACCCAAAAATAATTAACCAGAAAGTAGTAAGACAATCACAAATTTCAACTTAAGAGCATGATTTATATAGATTAAAATCACACTTATCGCGCGTACAAAAAACAATCAAACAGACAAGTTTTTTTCACATAACGCCATAAACTGTAAAAAAATTTCATTTTTAGTCCTTTAAATTACATGTATACAGCTATATTCGTGCTACTGAGAGTATATCCATACCATTGCACGGGCTAGCTTCTGACATAACTTTTATTAATTTCGTGCGACAGCTAACAGTTACCCAACAAGAAGTTACAAAATGAAACACTAACGACTAACTTGAAACAAGACTAATACAAAAGTGAGATTCAATTAGTTTTTCTAAAAACAATCACCTATTTCAAGTTAGTTTTTTTCATTCGTACAAATTGAAATTGTCCCTTACATTACGCGCTCAGAATATTCACAGATCAAACCTTCCACATTAAGTACGCTAACTGGAGATCGCTCTCATGCAAGGCTTAGAACTCGCAATCTTTATGCAATTCTTCCTTGGGCTTGTTGCTGCCGTAAACCCAATCGGCATCATGCCTGTTTTTGTTTCTCTTACTGCCCATATGCCGCCAGAAGAGAGGAACAAAACAGCCTTGCAAGCCAATATTGCTGTTGCCGTTATCTTGATTGTATCGCTGATTGCGGGACAATTACTTCTAGATATGTTTAGCATCTCACTAGATTCATTCCGCGTTGCAGGTGGCCTGCTATTACTAAGCATCGCATTTTCGATGATGAGCGGTAAACTCGGTGAAGATAAGCAGAACAAACAAGAGAAATCGGAATACATCAGCAAAGAGCAAATCGGTGTTGTTCCACTGGCAATGCCTCTAATGGCTGGCCCGGGAGCAATCAGTTCGACGATTGTTTACGGGTCTCGCTACCCTGCTGCTATTGATACGGTCGGCATCGGCATTAGCATCATCGCATTCGCAACATGCTCTTGGCTTTTGTTCCGTTCAGCGCCGGTTATCGTTCGCTTTTTAGGTCAAACGGGTATCAACGTTATCACTCGTATCATGGGCCTGGTTCTTGGCGCATTGGGCATCGAGTTCATCGCCAATGGCCTACGTAACCTATTCCCAGGGTTAGCGTAACGTTTAGCTTGGATCATCTAATTAGTGGCAATCAGCTATGTAATATCAATGAGTCGGGTAAAGCGATTGGACTTTCACTCGCCTCGTTATTATGAAGCTTGTATAATGGTTATTAACAACTTTAACAAAAGATGAACTTCACCTTATGTCACGCCAGCCTATAAAGCATCATTTATACGTCATTATCTTTGGTACCCACACACGTGCTGGACGTGCGTTTGATATCTCACTTATCATCGCGATTGTGGCCTCACTTATCGTCCTGATTTTAGAGTCAATTCCTAGTATGGCGACCGAATGGTCACAACATTTACGCTACATCGAGTACAGCTTCACGGCACTATTCACACTGGAATATCTGTTAAGGCTCTACTGCTCACCTAACCCAAAATCTTACGCCACTAGCTTCTTCGGTGTGGTTGACCTATTAGCGATTCTTCCAACTTACATTGCTATCTTTTTCCCCGGCGCATCGTTCATGGGCGTTATTAGGCTATTGCGTGTCATGCGTATATTTAGAATTCTTAAATTGATTCGCTACTTACAGGACTCTAATATCCTTCTGCGTTCACTGTTGATGGCAAGAAGGAAAATATTCATATTCTTCAGCACCGTCGGTATTCTTGTTACGATCTTCGGCGCTTTGATTTTTATTATTGAAGGGCCAGAAAATGGCTTCACCAGCATACCTCAGAGCATATATTGGGCCATCGTGACCATCACAACCGTAGGTTACGGCGACATGGTGCCGCAAACCGCATTAGG
This sequence comes from Vibrio sp. 5S239, assembly GCF_041439575.1. Taxonomy (NCBI): domain Bacteria; kingdom Pseudomonadati; phylum Pseudomonadota; class Gammaproteobacteria; order Vibrionales; family Vibrionaceae; genus Vibrio; species Vibrio sp. 5S239. The sequence goes on along the minus strand of NZ_JBGOOM010000012.1, from coordinate 9,573 downwards.
TAAAGCTATCGCATCTCTGACTATGCTCTTGGGTTACTCAATCTTAGCCGTGCCGACCGGGATTATTACCGCAGAACTCAGTAATGAAATGAACTCGCATAAAGAGTTGGTCAAATGCCCAAACTGCAACCGCGCTGGTCATGATTCTGATGCCATGTACTGCAAACATTGTGCTAGTGGGTTAGCAGATCCAGATAAGCGAGTCGTTGTTAAAGAACAAGAGTGAACACAAATCCTTGTCATTAAAAACAAAAAAAGCGCCCTAAGGCGCTTCTTCACTCACTACTTTCAGTAAATCAGTCCGTTATGCTTTCTCAGCTAAGATAATACGTAAAGTACGACGTAGTGGTTCTGCTGCACCCCAAAGTAATTGGTCACCCACAGTGAACGCGTTCAAGAAATCGTTCCCCATAGACATTTTACGCAGACGGCCAACAGGTACCGACATTGTCCCTGTTACTTTAGCAGGCGTCAGCTCTTGCGCTGTGATATCACGATCATTAGGTATCACTTTAACCCAATCATTGTGCGTTGCGATGATCTCTTCGATTTCGTCCATTGGAACGTCTTGCTTAAGCTTGATCGTCAATGCTTGAGCGTGACAACGCATTGCACCGATTCGGACACACGTACCATCGATAGGAATTGGCTGACCATCTAGGCCAAGGATTTTGTTCGCTTCTGCACCCGCTTTCCACTCTTCTTTACTTTGGCCGTTCTCACGTTTTACATCGATCCAAGGAATCAGTGAGCCCGCAAGAGGAGCACCAAATTGATCTGTTGGGAATGAAGATGAACGAATCGTATCGGCAACCTTCTTATCAATATCAAGAATCGAACTTGAAGGATTAGCCAACTCAGAGCTTACACTGTCGTTGATCACACCCATTTGCGAGATAAGCTCACGCATATTCTTAGCGCCAGCACCTGATGCCGCTTGATAAGTCATAGCACTCATCCACTCGACCATGCCTTTCTCATATAGGCCGCCTAGCGCCATAAGCATTAAGCTCACAGTGCAATTACCACCAACGAAAGTATTTGTACCGTCATGAATACCTTGCTGTATTTGAGCCAAGTTCACAGGATCAAGAGCTATGATTGAATCAGTGTCCATTCGCAAGGTAGAAGCAGCATCAATCCAGTAACCCTTCCAACCTGCTTGGCGCAGTGCTGGGTACACCTTTGATGTATAATCGCCACCTTGACAAGTGATCACTGCATCAAGTTGTTTTAGGCTATCAATGTCAAAAGCATCTTGAAGTAGACCCGCATCTTTACCACCTAAAACAGGAGCAGGGATACCAATCTGAGATGTGCTGTAATAAACAGGCTCAATTAGGTCGAAGTCTTTCTCTTCAACCATACGTTGCATTAGTACAGAACCAACCATACCACGCCAACCAACTAGACCTACTCTCATCTCTCACTCTCCATGTATAAATTAAAAAATTATTACCCCCCATCTATAAGTTTTTCAGAAACAGAACTCAAGTGCTTTTTGTAAAAAAGTGTAACTTTTTCGTTTATTTTAAGTGAACACGATGAATAATGCAGTTATCTCAGTTAAGCATTCCATTCCTTTATCATTGACAAAACACTCAGTATTCATTCAATTCAAACGTTTACCTCGATAAAACGTTCAATTTTCAAACGGCCCTCTCGCTCTACAATAGCAATAACCACTAGTTAAGAAAGGTTAAGCAGCATAATGCTTCACAAAATAAAAACAAAAACCAACATATAATAATCATGAATTTAACACTTTTTTAGATTATGAAACCAACTTTGATTTACTTAACAGTCAAATATCACAACTTGGAGGTATTTTTTCGATATAATAAACTAATTACTGTAGTGTCCACTTCGTAAACACACTATAACGAAGCACTATAAATGCTCGAAATCACAAGAGGCTTTTATGAAGCAGAGTAAAACTCGCCTACCGAACCTATTGCAGGTATTCATCGCGTTAGGATTATTCCTATCCCTTGCTTTTTCCTTTACAGCTAAGCTTGACCTTCCTATTCAACTTGCCTTGTATATTGGTTGGTTCATTATCATGGTTCTTGGTATTCGTCTTGGCCACCAATACAAAGACTTAGAAAAAGCAGCGCTCAAAGGTATATCCAACGGTTTAGGCGCAGTTTTAATACTTTTAGCTGTGGGCGCTCTTGTTGGTACCTGGATCTCGGGCGGGATCGTACCTACTATCATCTATTATGGTCTGAAAGCTATTCACCCTTCTATCTTCCTTTTAGCGACCATGATCATCTGCTCTCTAACAGCATTGGCTACCGGCACTTCTTGGGGTGCAGCGGGTACAGCCGGCATTGCGATGATGGGTATTGGCCAAGGCCTAGGTGTTCCAGCACCAATCACCGCAGGCGCTGTACTTTCGGGCTGTTACTTCGGCGATAAGATGTCACCTCTGTCTGATTCAGTGATCCTTGCTTCTTCAATGTCTGGTGTTGAAGTAGTTGAACACATAAAGGGCATGCTGCCTGTTGCGTTAATAAGCTACGTAATTACGGGCATTATGTTTACCGCATTTGGTTTCCACTATGCGGGCAACGTTGACATGAGCCAAGTAGACTCTGTGATTAAAGCAATGGAAGCTCAGTTCTACATCACACCTTACTCATTCGTTCCAGTAGTGATCGTGCTTGGCCTATTAGCTTTCCGCATGCCTTCATTCCCTGTGATCAGTTTTGGTTCTCTGCTAGGTATTATCTGGGCAGTCATGATCCAAGAGATCGACTTCCTTACTGCATTTAACACAGCATGGGCACCGTTCTCTATCTCATCTGGTGTTGAGTTCATTGATTCAATTCTTAACCGTGGCGGCATGTCTTCAATGCTTGGTTCGGTTGCGGTTATCGTGTTTGGTTTAGGTTTCGGTGGCTTATTGGATAAAGTAGGCGTGCTAGAGACGATTGCTAAAGTGTTCGAGCGCCGTGTAAACAGCGCAGGCTCACTAGCAACTAGCACCATTGGTACGGCTTTCATGGGTAACGTATTTGGTTCAGCGATGTATGTATCACTTATCCTTACGCCAAAAATCTGTGCGAAAAACTACGACCGTTTAGGCTACAAACGTAAGAACCTTTCTCGCAACGCTGAGTTTGGTGGCACTCTAACGTCAGGTATGGTTCCGTGGAGTGATAACGGCATTTACATGGCGAGTATTCTTGGCGTTGCGACGCTGTCTTACGCACCGTTCATGTGGCTAAGCTTTATCTGTATCATCGTAACGATCGTGACGTCTTACATGGGCTGGTTCGTTGATAAGTGTGAACCAACAGCGCCAGCACTTGAAACTGAGGAAACGGCACAATTAAACAAGCAGCAAGCGTAAGTCATTCAAACGTTAATGATTTACATGCAAAAAGAGCGCCCTAGAGCGCTCTTTTTTGATCTACTTAGTTACTGAATTAGGAATTTACTTATTTGTTGGCGGTTCGTTTCCCCAACCAGTAACCGATGCCTAACGGTGCAAAGAACACCACCAAGATAAACAGGATGAAGTAGATAATCACACCTTTGATTAACTCCATTAGCTTATCAATCGCAAGCACGACCACTTCTTGAGAAACACGGTCTAGATCTTGAGTGAACAGCTCTCTTTCTGAAGTCACAATACCTGCAATCTCAATGCGCTCTTTCTCAATCATCTGTACTAAAGCTTCTCTCTCACGCGTCACCATCTTTTCCAGTGCCACGCGTTCATCGCTCAGCATCGCTAATTTTTGGTCGGTTTTATCACTAAAATCGTTTAGCAATGGCTGCATTTCTGTCGACAGAATAGAAGCCAGCGTTCGCATGTACTCAGGGTTATTTTCGATAAAGTCTTGCATGCTTGCTGATGTTTGACGAAGGCTTTCCAACGTCGTAGACAGATCTTCACCCGTTAGTGAGCTGTTCAATGCAACCAATTCGGCCTTCCACGACATCAGCTTTGGCGTCTGATCAGCCATTACACTTAAACGGTCTGATGCATCACTCATTGCTTCTGGCATGCTTCCCAAATTTTGCACGATTTGAGATTCGTCTTTACCTAAGTAAGTAAGCCAATCACGGTAAGCGGGCGTAATCCTGAATGTGAGATTTTTAAATGGATAGCTAGCAGCAAACTGCTCGACAAACGCTTGGCTCTTCTTAAAGTCACTAGTACTCAATACGCGTTTTGCCAATTTTTCCGCTTCTTGAGTAAGAGCGTGAGCGGTTTCTACTGCATGATCAGTTTCGAATAGGTCGGCACCATCACCTTGAGTATAAAATTGATCCATTTGAGCAGTAAATACCCACGAATCAATTAACGCTGAAATTGGAGAAGTTTGGTAAGCCGCTTGCTGAAGTCCCTGCTCTGCATGTATTTTCCAAAGCAGAACATAAGATTGGTGTAAGGTATCGTCGTCAGGATAAGATTGAGCGATGAGATCCGCAGAATCTTCCACGCGAGTAAAGAAAATTCTAGCGTATTCACGCGTCATAATCCGAGCATTGAGCTCTTGTTGAGTCAGCGGTGTTGTTTGGCTATCTAACTTAACTTCTAAGAGAGAACAACCACTTAGAACTATGATAAATAACCACACCATCAAACACTTACTAGAAACACGCAACATATCCACCTCTGACAAAGACTAATGGCGCGGATTGTATGAGCACTTCGTCAGAGTATTGTCAAAATTCCCACAAAATTAGTATGATTATTCTAAATATGCCATAGCAGAGTCAACTGAAGCCTGAATCGCCTGTTCCAGCTCTTCTAAATCGTGTTCACTGATAGGTCTAGATTGTTTCATTGTCATTTCAATACTTGCGGCAATGATCGCTAATCTGGAAGCTTTAATGCTACCAGCAACACCTTTTAGGCTATGTACAACACGAGCAGCAGCAGGTTCATCTTGAGTGAGCAAAGATTGGAACTTAGCGAAATCGTCAGCATGATCTTGTACAAAGACACCAAGCAACAATTCAACGGACTCAACATCACCATCGAGCGTGTCTAACATTTCTTCGATATCAATCTCAGGCTTTGAATCCGTCACGCTGACAATATACCCCTCAGACATTTGCGCCTCTTCTGTGTTGTGCTGAATAGTTTGTTGTATTGCAACGCCAGGTTGCTTTGGAGGCTGAAGCTCGGAGTTTTGGTCCCGTGAGTCCCTTTCCGATAGGTAAGAGTCATTCTCGGATTGCTTGATAGCCGAGGACATTACATTGTCATCAGGTTCTTCAAACGCACAATCTTCTGCACTAGAAAACGGGGGGACATTGTCCTGACTAGACTTCATTTCAGGCTCTCGGTCCTGTTCTTTATCTACTTCTTGCATCGCTCGCTTAGAGCTAACTCCCCACCAAACAAACGCTATTATCGCAACTAAACTTAAGCCTAGCATGACAGTTAAGAGCTTGAATTGACGGTCATTAAATTCAGCTTCAAGTTTAATGATCTGTTCGTTAACCGAGTTTTTCTTAATTTTATCAACCAGAAAATTTATCCGAGCATAATCACCCAACAATACGGAAGCGTCAGCCAGTAACTGTTGGATAGCATCTTTCTCTTCGTCTTCTAACGAATAAGACTTATTCAAAATAGAATCAAAAGCTCGATAAGTCGCTGATGAACGATGAGTGTCGGAATACATGGCTTCAAAAACAACCACACCGAGTTCATTCAGTAATGGTTTTAGCTCAGGATACAGGCCAGTATCAGCGCGTAATATCTTTATGTTATCGACAAGATCTTGAACCTGACTTTCTATTGGGATGAATTCATCAAACTTCTCAAGAAATTGGTCCACAACATAAAGTAGCTGATTAACATCAGGCCGAAAGAATGTGTGTTGAAAATCAGATTCAATCTGTAATCGAATCGAATACACTAACTGTGCATCAAGGGCTAAGTCATTAATACGAGAAACTCGAAGCGGTTCAGAGAAGTAAAGCGACTGCCTTAACTCCGTAACACGAATGCCGAGTTCTTCGATGTGAGCAAGGGAATGGTTATAAGAACGGCTAAGCTGAAGGATGGCCAACGCAGGAAGCAACCATAGAGTCAGAAGTACAACCAAGAAAGTTGCAGGCTTTTTAAAGCGATGGGGCGTTGCCACTGATTGTTCCATCAATATTCCTTGTGCGTATCGACTTCAAACCATTGCAGTTATCAGAGAGTGTAAAGCGAAATTAAGCGACAACATCCCGCTGCCGCTATTATACATGAGCAGGTGTTATGACTTGTTACGAGTCAATTGGTCACGCAAGTTCGGGGGCGTACCTTTAATCGTTAGTGTATCTGTCTCCGGATCGTAAAAAACACGTTCACCAAGAAGCAGACTATCAAAACTAACATTCAAACCGCCACCAGCACCAACAAATTTTGTTAGTTTACGCATAGTTGCGCGATCTGCAGGAAAGCTATCTTCTAACTCGTAGCCTTGTTCACTAGTATAGTCAAAGAAGCTAGTGCCATCAGTGCTTGCTGGTAATTCACCTGAAAGCTCACGAACTTGAACCTCATCACCGGCTTTTAGCTGTTCATTGCAGTAATCCGCCACCTGCTTTTTATAGCTAATCGCTTCTTCTTTCTCTAATTTAGAGTCAGAAACAAAATCTTCTACCGCTTGCATCAATACTTGGTTTTGCTGCTTAGCATCTAAACCCACTTCGGCTTGAAGGAAATCTAGGAAGAAATCAGCAACTTTACGCCCAACACGCCCCTTAATATAAGTAAGGTAACGATTCGATTCTTTATCTGTATCGTATGTAGAAAGATCAAGACGCGCGACGATATCCATCTTTGAAATATCAAGGTAGTCAGTCGCGCTAATATCTAGTCCTTCCGTTACTTTCAGACTTTGATTTGAAGGCAATAAACCAATAAAAAGATAGTCCGTTGCCAGTGATTGGTATTCGGCTAACACCAAAGTACCTTCGTCAGCAAAAGGGTATTTTGAAAGTTCATCTTTTAGACGTAGCGCACTTTTCTGAGAAAAATCATAGAAACTTTGCTCTCCCGCCCGAAATTCATGCAACGACTGCTGGAATTCGCTGTCGGATTTGAAAGAACCAAACCCTTTGCCTGCTTTTGAGTTGAACACTCGATGAAGTTCAGCGACTAGGCTTTCAGATGAAGCATCGTTTTCTAGAGATTCAGCACGATAGTTAACAATCAGCTCTTCCTGATCATTCTTGCTTAGTTGATGTAAAATTACGTTGGAAAGGTGAAGGCTCATAGTGAAAATATTACCGTTCAGGTTTCAGTTGTTGTGCATAGTAGGTTATCATAAGCCGCTTTTACTATCATTATTAGAGTCCTTATGCCGATTACATCTAAATATACAGATGATCAAGTTGAAAAAATCCTAGCTGAAGTAGGTGCCGTATTATCTAAGCACAAAGCTTCACCAGAACTTTCACTGATGATCGCTGGAAATATCGCAACCAATGTCTTAAATCAGAACGTTGCTGCTTCACAGCGCAAAGGAATTGCTGAAAAATTTGCCGAAGCTTTGATTTCTTCTCTTGAAGATAAAAAGTCTCACTAAGTTTGATTGACGGATAAAAGAATTATAAATGGTAGACAGCGCAAACTCATATAGCGATCGCGTATCTCGACTGGTTGGTTGGGGTCACTGGTTTGCATTTTTCAACATCATTGCTGCGATGTTGATCGGTACTCGTTATATTACTCAATCTGCTTGGCCAGAAACCCTATTGGGTCAATTTTATTTGGCTGCATCATGGGTTGGTCATTTTGGCTTTTTAGTCTTCGCGCTCTATCTATTAGTGCTGTTTCCGCTCACTTTTGTTCTTCCGTCGAGGAAGTTATTACGTTTGGTTGCCGTTTGCTTCGCGACCATAGGTTTAACTGTCCTGCTAATTGATACCCAAACGTATCAAAATATAAACCTCCACCTGACACCTGTCGTGTGGGAGGTTTTATTTAGTGGAGAGGAGTCTGCATTCACTTCTGATTTGCAACACCTCTTCATTGTTATGCCACTTATCTTCTTATTACAGCTAGGTCTGTCTGAATGGGTTTGGCGTAAACAACGTAAACTATCTCACAAGCACATCGGCCGACCAATTGCGGCAGTTTTCTTTTTATGTTTCATCAGCAGTCACCTCACTTATATGTGGGCTGACGCCTTTTTCTATAACCCGATAACAAGCCAAAAAGCCAACTTCCCACTGTCTTACCCAATGACAGCGAAAAGCTTTATGGAAAAACATGGTCTGTTAGATCGTGAAGAGTACCTACAGCGCTTGGAAGAGAACAAAGAAAGCGTAAATTTAGTTAGCTATCCGCTAGAAAAAATTCAATACAACCGTCGCAGTGATGACCTAAACATCCTGATGGTAAGTGTAAACAACCTTCGTTCTGATGCATTAAACGCAACAGCAATGCCAAATAGCTACACCTTTTCTCAACAAGCAATCAACTTCACAAATCATTACAGCTCAAGTAACGATATGTATGGTATTTTTGGTTTGTTTTACGGCCTGCCAAGTAGTTATTCAAGCAGCATCAAAGCACAAGGCTCAAGCGCCGTGCTATTAGATGTGTTAGAGCATCATAATTATAAATTTGCTGCGTTCAGTGGTGATAACTTTGAAGACCCACTGTATTCAGAAATTATTTTCCGTGGTCGTGAAGTGACGCCAGAGCAAGCGACTCTCAATGATCAGAGTGCTATTCAAGCATGGTCTGATTGGGTTCAGTCACCAAAAACCAAAGGTCCTTGGTTCAACTTTATTGAGCTGACTACACTTGATAACTTTTCGAACTACGATTTAAATTCTGACTCTGAGTTAAGCACTGAAGAACGCTTTGCTGCTGACTACAAAAAATCAGCACAAGCAGCTGATAAGCAGTTGTCTACTATTTATGCTGAACTAGAACGTTTAGAGCTTAGCGATAATACTGTTGTCATCATTACCTCAAATCACGGTACAGAATTTAATGAGACTAAAACGAATAGCTGGGGGGCAAACTCTAACTATAGTCGTTACCAACTACAGGTCCCTTTGTTTATCAGCTGGCCGGGTAAGTCACCATCTGAGTACACTCATCGTTCGAGTCATCTGGACGTGTCTGTCACGTTAATGCAAGAATTACTGGGGGTATCTTCGAACCCCACCGATTTCAGCAGCGGACGCAATCTGTTTGATGAACGTAATAGGAAATGGATTTTAGCTGGAGACTCTCGTGAGCTAGCTCTAATCACAGACAAGCAAACAACGGTGTTAGATAAATTTGGTAACTACAAGTTATACGACCAAAACTATAAACGCCTAAAAGATATCAGCCCTCGCTTACCTGTATTGATGCAAGGCCTTACTGAGCTACAGCGTTTCTACACAAAAAATGATTAAATGATCGTCAATTATAAAAGGGAAGCCAGTCGCTTCCTTTTTTTATAACCATGAACGATTAGAAAACAAGCAACCAAACAAAATTATGAAAATTAAGGGTTTACAAGTTCCTCTACCCCTTATATTATTCACGCCACTGGAGGGATGGCTGAGTGGTCGAAAGCACCGGTCTTGAAAACCGGCAACCGTTAA
>NZ_JBGOOM010000011.1:0-133311 GCF_041439575.1 Vibrio sp. 5S239 | reverse complement strand
GCCGGCAGATTTACAGTCTGCTCCCTTTGGCCACTCGGGAACCCCTCCAGGGTGTTTTTCCTAACTCATAATGGATAGGCTAAAGAGATGTTTTTCCCAACGCATCTCTCAAGTGCGGAGCGCATCATAGCAAACACGTTAAACCTGTAAAGGGTTTTTCTTATGGTTTTGTGTTAAATGCTTTCTTTTTGGGCAAAGATGGCGAAAAGTACGCATATTGCTCGTGAAGTGAACATCTGTATTAAGGTTTACGTATTGATTAGTAACACCTTGAGGTAATTAACTTTCTGTATTGTGTTAGGTTTGTTTAGTTATTGAAGAAAGGTAAACAGAATTTAATTTAGATTTACACTTCTTGACGTTATAACATTCATCAGTTGATAGAATACGGTTAATTTCATTTATAGATAATAATACCAATCGTAGTAAATCAAGGTGTCATCCTAGCTTGCTAAAATGCTCGAGAACAGCGTCAGATATTTTGATTGTAGAATAACTACTTATCGAAACTATCTGTTGAAAAGAGCTGCCTTGTTCTCAAGCCTTTTTCCTGCGCTATTTCTGACCACTTGCTCACTGTGTATTGGTATAACCTTACTTGCAGACCATTATTATGAAGCGTAAATCTGTTTTACCCCTCTTTATCTTTTCGATTGTTACGGCGTCTCCAACCACACTAGCAAAACTGATGGGCCCAAGCGCTGTCACTGTTGTTACTGAACAGGTCGATGTCCATCAAGTCAGTCAGTCTCTTTCTTTGGTCGGTAAGTTAGAAGCCGAGCAATCTGTGATCATTACTTCTGAAGTAGCGGGCAGGGTTGACTCTATCAATATTAAAGCTAATCAAGATGTCACTAAAGGGCAAATGTTGGTCCAATTAGATGACGACAAAGCCAAAGCCGCGGTTGCAGAGGCGCAAGCGTACCTAAAAGATGAAAAGCGTAAGCTAGCGGAATTTCAACGACTAGTGAAACGTAACGCGATTACGCAAACTGAAATTGACGCGCAGAAAACCAATGTTGAGATTGCGAATGCTCGCTTAGCTGCCGCAAATGCCAATCTGAAAGATCTTCATATCAGTGCTCCCTTCTCTGGTACCGTCGGCTTTATCGACTTTAGCCGCGGTAAAATGGTGACATCCGGTACTGAACTTGTGACCTTAGATGATCTATCTGTCATGCAGCTAGATCTCCAAATTCCTGAGCGTTACCTTTCTAAATTGTCTAAAGGCATGACAGTAACGGCTCGCACCAGTGCATGGGGTGATACTCAGTTCACTGGCACAGTGGTTGGCATTGATTCACGTATCAACGCTGAAACCTTGAATTTACGAGTTCGAATCCACTTTGATAACAACAATGATTACTTGAAACCGGGTATGTTAGTGGCAGCTAATATGGACTTCCCACCAGTTGAAGCTCCGATTATCCCGGTTCAAGCATTGGAATACTCTGGTACGAAACGTTTTGTTTACGTGATTGGCGAAGATAACAAGGCAACTCGAACAGAAGTGTTCTTGGGCGCGCGTATTGATAACGAAGTCGTGATTGATAAAGGTATCGAGATTGGTCAGAAGATTGTGGTGCAAGGCATCGTGAATATGCGCGATGGCGTGTTGGTTCAAGAACTCGCCGTTAATCGCTCAGCTAATCTTGATGGTAATGCAGCAACACAAGAAGGCGCTAACTAATGTTGTTATCTGATGTTTCAGTCAAGAGACCAGTAGCAGCTATCGTACTGAGCTTGCTTTTGGTTGTGTTTGGTCTTGTATCGTTTAGCAAGCTCGCAGTTCGTGAGATGCCAGATATTGAAAGCCCGGTAGTATCGATTAGTACTCGATATGAAGGGGCATCAGCCACCATCATTGAGAGCCAGATTACTTCTAATCTTGAAGACCAGCTCTCCGGCATTAGCGGTATCGATGAAATTGAGTCGACTACCCGAAACGGCTCGTCACGAATCACGATCACCTTTGAGTTGGGTTATGATCTAAATACCGGTGTGAGTGATGTGCGTGATGCAGTCGCTCGAGCACAGCGATCGTTACCTGATGAAGCCGACGATCCAATTGTCTATAAGAACAATGGTAGTGGTGAAGCGTCGGTTTACATCAACCTCAGCTCAACCGAGATGGACCGAACGCAGTTAACCGATTACACCGAGCGTGTGTTGATTGATCGCTTTAGTTTGATCTCTGGTGTGAGTTCAGTGGATATTTCTGGCGGCTTGTACAAAGTAATGTACGTGAAGCTGAAACCTGCTGAGATGGCGGGACGTGGCGTAACTGCTTCTGATATTACATCGGCGTTAAACAGTGAGAACATTGAAAGCCCTGGTGGTGAAGTGCGTAACGATGCAATTGTGATGTCGGTTCGTACTGCTCGTTCGTATACCCAAGCAAAAGATTTTGAATACTTAGTAGTAAAACGAGCTTCAGATAACACACCTATCTACTTGAAAGACGTGGCTGATGTTTACATTGGCGCAGAAAATGAAAACTCAACCTTTAAAAGTGACGGCGTGGTTAACGTCAGTATGGGCATTGTACCTCAGTCAGATGCGAACCCACTTGAGGTTGCTGACTTAGTCCATAAAGAAGTCGAAGCAATTCAAAAATTCTTGCCTGATGGTACTCGTCTTGCTGTCGATTATGACTCAACGGTGTTTATCGACCGTTCGATTTCAGAGGTTTACAGCACGCTCTTTATCACAGGGGGCTTGGTTATCCTTGTGCTTTACATCTTTATTGGCCAAGCACGTGCAACCCTGATCCCTGCGGTAACTGTTCCTGTTTCTTTGATCTCGTCGTTTATTGCGGCGTACTACTTCGGCTTCTCTATAAACCTGATTACCTTGATGGCACTGATCCTGTCTATCGGCCTGGTGGTAGATGACGCGATCGTGGTAGTAGAGAACATTTTCCACCACATTGAACGCGGCGAATCGCCACTGCTTGCCGCTTATAAAGGGACGCGTGAAGTAGGCTTTGCGGTAATCGCGACCACGCTAGTTCTGGTCATGGTGTTCCTACCGATCTCGTTTATGGATGGCATGGTAGGCCTTCTGTTTACTGAGTTCTCGGTATTGTTGGCGATGTCGGTGATCTTCTCATCTGTGGTGGCATTAACGCTAACGCCAGTTCTTGGCAGTAAGATTCTAAAAGCAAATGTAAAACCAAACCGCTTCAATCGATTTGTAGAACGTGTGTTTGGCAAGCTAGAAGCTGGATACAAAGCGGTATTGCGCCGCGCGCTAAACTGGCGTTGGGCTGCTCCAATCATCATCATCGCTTGCATGGGCGGCAGTTATGGCTTAATGCAACAAGTGCCTTCACAACTAACTCCACAAGAAGACCGTGGCGTTATCTTTGCGTTTGTTCGTGGTGCTGATGCAACCAGTTACAACCGTATGTCTGCCAACATGGACATTGTTGAAGAGCGCTTAATGCCGTTGCTTGGTCAAGGTTTCTTGAAATCATTCAGCATTCAATCACCAGCGTTTGGGGGAAATGCGGGTGACCAAACAGGTTTCGTTATCATGATCCTAGAAGATTGGGACGAGCGAAATGTGACGGCGCAAGAAGCATTGAACGAAGTTCGAAAATCTTTGAATGGTATTCCTGATGTGCGTGTATTCCCGTTCATGCCAGGTTTCCAAGGCGGCTCTAGTGAGCCAGTACAGTTTGTGTTGGGCGGCTCTGATTACTCGGAATTACAAAAGTGGGGCGAAATACTAAAGCAAGCGGCTGAAGACTCTCCAATGATGGAAGGTGCGGATATCGATTACTCTGAAAAAACACCAGAGTTATTGGTTACGGTAGACAAACAGCGTGCAGCAGAGTTGGGTGTGAGCGTCTTAGACATTTCAGATACATTAGAAATCATGCTTGGTGGTAAGAGTGAAACAACGTTTGTTGAACGCGGTGAAGAGTATGATGTTTACCTACGTGGTGATGAGAATAGTTTTAACAATGCGAATGACTTGAGTCAAATTTACATGCGAACTCAGTCTGGCGAGCTAGTAACGCTTGATACGCTGACGCACATTGAAGAAGTGGCGTCATCGATTCGTTTGTCGCACTACAACAAGCAGAAGTCAGTAACCATCAAAGCGAACCTCATGGAAGGTTACACGCTGGGCGATGCTCTGGGTTTCCTTGATCAACAAGCGATTGAGCAGCTACCGGGTGACATATCAGTGAGCTACTCGGGCGAATCAAAAGACTTCAAAGAGAACCAGTCAAGTATCTTAATTGTGTTTGCATTAGCTATGTTAGTGGCGTATTTGGTATTGGCCGCGCAGTTTGAGAGCTTCATTAACCCACTGGTGGTGATGTTCACCGTACCTATGGGTATCTTTGGTGGCTTCTTAGGTTTGGTGCTGATGGACCAAGGGCTCAACGTGTACAGCCAGATTGGTATGATTATGTTGATCGGTATGGTGACTAAGAACGGTATTTTGATCGTGGAGTTTGCTAACCAACTACGTGACCTTGGTATTGAGTTTGAAAAGGCGATCATCGATGCTTCAGCGCGACGTTTGCGCCCAATCTTAATGACGGCGTTTACGACGCTAGCAGGTGCGATTCCATTGATTATCTCGACAGGTGCTGGCTATGAAAGCCGAGTCGCTGTGGGTACAGTTATTTTCTTTGGTATGGGCTTTGCGACCTTAGTTACTCTGTTCGTTATCCCTGCGATGTATCGCCTGATTTCTGGCTCAACACGTTCTCCGGGTCACGTGGAAGCGGAGCTTAATAAAGAGCTGAGCCATGACAACGTTGGAAGAACCTCTCACGGCTAATAAACACGCACGGTTAATGAACATGGAATAGTGTAACAATATTGAAAAGCCTGCGTTTGCTCCTAGCGAATTGCAGGCTTTTATAGTATGGACACTTTATTTCTTTTTTGCCTGGCTAGCTTCAAATGCTTTTAATTGCTCTGGAGTCGCTTTTGGTTGGTGGTTACTCTTCCATTCGTCATATGTCATCCCATAGACACGTTCTCGAGCGTCGTCCAAGTTCAGGTCAGCGCCTATAGATTCAGCTTCAGCAGCATACCATTTGCTAAAACAATTTCGGCAGAAACCCGCTAAAATCATTAAGTCTATATTAGCGACCTCTTTATTAGAGTCTAAATGCGCCAATAGTCGACGAAATGCTGCAGCATCCAGCTTATCTTGTTCTTCTTGGGTTAGTTGTTTATATTTAAATTGCGCCACAATCTCTTCCTTTTATGAGTTTTATTGTCTATGAGTATTGAGTCTACATTGCTAGGTTATTGATGCAAAGACTCGACTCATCAACTCTGGTAACGATATTTGCCTCTGTTTTACTGATGATTCAATTGTGTTGAGGTTTTATCATAATGTTGAGAGCTTGTGTTTACTGGTATGGTGGCGATGCAAAAGGGTAGGCTTCCACCAAGCTAATTTACGCCTTAGTTACTTCAAAACCATTTGTTCGATTCCTTAATATGGGAAAAAGCTATTAATGTCAGAGTCCAATAGTAGTTGGAGCTGATTCAAGCCATCTCTCAATCGAGCCTCATTCCCAATAGACATCAAAGATAATCTGACATGTGGCGTACTTTCATTATTTGCGCAGAAGTAACTACCGCTAGTAACTATTACACCTCGGTTTTTGGCTTCCATAGCAAATCGATCTGGCTGCCAATGAGCAGGTAGTGGTAACCAAATATGATATCCAGACGCCGTGAACTCTATAGAAGTAAAAATCTCCCTCACCATCTTCTGCCTTTCATTCGCAACTTCTCTTTGTTGATCCGCTAACCGAAAAGCATCACCGGATTCAATCAACAAAGTCGCTGCAATAAAATTAATTGGAGACGCAAGCCAAATGTTAGTTCTAATATTAGCATTAAGAGCTGTTATCTGACTTTCAGGGGCTTTTAGGTAACCACAACGCATAGCAGGGCTGATAGCTTTAGATAGTGCTGAAATGTGGAACGTATAATCTGGAGCAAAATTAGCTATTGGAGGTATTGGTTCATCATCTAAAAAGCAATAAATATCATCTTCAACTAACCAAACTCTCTTATCGTTAATAACTTGTGCTATTTCCTTTTTTCGGGATTCAGGCATTGAGAGCCCTGTTGGGTTCTGATGGCTAGGAACAGTTATCACCATGGCGGCTTGGTGTGCATCAATTTCACTCGCCAAAGCTTTTGGACATAAACCATATTCATCAAGATCGACACCAATTACATGACGGTCTGACATGTTTACAATGGCCAGGATGCCTGGATAGGTAAGTCGTTCGACTAGAATAGTATCCCCAGGCTTTGTTAAAGCATCAATGAGTAAAGACAAAGCGTGTTGAGCACCATTCGTCAGCAACATATTCTCGCTGTTTGCTCCCTCTAAGCCGTATTTTTCCGCCCATTTAACACCAGCCGCTCTATGATCGTCATGCCCTGAATGCTCAACATATCCAACAACGTCAGAGGTCAGTAAATCCGCTGATTGCCGGTAGGCATTTTTCAACGCAGGTACATTTCTTTCTAGACAAGGTTGAAGTATAGAGAAGTTATAGTTCTTTTCTTTATCGGGAGCTTGGATGGCTTTATCAAGTTCTGAGTTAGCTCGAACGAACGTACCGCGTCCAATAAATGACTCCAAGCATCCTTTGTCATTAAGCAACTTATAAGCTTTTGCAACGGTTGCGGGCGTAGTGCCTAGCTCCCTTGCAAGTAATCGATGAGTGGGTAGTTTTGAGCTTGGTGGGAACTCACCTGTTTCAATTTTCTGCTCTATAACTTCTGCGATATGAATGAATTTACTATTGCTCACAAGGTGCCTCCTCGGACAATCCTGATTTTTACTCGATTATAACATATGTCTTTTTAGTTTTTACTCTTTTAAATAAAAACAAAACCTTACATTGACATAGTTCAATTTAAGAAATAATCTATATGTAAACAACATTGATATAAATCAATATAAACAATAACAACATCAGATTAGGCTTAAGAAATGCTAAAAGAAAAGGTAGGGACACTTAAAAAACAAAGTGTTCAAGAAGTACATGTATCATATGAAGCTGCTAATAAGCTGAAAAGTGCTTTCAGTAACTTGCGGTTTAGAGAGGATCATGAGTGGCTTAACGCAAGAGAGTGGCTTGGAAACGTCGTAAAACACAGCTTAAATGATGAAGTAATCAATACTATTCAAAGTTTTAAGTCAGATGGTGAGCGATGTGCCTTAATTATCCGCGGATTACCTGTTGATGGCAATTTATGTGCGACACCCTATAATGGCTATGTACCACCATCAAAAATACCTTTAGCTAGCGCCATACATATTGGCATATATCAATCTATCCGGATTGAACCTGTGTCATATCAAAATGAAAATAAAGGCTTCTTGTTTAGGCATGTGGTACCTGCTCTTGGTGCTTTAAATGAAAAATCATCTCACGGTTCTACCTTTACCTTTAGTCACCATGTTGATAACCCAGATCTACCGTTAGCGTGTGAGATCGTAAGAGAACGAAGCGGTTGCCCTGAGTTTCTATCACTTATGGCATTGCGTTCTGATCTCAAGGTTCGATCAAATTTTATTCTATTGGATGATTTGATTGGTCAACTAAGTCACGGTGTCGTCAATGAACTATGCCAACCTCACTTCCGAATTGACCGCCCTGATTCATTCACTCAATCTCGTTCGAGTCATCTTCCTATTTTGGTAATGGGCGAAGACGGCGTGATGTTATGTCGCTATGACAAGGAAAATACCACTCCTCTTACCGAGAGCGCTGCGGCGGCATTAGTTATGCTAGAAGCGCAGCTACAAAACGAGTCATTAAAACAACACGTGGTATATCAACCAGGTGACTTACTGATAATTAAGAACCAACGGCTTCTACATAGCCGTGAAGGTTTTAAATCCAGATCGGATGGTTCAGACCGCTGGCTAGCTCGCCTGTTTGGGATGAGTACATTAGAGCGTATCGTTCCAGCCTTCCCAGAATTTCAACATATTGGAAAAGATTAAGGAAAATAAAATGAAATCAAACAACGTCGCTTTTATTGGTTTAGGTGTAATGGGTTTTCCAATGGCGGGTCATCTTGCAAAAGCAGGGTACAAGACCAAAGTGTTTAATCGTACAGAAAGCAAAGCAAAATTATGGGCGCAAGAATTTTCTAGTGAATACCAGCCAACTCCAGGGTTAGCTGCGACTAACTGTGACATTGTGTTTTTATGCGTAGGGAATGATGACGACGTAAGAAGTGTTGTATATGGAGAAGACGGTGTACTCGCAAGTATGGTTACAGGCTCTGTTTTGGTTGACCACACGACAACATCTGCAGAGCTTGCAGAGGAATTGGCTAGAGCATGTATGGAAAAGAATATTTCGTTTATCGATGCTCCAGTATCAGGTGGTCAGGCAGGAGCTGAAAATGCAGCTCTGACAATTATGTGTGGTGGTGAACAAACTGTTTTTGATCGCGTAGAGCCCGTGATGAAAAGCTATGCTAAGCAATCGACTTTAATGGGTAAAAATGGCCAGGGACAGCGCAGTAAGATGGTTAATCAAATCTGTATTGCAGGTGTATTAAAAGGGCTAAGCGAAGGTCTCCTTCTGGCAAAAAAAGCAGATCTCAATATTAACCAATTAGTTGATGTATTAAAGCATGGTGCCGCAGGTTCGTGGCAAATGGAGAATAGAGCCGTGACTATGTCGCAAGATAAGTTCGATTTTGGTTTTGCTATTGACTGGATGCACAAAGATCTCAGCATTTGCCTAAATGAAGCTAATAAGATGGGTGTTACGCTTCCGTTAACAGAAAAAATAGACAGTGAATATCAATCTCTACAGCAGCAAGGTTTTGGTCGTATGGATACTTCTGTGCTTTTCAAAATCTACGAGCGATAACTTCGACAGGAATTTTCAGTATGGAACTCTTCGGTAACGACATTACACTTTTAATACTAATAGCATTAATGGTATCGGCCTTTGCGGCCGGGTTCATTGACTCCGTAGCTGGCGGTGGAGGGTTAATCTTAGTGCCATCTTTTATCCTTGCAGGATTGCCACCTCAATTAGCTCTGGGGCAAGAAAAAATTGTCAGCACATTAGGCACTATCGCAGCTATTCGAAACTTTGTTCGAAATAAGAAAGTAATTTGGACCGCAGCGGCAACTGGTATCCCAGCCGGCCTCATAGGTGCGTATGCGGGTGCACAAGCGATCCTTTACTTTGACCCTGATACAATCGGAAAAATCATTCTTTTTATGCTTCCGTTCGGAATTATTTTATCTTTCATTCCTAAGAAGAATCGTAATGAAGAAAATTCAGATCCAATCAACAAAAAAGTAATTTTATTTGGCGTTCCAGCCGCTGTATTTATCATTGGTTTCTATGACGGATTTTTCGGTCCAGGTACAGGTAGTTTTTTAATTCTAGCTTTACATTACTTACTTAGATTCGATTTAGTTTCGGCATCAGCGACTTCAAAGCTGTTTAACTTTTCTTCCAACATCGGCGCATTATTCGCATTTATGATTGCAGGTAATGTCTTATATTTGCTGGCAATACCTTTAGCAGCAATGAATTTACTTGGTAACCATGTCGGGAGTTCATCGGCCATGAAGTATGGTGCCAAACTGATTCAACGGACCATATCAGTCTCACTCAGTCTACTGATGATTTCGCTAGGTTATAAATTCCTGCTCTAAAAACTAGCCACAAAAGTCTACACAATGAAACTAATGCCGTTCACTTAAGAGTGAACGGCATCACCATTAAGGGCTCTTTTTTATTTTGTAACAGGTACGTACTATCGCCCTTAAACGATCTCGCCCGTTTGCGAGAAAGCTTCTAGCTTCGCTGTATAAGGTTGCAGGTCACCGATATTCAGGTTTACCCATTCGCCATTGAAGTAAGTATCTAGGTAGCGCTCACCGCTGTCACATAGCAAAGTTACAATAGAACCTTTTTCGCCACGCGCTTTCATTTCACTGGCTAGCTGAAGCACACCGTACATGTTTGTACCCGTTGATGCGCCAACCTTGCGGCCAAGAATGTTAGACAACCAATGTGTGGTTGCGATGCTTGCTGCGTCTGGAATTTTGCGCATTTCGTCAACCACACCAGGAATGAAGCTTGGTTCTGCACGTGGGCGACCAATACCTTCTATCTTGCTGAATGTACTGCCTTTTACGTCCGCGTTGCCTGTTTGGAAGTATTCGTGGAATACCGAATTTTCAGGGTCAACAACACAAAGTTTAGTTTCATGTTGTTGGTAGCGAATAAAACGGCCAATAGTCGCTGAAGTTCCGCCTGTTCCTGGGCTCATTACCACCCAAGTTGGAACTGGGTGATCTTCCATCTGCATTTGATTGAAAATCGAGTTCGCGATGTTGTTGTTACCACGCCAGTCAGTTGCACGTTCAGCGTAAGTAAATTGGTCCATGTAGTGACCATTGAGTTCTTCAGCTAAACGATGAGACTCAGCATAGATTTGATCAGACCGATCGACAAGATGCGCTTGACCGCCGTAGAATTCAATCTGCTCTATTTTCCTCTTTGCTGTGCATTTTGGCATTACCGCAATAAACGGCAGGCCAAGTAGTCGAGCAAAGTACGCTTCAGACACTGCTGTACTGCCTGACGAAGATTCAATGATCGTTGTTTCTGGGCCAACCCAACCATTACAGATAGCATATAAGAATAGAGATCGCGCTAAACGATGCTTCAATGATCCCGTTGGGTGTGTACTTTCATCTTTGAGATAAATATCAATGCCTTCGATACTTGGTAAATCGAGTTTGATAAGGTGCGTATCCGCTGAACGTTGATAGTCAGCTTCAATTTTTCGAATTGCATTGTTAATCCATTGATGGTCAGTACACATAGGCGTTCTCTTGATTTTTTGTAGGAATTTTTAGGGTTGATATGGTTCTAATTTAGCGATAATCCCGGAGAAAAACTTTGCCATATTTGCTTTGTTTTGTTTAAATCGTAGAAAATTTTTCTCTTAAGTTAAGTTTGGTAGAAATATGATTGATGCCGTAGACAAAAAGATATTAGGATTACTGCAAGAAGACAGTACGCTGTCATTGAACGATATTTCTGAAGCGGTCAACCTCACCACAACGCCTTGTTGGAAAAGGCTTAAGCGCCTCGAAGAGAACGGCATCATTGAGAAAAGAGTCGCGCTGCTAAACCCGGAAAAACTGGATCTTTCCTTTACCGCGTTCGTATTAGTGAAAACCAGTGATCATTCTCATGAGTGGTATGGTCGTTTTGTGAATACTGTATCTGAATTTCCAGAAGTGATGGAGTTCTATCGCATGGCTGGCGAATATGATTATATGATGAAGGTGCAGGTTAAAGACATGAAGTGCTTTGATGACTTCTACAAACGATTGGTTAACAGTATTGATGGAATTTCCAATGTGACCTCGACGTTTGCGATGGAGCCATTAAAGTACACAACAGCACTGCCGCTGTAATGCATCTTAGAACAACTTTGTTTAGCTGACCTTATTCGCGACATTATGAGTCATACATAGTTTCGGCTAAATAGTTTCTGGTTAGATATAATTTAAGCTTAGACATCGCTTTGACGAGATAAAGAAAAGGATTTTCCATGTTTACAAAAGTATCTACCGCTATCCAACTGGTGTTAGCTGTCGCCATTTTTTACTTGGGTTACACCATCTATTCGTTTACTAATAAAGTCGGTGAAATTGTGGATACTTACCCTAAAGTCATCGAAGATTTATCAGTATTGACTAAGGGCCTGAAAGTCGAAGAGTGGTTAGCGTTTGCTGAGCATATCGATGAACTTGCCCCGCACGTGTTAGCTACTGTTGAAGATGTAAGAAGAACCGCCGAGAAAGTGAATCAGACTGTTTCATCGGTCGACAGTAAAATCCCGTCCATTTTGGATGAAGTGAAAAACGTTCGAACGGAAGTGAAGCAGATAAGAATGGATGTGATTCCGTCAACATTGACTGAGTTGAAACGATACCGAGTAGACGTAATGCCACCTATGCTGGCTGAAAGTAAGTCTTACCGCGAACAAACGATTCCGGTGGTGATTGCTGAATCTGAAATGCTGAGAGCCGAAGTGCCGGGTATTTTAGATCAAGCCAACTTGCTAGCCGATAAGAGTAAAGCATTGGCTCAAGGTGCAGCAGAAGGAGCGGTGAAAGGCGTAGTGCTATCGCCATTTAATTTACTGCGAGACGCTGGAGACGGCATAAAAACGCGAGTACAAAGCGAATTCGAACCTACGTTAGAGGTTGAGTAGGGGTTACGAACTCTATGTAATGACTTATCGCTAGAATTAAAAAGAGAGGCTAGGTATTAAACTTGGCCTCTCTTTTATTGTGGCTTTTAAAACAACGTTTGATCGCTATTTAGTAAAGCGCATCACACCTTCTTGAACGGCTGTCGCTACGAGCTCACCTTTCTGATTAAAGATTTCGCCGCGAACTAAGCCACGAGTGTTCGCCGCCGTCGGGCTTTCAATCGCATAAAGAAGCCATTCATCCATCTTAAATGGGCGGTGGAACCAAATTGAATGGTCAATCGTCGCGACTTGGAAGTTCGGCGTCATGATAGAAACTTCATGAGGGTGAAGCGCTGTCACCAAGAATCCCCAATCAGATGCGTAAGCAAGCAAGTATTGGTGAATCAATTGGTTGTTTGGCACTGCGCCATTTGCTCTTACCCAAAGGTACTGTTTCGCATCTGTCTTCTTAGGGTTGAGTGGATTCACGACCGTTACAGGGCGCATCTCAATCGGTTTTTCGCCACAAAAGGTTTTGCGTAGCTTCTTTGGTAGAAATTCAGCAATGTGGCTCGCTAACTCGGTTTCCGATGCATAGTTCTCTGGCCCAGGAATATCAGGCATTGAAATCTGGTGCTCAAAGCCTGGAGCATCACCGTGATAAGAAGCCGTGAGATAAAAAATAGGGCGGCCATTTTGAATCGCTTTCACACGGCGCGTGCTGAAGCTTCGCCCATCTCTTAGGTTCTCAACATCGTAGATAATTGGCTTTTCAGGATCGCCGGGGAATAGAAAATAGCTGTGGAACGAGTGAACGCTACGGTCGTCTTGAACGGTATAGCGAGCAGCGGAAAGTGCTTGTCCCAGTACCTGACCACCGTAAACCTGAGGCAGACCGAGGTTCTCACTTTGCCCACGGAATAAACCTTCTTCCAGTTTCTCTAGCTGAAGTAAACTTAGTAATTCTTGTAAAGGTTGACTCATCGCCAGCATTCCTCTTCGTAAAATGAGTGTCAGATTATGATGCTAATCATTTAGCTTAGTCAGATATCTGTCAATAAATCATAGGGTTTCAAGACAGAATATAAAAGCTCTCTTATAATCGGTGTGTAGATTTGCCGAATCCGGTAAACATGTTGAGAGAAATTGAATATGAAAAAGGCTCTAATTCTTATTACATCTTTAGTATCGTTTGGTCTACTTGTTGGCTGCCAAGCAACATCAGAAACCAACACTTCTCAGGGAGTGGTTGCAGACAACGCTCAAGTAATTTCAGGAACAGTAAGTTATCGCGAAAGAATTGCATTGCCTGAGAATGCAGTGGTGACCGTAACGCTAGAAGATATTTCACTGGCTGACGCGCCATCAACGGTTATCGCAACTCAAGAATTCACCACTGACGGTAAGCAAGTACCGTTCGCATTCGAACTGAGCTACGATAACAACAAAATTCAACCTAACCACCGTTACAACATGCGCGCAACGATTCATGTTGACGGCAAACTGCGTTTCACAACTGATACGATTAAGTCAGTGATTACAGACGTTGAAAACACGCAACAAGCAGACCTACGCTTGGTTGGTGTTCGTTAATTAGTCGTGGATACCACTTTTAAGGCATCTTAATTAGCTTAACTTAGCCTGTTGAATCGGCGATTGATGGCAGCTCTAGGGCTGCCATTTGTATATTCTGAGTTTGACTTTTCCTGCGTCACTTACTTCAATCCCTTCTTCAACCAGATGTTTCTTCTGACGATAAAACGAATCACCCTTCAAAGAGATCTCTCCGTTACTGTTGATCACCCGATACCAAGGCAGTTTGCTTCCTTCTGGTAAGTTCCCCAGCGCTTTTCCTACATGCCGCGCATAGCCCGGAAAACCTGAAAAACGTGCTATGTCTCCATAAGTTGTTACTCTTCCATATGGAATTTGGTGAATCACAGCAAAGATTTGGCTCAAAAATTGGTCCATACTAAATGTTCCTAGTTCATTAATACCACGGATCGGTAGAAGGAGAGAGCTATGGTGTTTTCGACATTTCAGTTTCTAATTACAACATTATTAGCGGTTATTTGCGCGAGAGCAATCAGTTTAAGTGACGGTGACATCCCAGTGCTTGCGATGGTTATTCCTGCGTTATGGATTTTACCGCAAGGAGGGATTGCAGGATTAGCTTTGCTTATTTCCATGACTACTTACGGTTTAACCCTTCCTTTACAGCCAATCACACTTTCTGTCAGCGCATGGGTTCTATTCCCACTACTTATGGTGGTCTTTTCAAGAAGAAGTAGTTTGTCTGTCGTGATTATTTCTGGCCTGATAGTG
Organism: Vibrio sp. 5S239; assembly: GCF_041439575.1. Classification (NCBI taxonomy): domain Bacteria; kingdom Pseudomonadati; phylum Pseudomonadota; class Gammaproteobacteria; order Vibrionales; family Vibrionaceae; genus Vibrio; species Vibrio sp. 5S239. Next base: position 118,720 of record NZ_JBGOOM010000011.1, on the reverse strand, counting down.
ACTACTTTGCAGGTCGGAATTATGGTCACGCAATCAGCTGGCAAGCTTGAAGGCGTTCCGTGGGTTACCATACTTCAAACCTTATCAATCATTGTGATTTGGTGGGCGGCAAATCATCTTAAGCCAGCCAGCCGACACAGCTGGTGGTCATTAGGCTTAATACTGCCATTATGGATAGCCGATTTACCTTATGCGGCCTTGGTTGCCTTATGTGTTACCGGCATTATGGCTTCAATGGAAACTCTAATGCGCTTGAAAACCTTTCGTTGGAATAAGTTATTGTGTTGGACATTACCAACAGTAGGGTTTGCTGTGTTGGTGGTCACCCCAAGTATTGAGGTGCCAAGCCCTGTTTTTGTGGTTTGGCTATGCTTGCTGACTACCGCATGGATGACAGATTACATCATTAGGACAGAAGATAACGAAGACATCGATATCTAGCCCTATAGAAACCATTGCTCCTAAATGTAGGTAAATGGTGAATTTACCTGCGATTTTTTAATGGTTTGGATAAAGGATAAGCACTTAAGCAGCAATTGTTAAAAAATAAGGTGTAAGGGCTTGCAATGGTTGCTGTGATGCTGAATAATCCAATCACTCTTTGAGGCAAACCTCTTAGAAATCGAATCTATGGGGGCCTGGTCCTCCCGCAACAATAACTCGTGAACTCGGTCAGGCCTGGAAGGGAGCAGCCGCAGCGAGTGACTTGTGTGCCGGGATGTGGCTGGGTTCCCACCCTTTAAAAAAAGCCGCTCTTAACGAGCGGCTTTTTGCTATCTTTAGCTTCTACAACAGCATCTATTCAAAGTTAATCAAGAAGTGTAAACAACCATTTTTGCATCATTTGACTGTCATCCTGCTAATCGTAAATACTGTATGTAAAATATTTACTCGCGATTTTTTGATGTTGACCATTGTCGATAAGCTTTTGTATGCCACTATCAATAAGATCTTTTAGTTCGTTATCTTGCTTTCTGACTGCTACACCAATACCACGACCAAACCATTTCTCTTCTGTGAATTTAGGGCCTGTAAAGTGGTAGTCCTTGCCTTGTTCTGTTTCAAGGAAACCAGCATTTAGTCCTATTGAACCACCAAACACAGTATCGAGACGACCATTCAACAAGTCTGTAAATGCTTCATCGAAGGTACCGTAGCGGCGAATATCTATATCCGGGTATATTTCAGAAAGGTACTTATCTCCGATTGTTGCACGCTGAACTCCGATAGTTAGGTCATTCAAGCTGTCGTCACTCATATTGATCTCTCGATCTTTCTTCATCACGAAACGAGTTGGGACTTTGGCGTATGGAATGGTGAAGTTAACTTTTTTTTCACGCTCTTCGGTAATCGTCATGGCTGCAATTATCGCATCGTTCTTACGACTCAATAGTGAAGGGATAATACCGTCCCAATCTGTTTTGGAGATGATGCACTTTACCCCTAATTCGATACAAAGCGCGTTGGCTAAATCGACCTCAAATCCCTCTAGTTTTCCGTCCTGTGTTGTCCAACTGAACGGTGGGTAGGCTCCCTCAACAGTAAAGCGAATTTGCTGCCAATCTTTGGCGTATGTGAGTGCAGAGAACACACTGACGAATGCAACGAATATCCATTTCATTTTTATTTCCTTATAGTAATAATAGCTGTAGATAGTTAACTACTTGTTAATATTTATCAATGCGGATGCACATCGATGTGAACTAAGACATAAATGTATAAACGATGGGTCTGATTGACTCTCTGATTTTCCAATTTTTCACCAACCACTTATATCAAGTTCTCTCCCAATCAGAAATCGTTATCGAGCACTCAAAGCCCACTATAAAAATTGTGTTAATGATCAAATGCGCAATTTTGTACAAAAGCTGAAAGAGCCTATAGAGTAGACTGATAAGTCGCTCGATAATTAACAGGCTTGGGAATTGTTATGGAGAACAAGAAACGTTCTAAAGAAAAGGCCGAATATAAGATCACAGAAGAACTCGGTGGCCTTGAAATCCTGAATGCTGAATATGAAAAGCAGAACTTCTCACGCCATAGCCACGAGGGGTACACGCTTGGTGTTATTGAGCAGGGCGCTCAACGTTTCTATCGAACGGGCGGGCATCATATCGCACCTCGAGATGCCATTATTCTAGTGAACGCCGATGAAGTGCATAGCGGTCACTCTGCTACTGAAGGTGGTTGGGCGTATCGCGCAATGTATCCACTTCCTGAGCAACTCGCCAAGATTACCCAAGAGCTTAACCTACCGAATTACGGCGCGCCTTATTTCCCAAGAGCGGTGGTTGAAGACCCTGAACTCGCTAACCAATTAAGGCTAGTGTTCAATGCGATTGATGAATCGGATAATCGTTTGTTACGTGAAACATTGATGTACGGGATGTTGGTTAAGTTGATTAGTCGACATGGGAAATCTAGCCTTAAGCCTCAATTGGATGGAAAAACTCAGCGTCAGCTTGTTCTGGTTAAAGAGTTTTTAGATGACTTTCCTCAAGCCGATGTCTCCTTAGAAGAACTCTCTAAACTGGCAGCTTTAAGCCCGTTTCATTTAGTGCGCTCTTTCCAAAAAGAGTTTGGTCTTCCGCCACATGCGTATCAGATTCAGTCTCGGTTGAGGCTATCTCGGAAGTTGTTGAAGCAAGGACATTCGATTTCAGATACCGCTCAAGAATGTGGTTTTCACGATCAAAGCCACTTTCATCGACACTTTAAAAAAGCCAATGGCTACACGCCGGGGCAATACATCAAAATGCTCTAAATCGACTCGTTAATTCGGTTGTTAAATTGAGCAAGTTTATGCAATCGAATCCATTCAGGTGTTTTTACATTGAATAGCCAATGTGAAGAGAGAAAAGAATAATATGGATAGTCAAAAAATGGATAGGCGCACTCAATTATGGAAGGGCGTTTTAGCCGGAATGCCTCTAAGTATCGCAGTGATCCCGTGGGGAGTTCTTGCGGGATCATACGCAATAGATGCTGGACTGAATCAACTACAAGCACAAGCGATGTCGGCGATTTTGTTCGCAGGCTCGGCGCAATTGGTCGCTGCGGGTATGTTTAAAGCGGGCATTGGCCTTGGCACTATGCTGCTGACCACTTTGTTTATCACCTCAAGGCACTTTTTATACAGTGTATCGATGCGCGACAAAATCAGTCACCTTCCGGCTCGTTGGCGTTTGCTACTCGGCTTTTGGCTCACCGACGAACTGTTTGCGATATGCAGTGGACAGTCTCAACAAGAGTTTAATCGTTGGTACGCTGCGGGTGTCGGTGGTGTTTTTTACCTTATTTGGAATATCGCAAGCTTCGTTGGCATAGTCGCAGGAAGCCAAATCCCGTCGCTCAATGAAATTGGTCTCGACTTTGCGGTAGCCGCGACTTTTATTGCGTTGGTTTTTCCATTAATCAGAACATTGCCTGTTGTCGTGTGTGTGGTGGTTTCATTGGTTACTTCGGTTGCTATGGCGGTGAATAACGTTGAAGGCGGTCTAATGATTGCGGCGATTGCTGGCATGCTAGCTGGCTTTTCCAGTGAGTCGTTTCAAGAGCGAAACAATGGCAATAAGCCAATTGTGGAGGGTAAATAGAGATGATTTGGTTAACGATATTACTCATGACGGCGATTGTGTTCTTTAGTCGGTATCTGTTTCTTGAGCCTGCAATCCCGCTTCGATTAAATCAAACCACGCGTCGCCTGTTACGCTATTCAAGCCCCGCGGTGCTGACTGCGATTTGGGGGCCGATTGTGTTTGCACCGGAGCAGACATTTTGGCCAAGCCTTGAGAATCCTTATTTGATAGGCGCTCTTGTGACTGGCGTGTTGATATGGAAAACAGGCAATGTGCTACTAACGATCGGCGTCAGCATGGCGGTGTTTTTGTTCTACAATCTCGTCGCAGTTGATTTCCTTTTTAACTGATTGACCTTGCAACGTATGGCGTGGTGACTTCTAATGTCTTTATTCACTATTTGTGTATTTAGGTTTTGGTAAGGAGTTAATTTGGCTAAGAAATATTATGTGGTTTGGAAAGGTCGCACACCGGGTATTTTTACCACTTGGAACGAGTGTAAAACTCAGGTCGATGGTTTTGCAGGCGCGAGATATAAATCGTTTCCAACATTAGGCGAAGCAGAGTCTGCTTTCGGCGGTAAAGCATCTTCTGCGTCTAGTTCTACTTCAACATCTGGATCTTCATCGACCAAGCCAAGTGCTGCGGGTAAGCCTAAGAAAGTGAAAGTCTCGCCTCTTTCTGAGCAGCAAATTACGGATATGCCTTTTGACATCAAGATCTTTACCGATGGGGCTTGTGAGCCAAACCCTGGTGAAGCGGGTACAGGCTTAGCGGTCTACTTGAAGAATGAGCTAACCGAGTTGTGGTATGGCTTGTATCAACCAATGGGCACTAATAATACCGCGGAACTGCAAGGTTTGAAGCAAGCACTCATCCTTGCAAAAGAAAAGCGGCAAGCGGGTTTGTCGGTTGCGATTTATTGCGACTCGAAATACTCGATAGACTGCATTACTAAGTGGGCATCAGGTTGGGAGAAAAAGGGTTGGACCAAGTCGGGTGGTGAGATCAAAAACCTCGATATCATCAAGCCTGCTTATGCACTTTACCAAGAACTCGCATCTCAAATTACCATCCACCATGTTAACGGTCACGTGGGTATTGAAGGCAATGAACTGGCCGACCGCATGTCTATTGTGGCGATTTCTTCTAAAGAGCAAAACTTGAGTCGATATTCAGAAACTGACGATCTAACCGAAATCTTAGCTCTGCGAGCTGGTTAAGAAGGGTCGATAATTAAAACATAACTAACCAAGCGCTACAGTTTTCTTCAATGTAACGCTTGGTTTTTTGTTCCCATCTATTTATTAAGGCTATTCACCAATCTAATAAGCTGGATTCTCTATTCAGTGAGATAACGCTTGTGTTTGCTTAAATGAGTTGAAGCGTTGCTCGACTCTTGTTCTTGCGTTCATCCCATTTCGTTTCTGAGGTCTATCACCTGGATACTTGTCATCTTTTCAAAATGGTAATCAATTTGACATTGTGAGTTTATTTACTATTTGTCTTCTTCGTCATTTTGCGAATCGGTACTTAGATGGCTGATATTATTGTGATTTATTCACTGGAATTGTACGGCACAGAACATGCAACGTTAGTGGTATAACATGTAAATATGAGAGCGTCATCATGGTTAAAGTGAGTGTCATTATCCCGACCTATAATTGTTTAAGCTATCTTCCGAAAGCCATCGGCAGCGTGCTCAAACAGACATATCACGACGTTGAGTTGATCATTATCGATGATAATAGCAATGATGGAACGTCAACGTATCTCGCGTCGATAGATGATGAACGCATTATTACTATACCCACTTTGGGTGTTGGTGCGCCTCAAGCGAGAAATCTTGGTATAGAAAAAGCTTCGGGAGAATACATCGCTTTCTTAGATGCGGACGACTTCTGGTTTCCAGAGAAAATTGAGCGCCAACTCGAATTTCATCAACGCTTCCCCGATCTAGCGATGAGTTTTACTAACTACGAACACCTTACTGAAGATTACCAAGTGATTGTTGACTGTTTTAGTTATTGGTCACAATTTCAAGATCAAGACGAGTTGTTCATCAATATCGAGAACCCTCTCGAGTTCATCATCGAAAACAACGTGATTGGGACCTCGACCGTTATGGTCAAGGCTGAGGTGTTTTCTCAAACCGACAGTTTTAATGCAGACATCAAATATGGTGAAGATTGGGAATTGTGGCTCCGAATGAGTGAAAATCATCAGGTTGGTGTGTTGAACTCAGTGCAGGTTGGCTACTTGATGAGAGCGAGTTCCGTCACTCAAACTGAAAGTCTTAAGCTGAGAAACCTGCAGTCTATAGAATCTATTCTTCAGCGTTACCAAAATGATAGTGAGCGTTGGAATCTACCCACTTCAAGCTTCAAAATCGCAAAAGCGAGAATATTAGAAGGCTACGCTGACTATTATCGAGGTTTACAACAGAACAGACAGGCCGTTGCCTACAGTTTCCGTTCTTTGGTCATGTCACCTCAAAAACGCACATTGCGACACCTAATTGGAGACTGTAAGAGTTTCCTAACGCCAGCTTGGTAAGGGATAGGTAACGACTATGGGTTCGTTAAAGCAGTCTGCTTATTACGCCATCGGCATATTAATGATGAAAGGGATATCACTCGTAATGATTCCCTATATCACCCATAAGATGACGTTGGCAGAATACGGTTCATTAGAAGCTATAGTCTTGTTGGCTGACATCGGAACGATACTTTTTAGCTTCGGCATTGTTGAGGCCATGTATCGATATGTTGGCGTTGCTGAGGGCGAAGAAAAGAAAAAGTTTATCTCAAACTGTTTCACATTGAGTGTCTTAGTGTGCGTGCTTGGGGGCGCTTTGATTGCCCTCAGTATGCCGTTGTTAATCTTAATGCTGCCCGTTGAGTTCCAGCCGTACCAAATCCTACTCCTGCTTATCCCTACCATGCTCGATGGTGCGATTTCTATCCCGCTGACCTTAATGCGAATGAACGCAATGGCGAAACGTTTTTGCATGCTCAATGTACTGAAGGCAAGTGTGCAAGCCATCATGACTTTTGCATTGCTTGAGTCCGGGTATGGGATTGATGGTGTGTTGATCTCTGCTGCCGTATCTAGCGTGTTGTTGATGGTTTGCTTAGTACGTTATCAATGGCAAGAAATGGGCACATTTGGCAGCCTCAAGTACTCATCTAAGATTCTAAAATTTGGATTGCCTACGTTAGTTGGTGGTGCTTCGATGTATATGATCACAGGGCTAGACCGCTGGGTCATGGCGAGCTTTGTTGGCGTTGAAGAGTTAGCAATCTATGCGGTCAGTGGCAAGTTTGCGTTGCTTCTTGGTTTGCTACTGCAGCCTTACGCCCTGTGGTGGTTTCCAAATCGGGTGGCCATGCTGCAACAACCTGACGGCAAGAAAGAGTGTGCGGACAGAGCGCTGGTCGGCGTGAACCTGGCCATTGTGTTGGGGTGTTTGATGATTCTAACCGTGCCGGGTTTTATATCTCTAATTTTACCAAGCAGTTACCACTATGCGGGGACCATTGTTGTCGCGCTGCTTACCATTAGCGTTATCAAAAATGCAGGTGACTATTTGAATCTAGGTTGTTTTAGCGGTGACTCAAGTCAATCTCAGATGTGGATTCAAGGTGGATGTGCGATCTTGGCGGCCATTGGCTATTTTACAGTGACGCCCATTCATGGAGTGTGGGGGGTTGTCGCCGTTCTTTGTGCAACTTATTCCGTGCGACTCATGCTTTTGTATTTTGTCAGTCAAACGATGGAACCATTACCTTATGAACATAGCAAGTGTGTCGTCGCAGTCAGTATTGCATTAGTGGCGATAGTGAGCGATCAACTTCTGGGATTGGTGTTGGTTGATGTCCATGATTTTATTCTTGGAACTGTTGTTGGTCTAATCACGCTGGTGGCCTTTATCAAATACTCGGTCATCGTTATTCCTCAAACTTTGCTTGATAAATTGACGCTCGGCAAGTGTTCGCATGTCAGCTAAAAGCATGTCACTCGGGCTATTCAGTGTTTCGTTAAGCGAGTAAAAGTCTAAACAGCCACAATAAAACACCGTGTATAATCTTTTGGATTAGAACGTATTTATAGGTTAGCTATGGAAAGAGGTATGAATAAGTGAATGTTAATCCTTTCTCATTTTCGTGAAGTTCTAGTAAAGCAATTAATAGTCGTGAAAAGCTGGACCCTAATATAAGTCACGAATATATTAGTCGCGCGTAACAACCCTGAGGCTTCAAAGTACAACCATTGATTAAGAGTAAAGCTACTAACTTGGTTGGCTTCACCAGTTGAAGGGGGTTGTAGTCAAATCTATTAAGGTCTATCTATGAATATTACTTGTGCAGAAAAACAAGAATTGGCTGATATTTACCAGCTTGAACATGCTTTGTTTGGCGAGCATGCTTATCCATTGGTTTTCTTTCGTCAGGCATTTGATTGCTGGGGAAAGGGCTTGTTGGTAGCGAAACAAGAGTTACAGGTTGCAGGTTATGTATTAATGACACCAACGAACAAATCACAAGAGTACTGGATTCTGTCATTGGCCGTTGAGAGTCACTATCGAGGAATGGGAGTAGGTCGTTCATTGATGGAGCAGGCGATAGATGGAGCGGACCAAGGCTCCAAGGTAATGCTCACCGTGGATCCTAATAACGAATCGGCCTGTGCACTCTATGCATCGATGGGATTCTCTACTATTAAACAAGAAGAAAACTACTTTGGTGATGATGAGCCAAGGTTGGTGATGCAGCTCATCATCTAGATTAAAGGCTCACAGATCTAGGTCAACATCACGATACCGTGCATTAACACGACGCTAGAGAAGAGCCGCGATCCCATGTCAACGCAGCTATCGGGCCCTTGGCCTTTGAATTGTCGCCATGTAGTCGGCCTTCATAACTGCTGCTCTATTGCATTTTTGAGGGTACTACTGGTTGGCGATGTAGAACTCGGGAAGGTTGCTATCACTTTGCCTTCTTTGCTGACCAAGAACTTGTAGAAATTCCATTTCGGTTTGATACCGGCTTGTTGTTGGATTTCGGCAAAGACTGGATTTGCGTCAGGCCCAGAGAGTGAAGCGCGCGCCATCATCGGAAAGGTGACGCCATAATCTAGGTAGCAGATTTTAGCGGATTTCTCTTCGCTTCCTCTATCTTGGCGAAAATCATTACTTGGAAAGCCGATAACCGTGAAGCCTTGGTCTTTATAGGTTTGATGGAGCTGCTCGAGTTGTTCAAACTGTGGCGTGAATCCACATTGGCTCGCGGTATTAACCACCAAAAGAGTCTTGCCTTGAAACTCATCACACAGGGCAATTTCCTCGGTTGAGTTCAACAAGCGTTGTTTGCCTTTGAGTATCTCAGGGCAGCTTGCTGAAAAAGCGAATGAACTTGTTAGGCTCGCGATTAGGGCGGTGGAGCACAGCAGTGAATGTTTCATAAGTCTGACTCAATTTTAGTTGGCGTAACTGTTATTACTGTTCAACGACTTAAAATGATCACTTTAAAGACCAGAATCGCTTCAGTATCAACCGTCGCTTAAGTATCAATTGTCGCTTAGTAAATAGGGCGCCACCAAGCGCTTGATATTGACCTTGGCTCCAAGGCGAGATGCCAGCAGGTACATGCCTCCAATCTTTCGGTGGAGGAATAGGGCATCGGCGGGTGGGGTATGCCAATACTCTTGCTCCATGCTGAGAATGGTTCCTGCTTCACGAAGCCTTTGGGCTAAACCACTGGCTTTGAAATCGTACTCCTCGTCAACCAACATCGGCTCACAGGCCATTTTTACGAGGTTTAGAATCGCTTGGCGTTGATCGGGAAGAATCGTCTCGCTAAAAAATCCAATCTGTTCGAGTGCTTGATTGAGCCCTGATTCGTCTTGATTAATCACAGAGGTAAAAGCCAAACGGTAGCCATCACTGAAGCGGTCGCTATATTCACGTGTTGCTCCAAAATCTAAAAGCCCAATCTGTCGGGTGTTTTCAACGTAGAGATAGTTGGCGAAATTGGGATCGGTTTGCACCATCTTGAAGTCGAATAACTCTCTGAACAGAAGCTCGAGCAAGCTGTGCATCACAAAATCACGGGTGCTTTGGTCGTAACCTTCTATTTGCTCTATCGAGACGCCTTCAATGAAGTCCATCGCGAGCACTGATTCTGAAGAGACTTGCGGATGAATCTTAGGCACTACGAAGTGAGAGTGCTCTTTTAATGCATTGTGATAACGAGTCGCATAGTCAGCCTCGCGAGCATAGTCGGCTTCATCATGTAGTTGTTTTTTTGCCTCTTCTAACAAGCCTTTGTAATCGACTGACTTTGGTATCAACCCCACAATATTGAGCAATGTACCAACGTTGTCCACATCACTGTCGATGCTTTTTCGAATACCAGGGTATTGGACTTTTATGGCAAGTTTGTCTCCAGAGTCGCTATACGCTCGGTGAACCTGACCGATGGACGCACTGGCGATGGGCTTAAAGTTGAAGGAGATAAACTCCGCCTTCCAGTTCATTCCGAGTGAATTTTCTAACACTTGGCTGAGCTGTTTTGCTGGCAGTGGGTCAGCGTCTGAACGCAGGCGAGCGAGAATGTTGGCTAATTCGGGTTCTAAGATATCTCCTGCATCCATTGATAGCATCTGCCCCAGTTTCATTGCTGCACCGCGCAGGTATGCGAGTTGATCGGTTAGACGAGCAATGTTTTGTGGCGTTAGCAGTAAGTCTTTTGCTTTGGGCCTGTTGCCTTGTGCTATTTGCTTGGTGCCTTCCGTTAGCACATTACCCGCGACCCTTGTTGCCAGCGAGGCAAACTTACTGAATCTTGAAATGCGATGGGTAGGTAGATTTCTTTCTTTTGCCGACATAAAGGTTCTCACTTAGTTATCAAGATTGATACCAATCGTAGTAAATAACTGTTCACCCTAGCTTGTTAAAAATCTCGATAACGTCGTTAGATTTTTTGATTGTAGAATAACTACTTATCGAAAAAATCCGCCTTGTTCTCCAGCTTTTTTCCTGCGCTATTTTTGACCACTTACTTACTGTGATTGGTATGACTACAAAGTTCTATAAATCATTACCCAACCGAATGTTTTGTTGTGGTAATTTGTCTCGCGAAACAGTAAACAGAATTTAAAGGACAAAACATGAAGTTTATTTGGTTAAAAGTCGCGGCTACCGTTTTAGTTTTTGCTGCGCTGTTTGGTGTGGTGTATTACAAAGTTGCGAGTGGTATGTCTTAACCAAGCGCTATTTTGTGCAGCTGTTACCATCGCAGCGCGACTTTCCGGTTAACCAGAACGAGACTTTATATCGGTTCTTGGCAAATCGTAAATAACACCAATCTGCCACTGGCTTGAATATCGCCCAACGTAAAGGGGCGTATAGCCAACCTTTTCCTACTAAGCGCCACGCTTGGTAGGTCACGTCTAAACCTAGCAGCAGTTTTCCGTTCTCGTCTAAAGCATGTAAAACGGTATTGGCTGCGTCCGCATCAATCTGAGAGTAGTCTGAAAAGGCTTCGCTGTAGATATCGATAGTTTGAATCTTATTCTCGGTATCATGCTTGGCAAGTGCCGCCATCTCTTTTGCGCACAATGGACATGTCCCATCGTAGAATATCGTAAGTTGTGTCATCGTCTGTTCGCCTATCATTTCACGAGTGAACCTTCAGTTACACCCGTCAATTCAATCGCTTGTTATTCAATAATCTAGCAATGGCTACGTGATTGCACCTTTTAAAGATCACTCACCTTGTATCCAAAGTTCTAAGAATGTCTGACGTAGACACTTTGTTCATCCTTTCAAGTCCTTGATTGTTTGGTCAAATCTCTGGTTTATGGACAAATGATAACAAAGCGTCCAATAAAGGTGTGTCTTCAATATATAAACATCAACCAAATCAATTAGTTGAACTTGGCTTGGAATATGCTCTATCGAACTACGAATTGCTAAAGGATTTTCTCCAATGTGGGCAAGGCAGAAAACCCTAAAAGCATAAGTATGGATAAATGGAGAGAGAACATGAAGGTTATAAATTATTTACTTAGTGTGCTTTTGTTGTTTAGTAGCCCCCAGTTGGCGTGGGCTACTGTTGATGTGATGGAACTTGATGGTAATGCGACCAGTGATAATAGTGGTATTGATTGGGACGATGTCAATGATCCCAACAGCATGGTTGGGATTGCAGAGTTCTTCGAAAAAGACCGTAATGGTATCGACCAAATATTTTGGAAGGGTGGGTCAAAAGATGATTCCGACATAACGGATTGGGCTTTCCGTACGGCGTCACCACAACCAAAAGATGACTTTACCAATGCGTATGCCGCTGCCTTTGAAAGCGAAGGCGATTTGCTGATTTACTTTGGTGCAGACCGATATGCAAACAATGGTGATATGTACATTGGCTTCTGGTTCCTACAAGACCAAGTAGGATTGCCGGATGGGAAAACTAAGGGTGACTTTGTTGGGCAGCATGTCAATGGAGACATCCTTGTGCTGATTTCATTTCCACAAGCGAGTGGTGGTAATCCGTATATAGAAGTGTTGCAGTGGGATTTGAATAATGGCGATGTCACCGACAACATGACGAGAACTTTCCAAACAGACGGTGACCCTAAATCGAATGATTTTGTGGGAGCTAGATGTGGCAGTGGCGCTGTTGGTGTCGATAAGATATGTGCGATTTCCAATGATGACTCTATCGGGGCAATACCGCTACCCAATGTACAAGGTTGGGACTATCTAGCTAAAACGGGTGAAACAACAACGATTCCAACCGAGAGCTTCGTGGAAGGTCGATTAAACTTGTCAGCTCTGTTGAATGATGAGTTTGGTATCAGCGACATTCCTTGTTTCAGTAGCTTCTTAGTGGAGTCACGAGCTTCCCGTTCGATTGATGCATCTTTAGCTGACTTCGTTGTCGGTTCATTCAGTTTATGTAGCATCAGCATAGCGGCGACTTGTAACACAACCAGCTTTACGGTTGATGGCATGTTCAACATCGACTACACCGTGACGGTAACCAATACTGGCCCTGGTTCGTTAGGCACCAATGGTGACTACGAAGTGGCCTTTTTATCTGAGTCACCAATCTTAGGTGCGCTTCCAGTGGTGGGTAACGGTGATGAAGTGTGGAGTGTCGGTGAGTCATTCTCATTCATGGGGAATTACTTGTCTGTAAATAATGGTGCTGTCGGTGTCATAGATGGTTCGGTGGATCTTGATGGGCTTATCGTGAATGCTCAAGCGCCAGTGGCCTACAATTGTCCACCAATAGACTTGAGCCCGATGGTTGACATTTCTAAGGTGTGTAATAGCTTCTTAGAGGTTGATGGCGGTCAAGTTGTGCTTAAGAAAACCTATGATGTTGAAATATGTAATACCGGTGATATCCCATTAGCCATTGAATCGCTGATGGATTCTAAGGATGGTTCTTTGAGCCGTTCTGATTTACCTACCGAAGTAGTCAACAGCAGTTACTACCTCGACTTTGCTTTACCTTGCGATAATCTTGAGGATGTGACCACATGTGGTGCTGGTAATATGTGTAGTGCATTGAGTGCTGACCCCGAGTTGTTTGCTTGTAAAACGGGTGAAGGAGAGTGGATACCGAACTTTGGTGATGCGATTGGTCAAGTGTGTACCCAAGTAAGCAAAACTTATGCGCCAAATGTGTTACCAACTGGAGTAGACGGAATGCTATCTAATCAAGTGACAGCAACGTTTGATTCGCTGTTCTTGCAAGAAGCATTTATGGAAACATCGAACATTGCAACCTGTGATGTTTGTCCAATTACTGTACCTGAGCAATAAGTACTTTCATTAATTGTACTCAATTAAATTCTAAAGCAGCCTAATTCGTTAGGCTGCTTTATTAGTTAGTTAGTTTATTAGTTAGCTAGGCGACTTAAATTACTATCTGATGTTTTTTGATCAGCTTGTATAAGGTTGTTCGGGAAATAGACAATGCTTTAGCGGATTGGGAAATATTGTAGTGGTGTTGCTGAATCACTCGACGAACATTTTTTGAAGAAAGTCGAGTGTCACTATCAGTGTCGGACGACGCGTCTTTCAATTGAATCCCCATATGACGAGTAGAGAGGACGCTTGAATTAGAAAGAACAATCGCTCTTTTTATGCAGTTGAATAATTCTCTGATATTGCCCGGCCAATGGTACTGTTTCATTTGCTCAAGAGTGTCACTAGGCAGTTTGGTTTTGGATGCGTAATTGTGCTTCAGTTCAAAGCGAACCAAATCTTCAATGTCTTCTTTGTGCTCATTGAGTGGTACTAGGTCTAATGGAAGTACATTGATGCGATGAAAGAGATCCTTTCGAAATTTACCCGCAGCAACGGCTTGTTCGATATTGACGTTGGTGGCGAAAATTACACGGCAATCTACGGGCAATTGGTTGTTACTGCCTAATCGCTCTATCGAGTTATTTTCTAGAAAGTGGAGCAAGTAGGTTTGCAGTGATAGCTCAAGATCGCCGATCTCATCCAAAAATAGCGTGCCACCGTTCGCTCTTTCCACATGCCCGACGTAGCGTTTGTTTGCTCCCGTGAACGAGCCTTTTTCAAAGCCAAATAGCTCCGAGTGAATCAGTGATTGTGGAATTGCGCCACAATTTACAGCGATGAAAGGTTTCTGGCTACGGGCTGAGGCCTCATGTATTAAACGCGCACATAGGCTTTTTCCGGTTCCGGTCTCCCCTTGAATCAGTACTGGGAAATCGTTGTTAGCGAGCTTGGCTATCTTCTTTCTAAGTTGTTGGGTGGTGCTGGATTGTCCCACTAATTGACATTCATGGCACGAGGCAGGCTTAGGCTTAGGTTTAGTTTGCTTGGTGTCGACCATGCCATACGCATGCCCTAAATTTCGACAAAGCCATTCTGTATCAATAGGGAGGTGGTAATAATCCCAAAAGGTTTGCTTGATGAGCGATAAGTTGCGGCTTGGTGGTTGGTTGCAGATAGCGATTGCTTTTAAATTTGGAGAGTGAGCCTTCAGCACTGATATTTGTTCACATTCTTTGTCGATTGAGGATGATGTTAGACAAGAAACCACAATTGGTGCGTAGCTGTGGCTGCGTGTATCGAGTAAGTGAATGGCCTGTTCGGTCGTTTCTGCAACTTGAGCTTCCCAGTTATGGAGACGCAGCTCACCTACCCACTGACTATGGTGCAGGCATGCGGTGTTGCATAACAAAATCACAGAACGAGTTATTGGCTCAGGTGATACTCTTTTTGATGGCATTGTGCTCACTCTTCATGTTTCGATATCCATGATGAAACCTTCAGTAAGCCCCCTAAATATCCCATAAGCTTAGGAGCAAAATTCGAATAATTCGAGTACATAAACCTAAGAACGTTGAGCAAGTAAGTGGCAGTACTTCAAGCGAGAAAGCCAATCTGGTGCTTTACTTACTGATATTTATGCTTATTAATTAAAGGTATTGACAAATATCGTGTTTTTACTGTCTTGTTTATTGATGATCACACAGTAAACTCCGCGCTAATCACTAACGATAAAGAGCTGATATTGATGATAATTAACGTAGCAAAAAAGTTCATTTTGGCAGCTTCTGCGCTGATGCTAGGCGGTTGTGTTAGCTACAGCGTGACTGAACAAGACATGACTAACTACCTGCAAAATTCGGTGATGTTAGAGCAAGAAGTTGGTGTTGAAAGCGTCATGTATGCACAAGTAGCCGTTGATGATCTAGAAGTTAAAATCGGGCGAGCAGAGAGTCAGCGTGTTTCTGTTCTGGCGAATACCAATGCAAAGATTCAAGTGTTTAATATGCCGAATATGGGGTTGGATCTTGATATCGAATTCAGTGCGACTCCTGAATACGATAAAGAAAGTGGAGAGATTTATTTGAAATCACTGCGTTTAGAGCGCTTTGAAGAAAAAGACAAGCAGCTTTCTCCTGAGATCGCTAAACTACTTAAGCCTGCCGTTTCTATGATTGGTTTTGCTTTGTCCCAGTCACCAGTTTACAAACTGGACAGTAATAAGGTTCAAGAGTCACTGATCAAGTCATCGGAACCTAATCTTGTGATTAAAGACAACAAGCTGGTCATTGAGTTATTCGATTAACCTTTCACGTTTAATTTAAAATACAATGGCTGCCGATTTGGTGGCCATTTTTGTTCGTGTTGAACAAACAATGCTTCTGTTTTTAGGCTGTCTATTCAGTTAGTTTTCTCTGGCTCATTTATTGAATTCGCCGCGTATCTCACCTTTACTTTACTCTTATGAGCAAGTCATCGCTTCAGTCATCAAATCATAAGAAAGAAAAGGTGAGCGAACTATGAAGAATCCAGTAGTAGCGGATAACAAACCCGTTAAGGTCGAGCTAACAGAAGGGGAGGAGTATTACTTCTGTACCTGTGGGAAATCGAAAAACCAACCGTTTTGTGATGGTTCTCATGCAGGAACGGGCTTCAAACCGAAGAGTTTCGTGGCCGAGGAAACCGGTGACGCTTACCTGTGCCGCTGTAAGTATTCGAATAATCTCCCTTTTTGTGACGGTACCCATAAACAGTTTACGGCTGAGCAAGTGGGCCAAGAAGGCCCTGATGTTCATATCCAAGCGGCAACGCCCGATCTCTCACCTGCGGCTTCTGCAACCAAAGAGGAGCCCACGGTTGAGTTCATTCATCAATTAGCACGAGATGGCTTATCCAAAGTGGGTCACCATGGGCCGATGACCTCAATGGGTGTTCCAAGATATCTACTGCCTCACTGGGATGATATTCAAGTGATGGTTGCACAAATGGCGACCAAACCGTTATTGGAACATGTGCCCGTCGGTACTGAGCTTATTATTGGGCCAAAAGCGAAAAAGCCACTCAAGTTGAACATATCCTTATTTGTTTCTGATATGAGTTTTGGGTCTTTGTCTGAAGAAGCGAAAATCTCTTTAGCGACAGGCGCGGAGCTTGCGGGAACGGGGATCTGCTCGGGGGAGGGCGGAATGTTACCCGAAGAGCAAGCGGCGAACTCACGTTACTTTTATGAATTAGCCAGCGCACAATTTGGTTACGATGAATCTAAGCTCAAAAATGTCCAAGCCTTCCATTTTAAAGGTGGACAGGGGGCTAAAACCGGAACAGGCGGTCACCTACCGGGTGCGAAGAACATTGGCAAGATAGCAGAGGTGCGTGGCATTAAAGCCGGTACCGCCGCGATTTCTCCACCCACCTTTGTTGATCTAAAAACCGTCGAGGATTTCAAAAATTTTGCCGACCGAGTTCGAGAAGTAACGGGCGGTATCCCAATAGGGTTCAAGTTGAGTGCCAATCATATTGAAGAGGATGTTCAGTTTGCACTCGATGCCAGTGCCGATTACATCATCTTGGATGGGCGTGGTGGCGGTACAGGAGCAGCGCCAGAAATGTTCCGTGACCATATTAGCGTGCCAACCATTCCAGCGCTTGCTCGTGCCAGATCCTATCTAGACAAGCAAGGCGTAAGTGACAGAGTCACCTTAATCATTACTGGTGGTCTTCGTGTTCCGATGGACTTCGTAAAAGCGATGGCGCTTGGCGCTGATGGAGTCGCTATCTCAAACAGTGCCATGCAGTCGATAGGGTGTGTTGCCGCCCGAATGTGTAACACCAATAATTGTCCGGCGGGCATCGCGACTCAAAAAGCCGATTTACGCCAACGGTTAAATGTTGAGAAGGCATCGAACCAATTGAAGAACTTCTTCGAAGCCTCGACGGAGTTGATGCAAGTGATGGCGAGAGCGTGCGGACATGATCATTTGAATCAGTTTAATCCTCACGATCTGGCAACATGGAATCGCGAAATGGCCGAGCTATCTGGAGTCGCTTACTCTGGTGTCAGTTCACTAAATCAACTTAAGTAAATAGTATTTCGATAAAGCACACCCAATGTGTTTTGGGTGTGCTTATTTTTGTCTGTGTAATGCCAATCTATAGTTAACCTTTCGTAATTAACTGCTTTATAAGTGTTTTTAGATCATTTCCTATTTTTTGAAAATATCGCTTTACCTCAAGTTAACTTAAGGTTTTATCATCATCCCAAATCTAAAAACACAATCTATCACCTTGTCACCTAGTGCAGGTTTTGATGTTATCAAACAGACGTTACGAATCTTCAGTTATGAACTTTGAGCTCCGCAATTGAAGTCATGAGTGCGTAAAGGTGAGAAAAATGAACAAGGATCAACAATGAAAGTATTAGCGATTGGCGCGACCAACAGTAAAACATCGATTAACCAACAATTGGCAGCGTACACCGCAAGCTTAGTTGAGGGCGCGCAAGTAGAGGTGCTCGATCTTAATGATTTCGAGATGCCCATTTACAGTGAAGACAGAGAAAAAGAGTCTGGCGTTCATCAACACGCGCAGCGCTTTTTTAGTAAGATTGGCGAAGCAGATGCCGTGGTCATCTCTTTTGCAGAGTACAACGGTTCATACACCGCAGCCTTTAAGAATGTGTTTGATTGGACATCACGAATCGACATGAAAGTGTATCAAGGCAAGCCTGTTGTTATGCTCTCCACATCACCAGGTCCAGGCGGCGCAAGTTCTGTGTTGTTGTCTGCGGTAAACTCCGCACCTTACTTTGATGCTGATGTGAAGGGTTCGATGTCGGTGCCAAGTTTCTACGACAACTTTAATGTAGAAACGGGAGAGCTCATCAATACCGAAATGGCAGAAAACCTGAAATCGGTCATGAGTCAAATTTAGAAATCGATAACACCTCAATAAGACAAAGCAGCTATGTTCATGACTGCTTTTCGTTGAGCCCGCAGTCAAAGTTTATGGACATTAACTGGTTAAGGTAACAATAGGTCGCTATTCTAAAGTTAAAGTAAGCTTTAAATATTTATGATCTCAAGGGTAGTGTGACAATGAGAAACATCGTATATCTCACCATAGGCCAATTGGCAGAGCGCAGTGGCGTGGCTCCTTCTGCCTTACGTTTTTACGAAACCAAAGGGTTGATTGCTTCGATTCGTACTAACGGAAATCAACGTCGGTATCAGTCGGCGATGTTGAGACGAATCGCACTGATACAAGTTGCTCAATCGATAGGTTTCACGCTTGAAGAGATCACCGATGAGCTATCGACGTTACCGATGAACCATACGGCGACTAAACATGATTGGGAGCTTGTGGCTAAGAAGTGGCAAGGGCAGCTCGATAGTAAAATGGCGCAAATTAAGTCGTTACAAGAGAACTTAACCGGTTGCATCGGTTGCGGCTGTTTGAGTATGCAGAAATGCCAATTACTAAACCCTGAGGACATCCTGCATGATCAAGGGCAGGGCGCTCAGCGTATTGTTGATTAGCTTTTATTTCGTTTGAATATCGAACTAAATTTGAGCGTTTTATCAATAAGTGGATCAGTGGTGGTAAGGCGTACCTTGTGTAGACAAATAGGGATTAAGGGTCTAGTTTAGGGCATTCTTTCACTATAAGAAGAGGTTAGTTATGTTTAGCCATGTTTTTCTTGGTACTGAAAACATTGAACGCGCGAAGTCTTTCTATGACCCAATCATGAAGGTGCTTGGCTACAGCGAAGGTTCTGTCGACCCTAAAGGGCGTTGCATTTACGTGACTCAAACCGGTGTACTGGGTTTAACTAAACCGATTGATGGCCAGCCTGCCACTTATGGCAATGGGATGACGATAGGTTTTCTAGCAACCTCACCAGAAGTCGTCGATGAGTGGCATCGTATTGGTGTAGAAAACGGGGGTACAAGTATTGAAAATGGTCCAGGAGTGAGGGGAACTGATGAGCGCCGCCTTTACTTGGCTTACTTACGAGACCCTGATGGAAACAAGATCTGCGCCACTCACTTTATGCCATAGTTCACCTTATGCCACTGTTCACTTTATACCACGGTGGCGTATTATTAGGTTATGTTGATTGTTCAGAGCTTGTGAATTACGGCTCTGAACTTGTCTGTTTCCTTGAAGACTCGCAAATATTGCAAAGGATTTGCCAGATGACACCAAATGAACTGTTTTATGAGAGTTTTGAACGTTGCCGGATCGACCAAGAGTTTCTGGAAACATTTTTGGCCGATTTCTGTGAGCACAACCCTAGGTTTTCAGAACGTTTTGAAAACATAGGGTTAGAGCAACAAACTAAGATGCTCAAAGCCTCGATCATCTTGATTTACAACTCTTCTGGTTTACCGAGTGTAAGAAACTCGGTTAAAAAGCTTGGTAAGCGACATAAAGATTTGGGGATGGATATCTCTGAACAAGAGCTTAACGAATGGTTTAACTCATTGCTGAATACAGTCAAAAAATACGATCCCCTTTACGATGAAAGCGTCGAACGAGCTTGGGCCCAGACTCTTGAACAAGGGCTAAATATCATGAAAAAAGAGTGCGTAGTAAAGTCAGAATCATAGACATTTTCTTATCTGGAATCTTTTTACTTAATTTTAAGCATGGTATTACGTTCGACAAATTGAACTGGAACTACGAGTTTTACAAAGTTCGTCTCTTGCTCTTGAATTTGGCTTACGACAATTTTCACTGACTCACGCTATTCTTCTAGAGGAAGTCGATAGCTGTTTTTCAACTCTTTTACCGAGATGTTCGATTGAATCGCGCTCACGCCTTTCACTCTTCTGATCGAGCTAATGCGCTCAAAGTACTCTTCCAAATCTTTCGCCAACACTTGCACCATGTAATCGGCGCCGCCTGCAATACAGTGACACATTGGGATCCAATCGGTTACCGCGACAAACTCTTCGAACGGTTCTGTGTTTTCTACTTCATGATTACCTAAAGTCACAAGAGTAAAACCCGCCACATGAAAGCCTAATTTCTTACGATTCAGCTTCGCGGCATAACCATCGATATAGCCAGCTTCTTCCATGCGTTTCCAACGACGCCAGCATGGGGTTTCGCTGAGGTTGACCTTCTCTGCGAGCTTGCTGTTGCTTATGCGTCCGTCTTGCTGGATATACTCTAAGATGGCGATATCTGTGTCATCTAACACTTCTTTGGTGGATTCTTTCTGTTTCATGGTTTTTTTAGAAAAGTCTTGCTCAAATTTGCATTAATATTAGCCTATATAGCAATTTAATTCCTAGTCGAATCTGTAAACTCTCTCCCTATAAATCTTTACTTATCAGGAGTGAGAGGAAATGAGCTCTCAATTAATGCTGGCGTTCTTGCTATTTTCAACATCAATTGCAATTACACCTGGGGCAGGCAATATCGCATTACTTGGGATTTCAAGTCGTTATGGATTTGCTGCGACTTTACCTTTTATCTCTGGGAACGCTGTTGGCATCATCATCGTACTGGCGGGTTCCAGTGTCGGTTTGGTGAGCCTATTTACCCTTTACCCAGAGCTATACAACATTTTGAAATACGCGGGTGCGGCTTATTTGCTGTTCATGGCGTGGTCGATTGCGAACATGCAAATCGAAGAAAGCACTACCGACAATCGTTCAGGTTTCATGTCTGGTGTGTTGGTGCAGGTGTTAAACCCTAAAGGTTGGATAGCGTCATTAACCGTGTTTTCACAGTTCATTACTCCGAACGCAGATTACTTGATTCAAGTCGTGACCATTATCGCGGGTATGGTGATCACGGGCGTACCGTGCATGTTGGTGTGGGCGTATTGCGGCACCATGCTTAAAAAGTTGCTTCAATCACCAAAACAGATGATGTTTGTGAACCGTTGCTTGGGTGGAAGTCTTGCGCTTGTTGTTGCTTTCATGCTTTATCAACCGGCATAGATCAGAAAGAAAAAAAACACTCCTAAATCCATAGGAGTGGTGTCTAAATGTCGACTAAGTCGTTAACAGTAAAGAATTAAGTTAACAAATATTTAAGGAACTTGAGTTAAAAGCTTTTATGCCTAGAAGCTTTTAAGTTTTAAGTTTTAAGTTTTAAGTTTTAAGTTTAAGCGGTTTCAGCCTCTTTAACCGGAGCTGAGTTACGGATTAGGTGGTCAAATGCACCTAAGCTTGCTTTCGCACCTTCACCCATCGCAATGATGATCTGTTTGTAAGGTACGGTCGTTACATCACCCGCCGCAAACACACCTTTCATCGATGTTGCGCCATGAGCGTTAATTTCAATTTCACCGCGTGGTGACAGCTCAACTTTTGAACCCTTCAACCATTCGCTGTTTGGCATCAGACCGATTTGAACAAAGATACCCGCAAGTTCGATCTGTTTTAGTTCATCGGTGTTGCGGTCTTTGTATTCCAGACCGGTTACACGGTTGCCATCACCAATTACTTGCGTCGTTTGCGCCATCTTGATGATTTCGATGTTTGGGGTTGCGTTCGCTTTGTCGATAAGCACTTGGTCGGCACGCAGTGTGTCTGCAAATTCAAGTACGGTTACGTGTTCAACAATACCCGCTAAATCAATTGCCGCTTCGATACCTGAGTTACCACCACCGATAACCGCTGTTTTCTTACCTTTGAACAATGGACCATCACAGTGTGGGCAGTAAGCGACGCCTTTATTCCGGTACTCTTGCTCACCCGGAACGTTCATTTCACGCCAGCGAGCACCGGTACTTGTGATAACCGTGCGAGCTCGTAGTGTTGCGCCGCTCTCTAGCTCAACGTGGATGTAACCGTCTTCAGTGTCTTCTGCCGCAATGATGTTTGTAGCGCGCTGCTCAGTTATCACTTCAACACCGTACTCTTTTACGTGCTCTTCAAGGCTTGCCACTAACTTAGGGCCGTTGGTCGCTTTCACTGAGATAAAGTTCTCAATCGCCATGGTATCCATCACTTGGCCGCCGAATCGGTCAGCAACCACACCAGTACGAATGCCTTTACGTGCAGCATAAATTGCCGCTGAAGAGCCTGCAGGGCCGCCACCGACAACCAATACATCAAAGGGTGCTTGTTGGTTTAGGTTTGCTGCTTTCTTTTCCGCTGCGCCTGAATCAACCTTGTTCAAGATCTCTGCCAGTGACATACGGCCTTGACCAAATAGCTCACCATTAACGAACACGCTTGGTACTGCCATGATGTCGCGAGACTTCACTTCGTCTTGGAATGCTGCGCCATCAATCATCGTTGTCTTAATTAGAGGGTTAATCGCCGACATCATGTTGAATGCTTGAACCACTTCTGGACAGTTTTGGCATGATAGCGAGATGAAAACCTCTACATTAAGCTCTTGATCGAGTTCTTTAATTTGTTCGATTACGTCAGCTTCAAGCTTGATAGGGTGACCACCACTATGAAGCAGTGCTAGAACCAGTGACGTAAATTCGTGACCCATTGGCAAACCGGCAAAACCGATCGTGGTGCCTTTCTCTTGGTTCACTACCTGCATGATAGGACTGCGAGTGCTTGCGCTGTCATCGCGAGTCACTTCAATTTTGTCGGTTAAAGACGCGATGTCATTCGCCAGATCTTGAAGTTTGTTCGCGGTGTCGCTGCCATCCAGGCTAAGGATTAACTGAACATTGGTTTTTAGGTTTTCTAGGTATGCTTTTAGCTGCTGCTTCATTGCTTGATCTAACATAATCGTGCCTGCTCTTAAATTCGGTGTCTTGGTATTGACCAATACCTTCTTGCTGAAAAAGGAAAATAAAAAGGGGGCGCAAGTCGGCAAATATTGTGTTGTTGATGGCTTGAAAGGGTGGCGCGCGACTGCCCTTTAGGAGGGGGGCCGAAGCGCGCCTGTAGAACCGTTTAGCTATTCAGCTTTATTTGTTCTTTGGCTAGGCTTAGATTAAATCTTGCCTACTAGGTCTAGAGATGGAGCCAGAGTCTCTTCGCCTTCTTTCCATTTAGCTGGGCAAACTTCACCTGGGTTAGCGGCTACGTATTGTGCTGCTTTAACCTTGCGTAGTAGGTCTTCAGCGTCACGGCCGATGCCTTCAGCTGTGATTTCCATTGCTTGGATAACGCCTTCTGGGTCGATTAGGAAAGTTGCACGGTCTGCAAGGCCTTGACCTTCACGCATAACGTTGAAGTTGTTTGTGATGTTGCCAGTTTGGTCGCCTACCATGAAGTATTCGATAGTGCCGATTTTGTCAGAAGTATCGTGCCATGCTTTGTGAGAGAAGTGCGTGTCAGTTGATACTGAGTAAACTTCTACGCCGCGAGATTGAAGCTCTGCGTATTTGTCTTGTAGGTCAACTAGCTCAGTTGGACATACAAACGTGAAGTCTGCTGGGTAGAAGAAGAATACAGCCCACTTGCCTTTAACGTCTTGCTCAGTTATTTCTACGAATTCGCCGTTTTTGAATGCTGTTGCGTTGAATGGTTTGATTTCTGTGTTGATCATGATTTGACTCTCTTTCTAATTTGTAGTGTTTAACGCTATCCCGCGTCGATGTAGATATATTGCATTGGCGCCGAAAATTAGTGAAATCGGACATTTCTATAGATTCAATAGGCAAATCCTATCTTTGATAGAAGAAGGCTATCGATAAAAGCTATCAAACTAGGGCTAGGTTCTATTTGGGTAGCTATGCTCTTTAGGTTGTTCTCTATTTAGGCTTACCTCTATTCACGTGAGCCTCTATGTATCTATGTATATATGTAGGCAAGGGCAGGTGTAGCTTCTTTAAGGGAGCTGAGATCTCTGTAAATTTCAAGATAATAAAAAATTATCATTAACATAATTTATGATAATTTCATCTAATCATCGCATCTCCATATACTCTCTCCATCGAAACGAAATACCGAAGCGAGTCTTCGAAAAGCACAGAATTTAAAACGAATTTGGAGAAAGTTATGAAAATGAATCACGTAGGCATCATGGTTGGCGACATGGACAAAGCAGTCGAGTTTTATACGAAAGCTTTAGGTCTAAGAGTCGTAATGAACAACACTAAAGTAATGGAAGAGCGCGAATCAGCAATCGGCCGTATGTGTATTGCCGTATTTGGTGAAGGCTTCAAAGGCTTCAACATTGCACACCTAGTCACATCTGATGGTATTGGTGTTGAGCTGTTCGAAATGGTTGACCGTGAAGAGCGTCATAACGTTGATTTCTCTCGCCTAGGCATTTTCCACTTCTGTCTGCAGCTTCCAAAAGAGCAGTTTCATTCAGCTATCAAGCGTGTTGAAGAGTTTGGCGGTAAAGTACGCATGGATATTCACCGTTACCACCCAGAAGACGAACTAAAACAAGCACAAATGGTTTACCTAGAAGACCCGTTTGGCAACCTATTCGAATTCTACTCGCACACATACGAAGACACGTACGCGACTGACTACGAGTAATCGCGTTACTACCTGTCATAAGGTTGAAAAACCGAAACACTCCCTAAAGAGGATTGGTAGAGATACCAATCCTCTTTTGTGCAACTATTTTTTGGGGAAGTAGAGGGTACTTACATCGGCGTGGGTACAAATAATTTGGCCTTAAAATGTTCTCTTTTAGTGTTTATTCGTATGGATGGTCAATAAATAGATAACTTGAATGTGTTGTGAAAGTTGACGTTTTGAAGATAAAACCTTTCATGAATATGACTGAAGCTAGCATGCTTCATGAAAACATTGTCGAATCACACTGGTGATAGCCTTCGCTGAGAACTCACAATACTCAGCTCAATACTGCTAAATCGCACTACAATGAAAATAGATAATTACATGAAGAAGATCTACTCAAATAGCATGAAAAAACTAAACCTTATCTTTGCCGCTTTTCTTATTACTTTGCTTGCCGGATGCTCGTCTCATGCGGCTGTCGATACTTCAAAAACAAAGGGCTATGCCAAGTCACATGATCTTGTTGGTAAAGCTTCTTGGTATGGCGATAAATTCCATGGAAAACTCACGGCAAGTGGTGAAACGTATAATAAAAATGCTTATACAGCCGCTCATAAAACCTTGCCCTTTGGGACTATCGTGAGGGTGACCAATACAGCCAGTAATAAGTCTGTCGATGTAAAAATTAATGATCGAGGTCCCTATGTAAAAGGCCGAGTTATTGACCTTTCTCACAAAGCATTTGCCCAAATAGGTAACGTTAAGCAAGGAACGGTGCCTGTTAAAATTGAGGTTGTTGATGGCAGTAATACCTTTAGGTACAAACACTAATCACTTCCTAATCTCCTCCTTTAATCTACCTCTGAGATCTGTATCTCTTCACGCTTTTCGGAGCGCTTGTTAGCCTTATTTCTCGTAAACCACATCCCCACGTAATACCGTCATCAAAACTTGAGTTTTGGCGATTTCTCTTGCTGATACGGTGGTGATGTCTCTGTCGAGAATGGCAAAGTCAGCCGATTTACCAACCTTAATAGAGCCCGTAATGTCTTCAATTCCAAGGCTCTTGGCTGCCTTGAGCGTGTAAGCGTCTATTGCGGTGTAGATATCAGTTAGGCCGGTTTTGCCCATGATTAAGCTGTTCGCGATGCCGACTAAAGGATTGATATCGTGTACGTTCCAGTCACTGCTTAAGGTGATATTCGCGTCGGTCTTGAGTATCGCGTCGAGGTTCATCATAGCTTTAGCTCGGCGAGCACCAAGGAAAGCTTCGGCCCATTGGTGTTGATGCCTTGCAACGTAATCAGAGCCGACTTGGAAATCTGCGGTCACGTCTAATTGGTGAAAGCGTGGCACATCTTCATCATTGATTAATTCGACATGGGTTAGGGTGTAGGGTTTGGTTGAACCTTGTTTGCGAATGCTTTCTATCGCATCAAGCGATTCACGAACCGCTCCATCACCAATGGCATGAATGTGGGCGCTAAAACCTATTTTTTCGAGCGCAGTTAGCCATTCTTTCATTTGTTCCGGCGGAATATAGTTCAAGCCATTAGGAGACTGGGGAAGATAAGTATCTAAGTAGGGCGCGAGCGTTTTGGCGGTGCCGTTGATGAAGATGCCGTCGCTGTACATTTTCACCTGATCGACAAGTAATAGACGGCTTTTATCGTCGGAATACATCTTTTCAAAGACTTCTAATTGAGAAGGTATTGCCATTGATGGATACACCCAAGGTCGCAGCGACACGCGCGCCGTTAAGTCTTGATTTTGCTCGGCCTCTAGCCAAACGTCATACCAACCTCGTTTCCAATACATGCGACCGTCGCCAATGGTGGTGATGCCGTGGGCTGCCGCTTCCTCAAGCCCGAACATTAAGCCTTGGTAGCTTTGCTCAAATAGCTCGCTTTGGCTGTTCCACGCCATCTCCATGATTTGGTCGCCAGCGTTATCTAATAGAATGCCGTTAAGCCTTCCGTTATCAGGATTCTTTAAATAAGCGCCGCCTTGTGGATCTGGAGATTGTTGGCTGATTCGGGCTATTTTCAATGCTTTCGAGTTGACCCACATCGAGTGTGAAGTCTGCTCCATGATCACCACCGGGCGATCTGGGAAGATACTGTCGATGATTTCAAGTGGCGTGTATTCGGAGTCGCTATCGAGCGTCGCTTCCAAAGAAAAACCATAACCCATTAGCCAACCTCTGCCATCGGTATCAGCATTGATTTTACAAGCTTCTAAGTAGGGGATTTGTTCTTCTAACGTCGCTTCAGAGTCGAGTTCACAATTTCCCCCCAGCTCTGAGGCAGCTTCGAAAACATGGTTGTGATTGTCAATAAATCCCGGTAAGACAAAGGCATTCTCCAAGTCGATGACATCGGTCTTATGCCCTTCAAACGATTGCGCCTGTTCACGTTCTCCGATAAAGATGATCTTACCTTTATGGGTGACGATCGAGTCTGACTCACGATGCCCGTAGATGTCGGCATTAGTAAATATCTGGTCTGCGACTTGGCTTTTAACGGCTGTTTGCTCATGAACAACGGTGTTGGTTTGTGCAAGAACCGGCGTTACGGCCGTTAAGCTTGCGAGTAATGCTATCCATGCAGTGTGTGGCAGAGTGAGCTTATTGTTCATTATTATGTATTCCATATTCCACTGTTTAGTAAGTATAGAAAGCGAGTGGCAAGTGTGAAACTCTACATGAATGACAAATTAAAACCGATATTAATCAATAAATTGTGGTTTGAATAAGCTTTTCATCACGACTATTGTCTTAGGCTTTTACGCAGATCTTTTTTGTATTCGTCATAAGATTTATAGCCATAGAGTTTCCAAGTGTGATCACCCTTGATGTTGTGGTTGTAGGTGATCTCGCCTATCCACTGCTGACGTGTGGCAAGAATCATATCGCGAATTTTTAATAATAAAGTATCCATAGTTGCTCTCCTGGTTAAGTTCACTTGCAGTATATTTAGCAGTGACAACCGGATGAGTATTGTTAGTGCAATTTTCAATACTTTTCAGTCAAAACTCTCATTTAGATGGTTTGATACGTATACTTTCAATATTAAAAAGTCACTGAGCATTGCAATGAAGGGTTACTTGGAAAAAGTGCCACAACGAATTGGCACGTCATGGCGTTACAAGAGAATTATTGAGAACAGTAAAAGCTATGGTTGGCACCGACATGAAGAGTATGAGATAGCGATTCATCGTCACTTTTTTGGTCATAGCCTTGTTGGGCATCACCAAAGTAATGTGTTTCACAACCACATGATTTTGGTTGGTCCAGATCTACCTCATGCCATCTATTCGGACGAGAATCCTGATGACTCGCGAGTCTGTGAAACGCATGTTATTTGGTTTCGAAAAGACTGGATAGAACAATTAATAGCCTGCTGTCGGGAGCTAGAACCGCTGCGTACACTGCTAGAAGATTCAAAGAAAGGGCTACAGTTTTCGCCCGCTACCGCAGAAAAAGCAACAGAACTGTTGAATAAGGTGATGGTTCAGTCGCCACATCAACAACTTCTTACATTATTCGCTCTGTTTTCGTTATTACTTGATGATCAGGAGGTAGTTCAATTGATCAACCCTATGTTCAATTCAGGTGACGAAGATGAGGTCAGCGATAAGCTGGATAAGATTGAAGCTTTCTTGGTGAATAACTTTATTCGCGATATCTCGGTTAACGACTTAGCCAGTCACCTGTACATTAGTGAGAGTAGTGTTAGGCGGCTATTTCAAAAGCATTACAACGAGAGTTTTAGTCAACGGCTAAAGAAAATTAGGCTCAATGTGGCATGTGATTTATTGATTAACACCTCATTACCAGTGAGTTTGATTTTGGAGAAAGTAGGGTATGACAATCAAGCCAATTTCAATCGTCAGTTTAAATCGTATAAGCAGGTGACACCGACTCAATATCGAACAGCAATGAAACGTCATTGATTCATTCGCAGACTAAACGATTCACATAAGATTTGAATAAATTACAGTTAAGTGAACTATAAAAATGGATTTAACGTATTACCAAGGATGTAAGTTTATGTTTTCACGAGACTTACTCGCATTACTAATAAAAACAAGTCGAGGTTAGGATGAAAAAAATATTATTGCTGCTTAGCGTGATCTTATTGGGTGGTTGTGTGGGCATGCCCGAAACGGTAAAGCCTGTTCAACAGTTTGAGTTGGATAGATACTTGGGTAAATGGTACGAAGTGGCTCGTTTAGACCATTCGTTTGAGCGTGGCTTAGACAACATCAGTGCCGAATACAGCCTACGTGATGATGGTGGCGTGAAGGTAATTAACCGCGGCTATTCAGATGAAGATGGCGAGTGGAACGAGGCGGAAGGCAAAGCGTATTTTGTCGAGGGCAGCTATCAGGGTTATCTGAAGGTGTCGTTCTTCGGACCATTTTACGGCGCTTATGTGGTGTTTGAATTGGACCAAGAGAATTACCAATACGCGTTTGTTTCAGGACCAAATACCGATTACTTGTGGCTGCTTTCTAGAACCCCAGAAGTCTCGTCTGAGGTCATGGAGAGGTTCAAAGCGATGTCTAAAGAGCGTGGCTTTAACACTGACAAGCTGATTTTCGTGGAGCATAACAAGAGCCAGTAGATACGCCCATATATGATTGAGCAACGGCACCGATTATGACTTCGCATTTTGTCTCGGTTATGGTGTTGTTTCTCTGTCAAACTCTTCTCTATCCCGCCATTTTGTGTTGCTTTCACGTTTACAGCAACATTGGCTTTCCACAATTTTGTATTACTGAATATTCTAATATCTAACTGATGAATAGGTAGGGTGAATAAACAGCTCTGTTTATGAATACCTTGTAAATGGTATGTGATTTCAGAAATGTGATCTTAGTCATGTTTTCATTGATTCGCACTTTCTAATATGCCTCGATCTTACCTTGTGCTTTGGTGGGAGCTACTTGTTCATACATCTCTCTTTAAGCCCTTACCAGCATTGGCCTAATTCATGTGGCACGCAATTGTCGCGCGTCAGAATTGCGTTCTCTTTCTTATATTCTGCCGTCATTAATGAAAGGTTAGTTTCCAAGTTTGTTTGGTGAGCTTTCCATTTCAACTCTTCATAATGCGCCAAATGTAACAATACATTTCAAAGTGTAACAATTAAGTCATGTTTTTTGTGTGGTTTTAACCGTGCGGCAATGTTTCGGCTGCGCAGCACCGTCGTTTTAATTTGGCAGTTTAACTATTCAAAAACACGGCTACTTCAGTTCCGCATTTGAGATGTGTCGTTTCACATGCTCAACACATAAATATTCTAATGACCATGACAACCAGTACTCGGGCGTTCGTTCTGAGGCTGGATAACCATCGAGAAAGTTAATGGAAGCTTCAAGATATAAACGCATTTTATCGAGAGCAAATCTGTCGAGGATTGGTTTGGTGGGAACCGTCCTGATGCTCGAAGGATGTAACTCCGCATTGCTCGACCCAAAAGGTAGCGTTGGCGTTCAGGAAAAGGAGCTGATTATTACGGCTCTGTTGCTGATGCTGATTGTCGTCATCCCCGTGATCCTGATGACCATCTACTTTGCTTATAGATACCGTGAAAGCAACACCACAGAAGAGTATGCACCTGACTGGGCGCACTCAACCAAGATTGAAATAGTGGTATGGACGATTCCAATCATCATTATTGCGATTCTGGCCACCATCACTTGGCGAACAACACACGAACTAGAGCCTTCCAAGCCTCTGGAGAGTGACGTTAAGCCGATGGTGATCGAAGTGGTCTCTCTGGACTGGAAATGGCTGTTCATCTATCCGGAGCAAAACATTGCGACGGTTAACTATGTTGCGTTCCCGAAAGATGTACCGGTGACGTTTAAGCTAACTTCAGACAACATCATGAACGCGTTCTTTATCCCGCGTCTTGGTTCGCAGATCTACGCGATGCCGGGAATGGTGACCAAGCTGAATTTGATCGCGAACCACGAAGGTGACTTTAAAGGTTTTGCATCGAACTACAGTGGTAAAGGGTTCTCTCAAATGAAATTCACCGCATCAGCCATGCCTGATCAAGTGGCGTTTCTAAACTGGGTGGAAAAAGTGAAAGCAAGCCCGGACCGTATTGAAGATTGGGAGCAATTCCGTTCTTTGGCTGCGCCGAGTGTGGCTGAACCTGTGACTCTGTTCTCCAGTATCCCACCATTTTTATTCACTGATGTCGTGACCCAGCACCCTGGTTCAATGAACTGTTTGCCGGAAACCCAAGGATAATCGTCATGTTTGGAAGATTAACTCTAGACTCAATTCCCTACCACGAACCCATTATTTTGTTCACGTTAACCATGATCGCTTTAGTGGGTGGTTTAGTGGTCTATGCGGTAACAAAAGCCGGTAAGTGGCAATACCTTTGGAATGAATGGTTTACTTCTGTAGACCACAAAAAATTGGGCTTCATGTACATTGCGGTCGCAATGGTGATGCTAGTTCGTGGCTTTGCCGATGCGGTCATGATGCGTAGTCAGCAATTGCTATCCGCAGCGGGTGAGACAGGCTATTTACCGCCACATCACTATGACCAGATCTTCACGGCACACGGCGTGATTATGATTTTCTTCGTCGCGATGCCTTTGGTTATCGGCCTGATGAACATCATTGTGCCGCTGCAAATTGGTGCTCGTGATGTTGCATTCCCTTACCTCAATAACCTGAGCTTCTGGCTGTTTGTGGTGGGTATCATCCTAACCAACATGTCACTGGGCTTGGGTGAATTTGGCCGTACGGGGTGGTTGGCATATCCGCCGTTGTCTGGCATTGAGGCAAGTCCGGGAGTCGGGGTCGATTATTGGATATGGGCACTGCAAATATCCGGTGTGGGTACCACGTTAACGGGTGTGAACTTCTTTGCGACTATTTTGCGCATGCGTACTCCGTCTATGCCAATGATGAAGATGCCTGTATTCACGTGGGCATCTCTGTGTGCCAACATCCTTATCATCATCTCTTTCCCAATCCTAACGG
This sequence comes from Vibrio sp. 5S239, assembly GCF_041439575.1. Taxonomy (NCBI): domain Bacteria; kingdom Pseudomonadati; phylum Pseudomonadota; class Gammaproteobacteria; order Vibrionales; family Vibrionaceae; genus Vibrio; species Vibrio sp. 5S239. Next base: position 86,893 of record NZ_JBGOOM010000011.1, on the reverse strand, counting down.
TCACCATCGCGTTACTGACGTTGGATAGATACATCGGCACGCATTTTTTCACCAACGACCTTGGTGGCAACGTGATGATGTATGTGAACCTGATTTGGGCATGGGGACACCCTGAGGTGTACATCCTAATCTTGCCTATCTTCGGTGTGTTCTCTGAAGTGACTGCAACCTTCTCTCGCAAAAAATTGTTTGGTTATACCTCACTGGTATGGGCAACGGTGGCTATCACTATTTTAGCGTTTGTGGTTTGGCTGCATCACTTCTTCACCATGGGGTCTGGCGCCAATGTGAATGCCTTCTTCGGCATCGCGACCATGATTATCTCTATCCCGACTGGGGTTAAGATCTTCAACTGGCTATTCACCATGTACAAAGGTCGTATCCGCTTCACCACGCCAATGATGTGGACAGTGGGCTTCCTAATCACCTTTACCGTTGGTGGTATGACGGGCGTATTGATGGCGGTTCCGGGTGCGGATTTCATTCTGCATAACTCGGTATTCCTGATTGCGCACTTCCATAATGTAATCATCGGTGGTGTTGTCTTCGGCTGTTTTGCTGCGATTGGCTACTGGTTCCCGAAAGCGACCGGTTTCACTCTGAACGAGCTTTGGGGCAAACGCGCATTCTACTGCTGGATCATCGGTTTCTTAATGGCGTTCTTGCCGCTTTACGCACTCGGCTTTATGGGCATGACGCGTCGTTTGAGCCAAGACATCAACCCTGAGTTCTTCCCACTACTGGCGGTTGCGGCTGCAGGTACGGGCGTGATTGCGATAGGTGTGGTGTGTCAATTCGTTCAGATTTACGTGAGTGTTCGTGACCGCGACCAAAACCGAGATCTAACCGGTGACCCATGGGGCGGGCGTACCTTTGAATGGGCAACATCTTCACCACCACCGTTCTATAACTTTGCAAAACTTCCTAAGGGCGATGAGATAGACGCATTTTGGTATCAAAAGCAAAGTGGCGAGTTTGACCCAACTCAGGAAGAAGAATACGAACGTATTCACATGCCGAAGAACACACCGACAGGCATTTATGTGTCTGCATGGGCGTTGGCATTTGGCTTCGCAATGATTTGGTACATCTGGTGGCTAGCGGCTGCAAGCTTAGTGGGCATCGTGGTGACGTGTATTCAACACAGCTACAACGACGATGTGGACTACTACGTGGAAGTTGAAGAGATCAAAGCGATTGAAGCGGCTCGACGTGCACAGCTTGAAGAAGCAAAGAAACAGTCAGTGAAAGGCGACCATTCTGGTCGTGGTAACAGCGCTGATAGTGGTAATAACGACAATAAAGATGATTTGGAGACGACGTATGCAAGCTAATACTCCGTCACACACTTATGATCTTGCACACTCGCATGATCATCACCACGAAGCTGCGGGCAATAAGTTGTTTGGCTTCTGGGTTTACTTGATGAGTGACTGTGTCCTGTTTGCCACGCTTTTCGCGACTTATGCCGTGCTTGAGAGTGGATCTATCGCAGGTCCGACAGGCAAAGACATCTTTGAACTGCCGTTCGTGTTTGTCGAAACCATGATGCTGCTGTTCAGTAGTATCACCTTCGGTTTTGGCATGATTGCGATGAAGCGCAAAGATGTGGCCGGACTGAAGCGCTGGATCAAAGTGACTTTCGTATTGGGCTTAGCCTTCATCTGTATGGAAGTGTATGAGTTCCATCACTTGATTGCAGAAGGGTATGGCCCTCAAGAGAGTGCGTTCCTTTCAGCATTCTTTACCTTGGTAGGCACACACGGTTTGCATGTAACGTTTGGTCTGATTTGGATGGCAGTGGCGTATCACCAACTTTCAACCAAAGGCTTGAACGACAACATGTCGATGCGTTTCCAGTGCTTAAGCTTGTTTTGGCACTTCCTTGATATCGTTTGGATTTGTGTATTTACCATCGTGTACTTAATGGGGGTGATGTAATGGAACAGCATCTAGACAGCGGTGCAACGGATTACGTGAAAGGCTTTATTGCGTCACTAGTTCTCACCATTATTCCGTTCTACATTGTGTGGTCGCATGCGCTTCCAAGCACGGAAACTTACGTGATCTTGTTCGGTTGTGCGTTGGTACAAATCTTTGTGCACTTTAAGTACTTCTTGCACATGGAAGCGAAATCTTCCGATGGACGTTGGAACTTGGTGTCACTGATGTTTACCGCCATTGTTGTATTGATTCTTATCGCTGGCTCGGTATGGATCATCTACAACATGAACGTCAACATGAAGTTGTAGGCTAGGGCATGCTGAAAAGATATCTGTCTATCACCAAACCGGGCATCATTTTCGGCAACCTGATTTCTGTTGCGGCGGGTTTCTTCCTCGCCGCAAAAACAGAACCCGCCAGTGCGATGTTGTTACTAACAACATTAGCGGGCGTGGGACTGGTGATTGCATCAGGTTGTGTTGTGAACAACATCTTTGACCGAGATATCGACCAGAAGATGAAGCGCACACAAAATCGAGAATTGGTTCAGGGCAACATCAATACAGACGTAGCGTTCGTCTATGCCTTGGTTTTATTGCTAGCCGGCACAGCGCTGCTGTTTCAGTTCGCTAACCCGATCTCTGCGGTCATGGTGTTGCTTGGCTATGTGTTTTACGTCTTTTTCTACACCATGTGGTACAAGCGTACATCGGTTTACGGCACTTTAGTGGGTAGTATTTCGGGAGCAGTGCCGCCATTGGTGGGCTATTTGGCGGTGACTAATTACATCAGCCTTGAAGCGGTGTTGTTGTTCGTGATGTTCTGCTTATGGCAAATGCCACACTCGTATGCGATTGCGATGTTCCGCCTTCAAGATTACCGAGATGCAGGTATTCCTGTGTTACCGGTGAAAGAGGGCGTCGACAAAGCACATCAACACATGAAAGCGTATGTTGTGGCGTTTGGCGCAGTCTCGTTGGCGCTGTTCCTACTCGGAGAAGCAGGTTATGAATACCTAGCGGTGTCGGCAGCGGTTTGCTTTATGTGGACTAAAGTGACATTCCGAAAAGTCGATTGCCTAAACTACATTCAGTGGTCAAAGACTGTTTTCAAGGTCTCTCTGCTGGTTGTGATGAGCATCAGTGGCGTACTCGGGATAGAACTGATTCCGTTACCTTTTTTGTAACTTCAATAGAGATATAGCCCAAAGGACTTGGTATATTGAGTAACGGATAGTATCTTGATCCTGTTGAATTTTTTATAAAAGCAACCTTGCAGAGTAAGGTTGTTTTTTTGTTATCGGACGATTGAAAATGATGAACGTGAAATCGATGCGTGGAGAACTTTACCTCCTATTTGCCACCCTGCTAGCTGGGGTAGGGTGGATCGCATCTAAGTTGGTGGTATTGGAAATGCCGGGGCCAGTGTTCATCGGTGTGCGATTTTTTGTTGCAAGCCTTATTTTATTGCCATTCTGTATTCATCATATTCGCCAGCTCTCGATTAAGCAGATCTTGTCTCTTTGCGGGGTGGGGTTGTTGCTGTCTGCCTCATTGCAGGTATGGGTATTTGCGGTTTCGGTAACCGAAAGCTTGTCTGAAGGGGCCTTTATCATGAGCTTAGCCATGATCATTGCGCCGTTTGTTTCTTGGATTCTGTTTCGAGTTAAGCCTAATCGTGCGTTTTGGATGTCTTTCCCAATTGCGATCATCGGCATGTTATTACTGACCTTAGGCAATGGCTGGAATGTCGAACAGAGTCAGATCTATTTCTTATTGGCGTCGATGCTGCTCTCGATTCATTTTGTGATGAACAAGCGTGTGATTACTAATATAAAACCTATCGCTTCCATATGCGTGCAGCTGTTTGTTGTGGGTGCTAGTGGCTTGGCATTTTCTGCAATGACGACTCAACCTGATTTTGAAATGACTCGTTCGTTGATCTTCTGGTTTATTGTGTCTGCGGTGGTCGCAACCTCTATTCGCTATTTGTTGCAAACCGTCGGTCAACACTCCGTGAATATGGAAGTGGCTGCATTGATTATGATTCTAGAGCCTGTATGGACACTATTACTGAGTGTTGGCGTGCTAGGAGAAAGTGTTGAAACGCAGAAGCTGCTTGGTGGTACGGTGATTATTGCTTCACTGTTTTGTTATATCAAATGGTCGAGACGAAAATAAAAGCCTGCGCGAATTAGGGCTGTGACAGGCTCAGTTCTATATTAGTGTTGGTCTCGCTTCGTCTTTATGTTTCCTTGACAACTATTCGTTGATGCTGACTTTAGTGATCACGATATCTTCGCAAGGCACATCTTCATGTCCCCAACGCATGGTCGTTGGGGCGGCAGCGATTTTGCTGACTACATCCATGCCCGCAGATACTTTACCAAACACAGCATAGCCCCAGCCTGCATTTGTGGTAGAGGTGTGGTCTAAAAAGTCATTGTTATCAAGGTTGATAAAGAATTGTGCTGTCGCAGAATGTGGTGCGTCTGTGCGAGCCATCGCCACAGAGCCAATGACATTCTTCAAGCCACGGTTTGCTTCGTTGACGATGGGTGCGCGAGTTGGTTTTTCTGTCATGTCGATAGTGTGTCCACCTCCTTGAATCATGAAACCTTCAATAACACGGTGAAATGTGGTGCCTTCGTAGAAACCATCTTGGCAGTATTTAAGGAAGTTTTTAGAGCTGACAGGTGCTTTCTCAAGGTTGAGTTCAATTTCGATATCGCCAAAGTTGGTGCTCAGAATGATCATAAAAGTGCCCAATATTTGTGTCTTACAGAGTAGTGAATGTTTCAATAGGGTGCAGTATATGAAAAATCACGGCAGATGCCAGTGGTGGATTCCACGCTAGGTTTATATTTCTTTAGGCCGCTTACTTATCGATCATTAATAAACTCACTGCAGTTATTACTATACGCTCGAATCGCTTTGCAATGCGCTATGAGTGACATAGAATCGAAAACGTAGTAAATTTTATTGATATCTACGGAAGAGAATTAACAGTCAATGAGTAGTATTTTAGAGTGTATTCGTACTGTTGGACGAGGGGAAAGGGGGCGTAAGCCTTTATCGTTCGAACAAGCCTATCGCATCATGGATGAGTATTTAAGCGGAAAGGTCGGTGACGACCAAATGGCGATGCTATTGATGTTAATTCGTGTACAAAATGAAACCAACGAAGAGATAGCTGGCTTTGTAAAAGCATTCCAATCACGTGTGCCTGACTTGGGCGCTGATATTGATTGGCCTTGCTACGCCGGTAAGCGGAACGATACGGCGAGTGGTAAACCGTGGAACTTACTTGCTGCGAAGATATTGGCAGATAATGGCTACAAAGTCTTGATGCATGGTTATATGGATAAGCCAAGCGGTCGCACACACGTTGAGACTTATTTAGATCTCGTTGGTGTTCGTAGAGCGGCCGATCCACAAGACGCGAAACAGATCCTAGAAGTTGATGGCATTGCATATCTACCTCTAGTGAATTTTGCTCCAGAAGCTCAAACTATGATTGGTTGGAAACACCGTTATGGGTTGAGGACGCCAATCAACACTGTAGTTAGAGCATTAAACCCAGGTGGTGGCCGTTTAGGGTTACGTGGAAGTTTCCACCCTGGTTTTCCTCAGTTGCACGCTGAAGTTGAGCATGTCATTGGCAATAAATCCCACTCGGTAATTTCATTCAAAGGCATGAATGGCGAGTCGGAATATAACCCTAAGGTTAGCCAAACGGTTTGGATGAGCTCACCTGAAAAGGTGGAGTCTTTCTATTGGGAAGGAACCATGAACGCAGAACTGCCTCTTCCTTCCGAATGTGTCTTGGGTACTCCGGAAGATGAGATGGAGCTAATGGCGAATAGTGTGGTTGACAGTATGACGGCTATTTTATTTGCAGAAACACATGACAAAGCTGAAGCCTATGCAAAAGCATTGTATCTTTGGGAAGCTTATTGTGAAAGTTAGCGGCAAACTAACGACATAAAATGAGAGAAGGTCAGCCGTCGTTGCTGGCCTTTTTTGTGCTTGTTTTTTTGTGACTCATTTTTTAGCACAGGTATTTCGGTAAATGATTAAGTTACAAAGGTTATTTAACTCGCATCAGTCGATGCATCTTGTCTTCAAACTTAATCTCAATCACTTGCGAGACTTTCATCTTATCAACACGATCAAGCATTTTCCCTTGATAGTCACGCTTTTTCATCCACTCTAATGGTTCTTTAAAGCCATCTTCGTTAATCACAAACGATTGGTCGGTAATGGAGCCTTCAAAGATATGCACAACCCAAATACGCGATTGGAAGTCTAATAATTCATTGAAGTAGGCTTTTAGCCTTGGTAAATACTTAGATAGAGGAGTCTGAGAATAGGTTGATAAAGGCATAGTAGACCGTATTTGAGAAATTAAATTAGTAAGAGCAAAGTTCACACAACCAGTGCTCCAGTGAACGAAGTATATCGATTTAAGCCTCCACTATTGTCAAAGAGGTCACCCGCTTAAAAACTCGCTACAAAATACGATATCGATACATTAATAACAATGCTGGTTAACTTTGTTCAAGACAATATGTGTATGAATCCGCTATTTAATGAGCAGGCTAAGGGGGATTTCTTATGCTCAAATTTTTCTTTTTTGTGATGTTAAAACACGCTCAAGCCTTTTGCGACCTCACATTTTTGTCTTAGTAGGTTTTACCTATCAATAAAATTGTTGAAATCCATTTAGTAAAATCAAGATTTTAGACAACAATTAACTTAACAAGACGGAAAAGCCATGACGAAAAGTATTTAGGGAGAACATAATGCATTCAATAAAAGTGAAAGATTACATGACGAAGCAGGTTGTGACATTCACTCCTGATATGCCTTTAAGTCTAGCGTTAGATAAAGTGATGCGAAGTCCTCATATGGGAGGACCTGTAATTGATGATAACGAGCAAGTTATCGGTTTCCTCTCGGAACAAGATTTATTAGATAAACTGGTCAAGGTTAGCTACTTCTGCCAAGACACGCACATCGTGCGCGATTGCATGTACCAAGAGGTGTTATCGGTATCGCCTGAATTGTCAATTATTGAATTGGCAGACATGATGCAGGTTGGCAAGCCTAAAGCTTACCCAGTGATTGATAATAAAAAACTGGTGGGCATGATAACAAGATCGGATGTTTTAAAAGCAATAGGCAAGAATTTAAATGAATGCTTCAAACATCAGGTGTAGTCGTGTAATACGAACGATTATACCTTCCAATATTCTAGGTTAAAAAGGCGCATTAGCGTCTTTTCTTCTTTGTAGAGCTTTTCTTTGTAGATCGTTAGCTTGTGGTATTTCAGCTTTTGGAGGTTTCATGTCAAATCAAACTGCAAAGTTTGTGGAAGGTTCGACGATGCGCCATATATTGATGATGTCGGGAGCCGGCTCTGTTGGTTTGATGGCGTTATTTGTTGTCGATTTACTCGATATGTTGTTCATCAGTATGTTGGGACAGGTTGAATTGGCTGCGGCAGTTGGTTTTGCAGGTACACTCACTTTTTTCGCCACTTCAGTTTCGATTGGTACTTCAATTGCCATGGGTGCCCTGGTATCGAAAGCGATAGGCTCCAAAGACAGAGACCAAGCTCGAAACCTTAGTGTTAGTATTATGTTGACTGCGTTTGTCATCAGTTCGACGGTGGCTACGGTTATGTTCGTTTATATCCCTGAGTTGCTGACTGCCATTGGCGCCAAAGGCGTTGCGGCAGAACGGGCTCAAGCTTACCTACAAATTTTATTGCCAAGTGGGCCATTTCTAGCCCTGGCGATGGCGGCAGGTGCTGGTTTAAGAGCGGCAGGTGATGCAAAGCGTTCGATGTGGGCGACTTTGTCAGGCGGTATCGTGAACGCGATCTTAGACCCTCTATTTATCTTTGGTTTTGGTTGGAACATAGAAGGGGCAGCAATTGCTTCTGTCATTGCACGTTTTTCGGTTCTTTTCTTTTCGCTTTATCCTCTTATTCGTAGTCATCAGTTGGTTGCTCCACCTTCTTTAGGGCAGTGGCGTATTAATATTCGCCCTATTTTGACAATCGCAATTCCAGCCATTATTGCTAATACAGCAACGCCGATCGGTAATGCGATCGTGACGACAGGTATCGCACAATATGGTGAGGATTTCGTTGCTGGTTTTGCGGTCATTGGTCGTTTAACGCCTGTTTGTTTTGCCGCTATCTTTGCATTATCCGGCGCCGTGGGACCAATCATTGGTCAGAACTTCGGGGCTGAAAGAATGGACCGAGTTAAAGAAACATTGAATAACTCTTTGCTAGTGGCAACGATTTACACCATTGCTGTTTGTATTGTGTTGTATTTAGTTCAGGGCTACGTGATTCAAGGCTTTAGCCTTCAGGGGGATGCGGCCATTATTGTTGCTGCTTTCTGTACTTATGTTGCCTTTACTTTTACTTTTAATGGTGCGTTATTTGTAGCGAATACTTCTTTTAATAACCTAGGTAAACCACTTTACTCGACGGCGCTTAACTTAGGTAAAGCGACATTAGGTACTCTGCCATTCGTGTACTTGGGTTCACAATGGTATGGCGCGTTAGGCGTGTTGTATGGACAAGCATTAGGTAATATTTTGTTTGGATTGTTGGGGATCTTGGTTCTTCGTCATCATATTGCTGAGCTTATGCAAGGATCTGAAGTGGATCATGGTGAAGAGGATGTATCGATAGTCAGTTTGAATACCCCGCCATTTTGTTCGCACGATGCTGTTCTGATCGATGATGTGTCGGCGAATCGGGAAGAATGTAAAAAATTCAAATCATAATAACACCGATGTTCTAATATAAGGTTCATCGGCTTGTAAATTTCTTCTTGACCTTGGAGCTACCTCTAAGGTTTATACTTTTGGTGAACTTAGGGTTCAGTTGTTATCAGTCAGCAACTGCCTCAAGGCTTTTTGAGTATTAAGGAGATACAATATGTGCGCAAAACATGCAGTGTGCCGCTCAACAAAAGTGGACGTTCAACCTCAAGCGGCAGGAGCAAGTTGCTCTAGCCCTAAAATTTCAAGCATTACCGCAGCAGGTACTTCATCTGTATGTTGTAGTTCTGATGCTGCGTCTTCGTCGTCTGGAGATGATTGTTGCGGATCGGATAGTGGAGAGGAAGACAGTCACTCCTCTACCTTATCTCTCGATGCCAAATTCTCCAAAAGTTGGTTGGTGGCCGGAATGGACTGTCCAGCTTGTGCAAGAAAAATAGAGAACGCGATCAGTAACATTGACGGTGTGATTCAAGCCAAGGTTCTTTTTGCTACCGAAAAGTTGGTTGTGAAATTCGAAAAAGAAAGTCTCGTTGACACCATTGAACAAGTCTCTATCAAAACTGGCTTCCCACTAACCGAAGTGGGTGCGAAGAAAGAAAAACAACAACCAGAGACGTTTTGGCAAGCTCATATCCAACCTAATTTACAAATCATAGCGATTGCAGCCTCAATGCTGATCGCTGCTCTTCTGAGAAACTCGTTACCTCAATTCAGCGAAGGCTTATTTACCGCAACCTGTTTACTTGGCTTATATCCAGTAGCGAAAAAGGCGGTTCAATTAGCGCGATCTGGGACACCTTTCGCGATAGAAACTTTAATGAGTGTCGCTGCTCTTGGTGCTTTATATCTAGGTGAAACCATTGAAGCAGCCATGGTATTACTGCTGTTCTTGATTGGTGAGCGTTTGGAGGCTTTTGCTTCATCAAGAGCAAGAAGTGGTGTGCAAGCCCTAATGGCACTGGTGCCAGAGAATGCAACTAAAATTATCAACGGCGAACGGACTGAAGTTGCAGTGAGTGAGCTGGTACCTGGTGATGTTATCGAAGTTTCTGCAGGATCTCGTTTACCCGCTGATGGTCAACTGATTACAGATTCCGCGAGTTTTGATGAAAGTGCATTGACTGGCGAATCTGTCCCAGTTGAACATATCGAAGGCAGCAGCATCATGGCTGGTGCTGTGGTTGTGGATAAAGTCGTTCTCATCACTATCACATCAAAGCAGGGTGAGAATGCGATCGACCGTATTCTTCATTTGATTGAAGAGGCGGAATCTCGTAAAGCACCACTGGAACGCTTCCTTGATAAGTTCAGCCGTTGGTACACGCCATTAATGATGTTGGTTGCCTTGTTGGTGATCATCACGCCTCCACTGTTGTTCGCTCAACCTTGGGAAACCTGGGTGTATCGTGGCTTAGCCTTGTTGTTGATTGCTTGCCCTTGTGCCCTGGTTATCTCAACGCCGGCTGCCATTACTTCTGGTTTGGCTGCTGCGGCAAAACGTGGTGCGCTAATTAAAGGCGGCGCGGCACTAGAACAACTTGGCAAAATTCAAACGATTGCCTTCGATAAGACGGGTACATTGACGGAGGGGAAACCTCAGGTTACCGATATTCAGCCTCTATCGGGTTGGCAGCAAGACGTAATGTTACGCGTAGTGGGTGCTATTGAAGTCGGTTCTACTCATCCATTGGCGCAGTCGCTGGTGGCGAAAGTAAAAGAGCTGAAGATAGACATCCCAGAATCACACAATAAAAAGGCGCTGATTGGTAGTGGTGTCGAAGGTGATGTCGATGGCATTAAATACCAAGTGTTGGCTCCTTCTAAAGTCAGTTTCGATCTTGATACTGATGTTGTGTCTCAGGTAGAAGCTCTAGAAGGCGAGGGTAAGACGGTTGTTATTGCTCTAGAGCTTAAGCATCAAGAAGAATCAACAAATCAAGTGACACCTATTGGATTGATTGCGTGGCAAGATACGTTACGCAGTGACGCTAAGGTTGCGATTGAACGACTTAACGACTTGGGTATTCAATCTATCATGCTGACGGGTGACAACCCACGCAGTGCGGCTGCTATAAGTAGCAAGATTGGTATGCAATACAAGGCGAGCTTACTTCCAAGTGACAAGGTGTCTTATGTTGAAGAGCTTTCTCAACAATCGCATGTTGCGATGGTCGGGGATGGTATTAATGATGCGCCAGCGATGAAAACCGCTAATGTGGGTATAGCGATGGGCGGGGGGACTGATGTGGCCTTGGAAACGGCGGATTCAGCACTGACTCATAACCGCTTAACGGAACTGCCGGCGATGATTGAGCTATCGCAAGCAACCATGAACAATATTCGTCAAAACGTAGCACTCGCGCTTGGCTTAAAAGCCGTATTCTTGGTGACCAGTTTGCTTGGGATTACTGGTTTATGGGTTGCGGTGTTGGCTGATACTGGCGCGACCGCTCTAGTTACACTGAATGCTCTACGTCTGCTTCGATTTAAATCCAAAGCGGATTAAGTTCGGATCGCTTATATAGAACACTCTTAATTTAAGCGGCGCCTTTAGCGATAGTACGTTATTCGCGATAATGCGTTACAGGCGCTCTTGTCTCATTAATATGCAACATAGACTTACGTATTGCTTGTTTTTTGTGATGCCAATCGGTTTTTCGTGAAACATTGAACTTTGTTGCGATCATTGGTGTGATGAGTGTCACTTCATTTTGTAGTGAGCTTAGTTAGAGTGTGTGCGTACCCCACGAATTTACTATGAGCTTAAATAAGGGTAAAAAGCCCAATAAGCCAAAAGGAGCGAACTATGTCTCAAGCTGTTTTCCACTTAGGTGTTACTGAAGCAGATCTTAACGGTGCTACTCTTGCGATCATCCCTGGTGATCCTGCTCGTGTACAAAAAATTGCAGAAGAGATGGAAAATCCAGTCTTTCTTGCTAGCCACCGTGAATACACACTTTACCGTGCAGAGCTAGACGGCAAGTCAGTTGTGGTGTGCTCAACAGGTATTGGTGGCCCATCTACTTCTATCGCAGTTGAAGAGCTTGCTCAACTTGGTGTTCGCACCTTCCTACGTGTTGGTACGACGGGTGCTATCCAACCACACGTAAAAGTGGGAGATATGATTGTTTCAACTGGTTCTGTTCGTCTAGACGGTGCTAGCTTGCACTTCGCACCGATGGAGTTCCCAGCGGTTGCTGACTTTGATGTTGCAACGGCGATGAAAGCGGCAGTTGAAGAATCAGGTGCAGACGTTCACATGGGCGTAACCGCTTCAAGTGATACTTTCTACCCAGGTCAAGAGCGTTACGATACATTCTCTGGTCGCGTTGTTAAGCGTTTCCAAGGTTCTATGCAAGAATGGCAAGACATGGGTGTTCTAAACTTTGAAATGGAATCAGCCACACTACTAACAATGTGTGCAAGTTCTGGTTTGAAGGCGGGTTGTGTTGCTGGTGTCATCATCAACCGTACTCAAAAAGAAACGCCTGATCACGACACTCTAAAAGTGACTGAAGCACGCTCAATCAAAGTCGTTGTAGAAGCTGCCCGTAAAATGCTTTAAGCATTACTTTATGCTTTAGTTTTAGATGAACTAAAGTATCAGAAAGATTTTGAAAATGGCCGAATCGGAAGATGCGGCCATTTTTTATTAAGATAAATAAAAGTAAACGAGCACAAAAAAGGCGAATGACTAATTAAGCCGTTCGCCTTTTTCTTTACTTATTGATGAACGAGTTGCTCAATTTTCTTCAGATTAGCACTCTAAATCTTCGTTACCACCAGCCGCTGTAAACCATGCTTTTAGGTGTGTTTTGAGATCTTTCAATTCTTCAGGGCCAATCAATGCTAATCCAAGGTCTTCAGCACGAGTGATATCATTATGACGGAGAGGACGGAAGCTCACCAACATTGCACGTGCTTGCAGGCCACCCAATAAATCTCTTAGCGATTCCAGTTTATATAAGGTGTCATCACCATCATCGCGCATGCCTTTGGTCTTACATTCGATTATGTGCAGTTTATTGTTCACCACTGATGCAACATCAAGCTCGTTTCGAACCTCACGTTCACCGAGCTGACGGTATACCTGAACATTCAACGAACGGTCTTGTATTGTCGGCATGTCATCTTGGATTTGTTTCACGGTACTGTGAACCAGAGTTTCCAACCATTCACCGTTTGAGAAGCGACGCGCGTCTTCATTGGCAAAGGTCAAAATACCATTATTGTAAGTCGCAATCTTAGCTTCAACCAGATCGTTCAATAGCATGTTCAGTTCACGGTAGCCTTGTTGTTTCTCAGACAGTCCAACATCAAGCTTCTGTTCTTTACGGCAGGTCGTTGCTAGATAGTTTAATGTCGCAAGGCCAGGGCCTAATTCTAGTGCATTGCTTGCCCAGCGCTCACCCAGTTCATAAAGTTTTTGATCAAGCTGAGGAGACAGTTTTACGTCGCTGAATTCACCACGAGCACCAAATACCGTCAGGTAGTCATCGATAGTAATACGGTCTTGGACTTGTGTATCTTCTTTGCCGTTTGGGTAGAGCCAGCACAGTTTGTCGCTGTTTGGTTCAACTACAAAAATGGGCCAATGATAAGTGCGAAAGACTTCGTAAACGGAAAGTAAGCGGTGACGTAGGCCGCAGCTAGCGTTGAGCTTGACTTCTTGGCCACGTGCCTTGAGGTCTTCTGCTAAGCTTTGGATAGATTCCTTAATAGCCGACGTGTTTACGATCGTCGGGATTTCGAAAAACTCACTCGTAATGTCGCGTTTTTGCAAAACGTTGTGCAAGCGTTGATACATACTTGCTTGATTCTTGTCACCGATAAACACAATATGAGTGCTGGTCGTTCGGTTATCGAGTAGTGGGGTGATCAAGCGAATGGGGTCTTGATCGATAATACCAACATGAACAGCCATATAAATTCCTTAATAGCGGCTCGCTCATAAAGGGGAAAGAAAACGAAAAGCAGCAAGCCATAGTAATCATATAATGACAAAGCTCATGGAAAACAAGGGCAACCCTTGATAAAAGTTGCCCTTGTTCAATTAGTTACCACTATTGGGTAGCAAGTCTCTAGAATTGCAGTAAATATCTATCGATTCTTCGTTTATCTATAGCTTGAATTGATGAACCAAATCACCCTGTTGATTCGCTAGAATCGTTAGGTTTTGGCTCGCTTCAGCAATCGATGACATCGCTTGGTAACTTGCATCTGCGATGTGGTTGATGTCCTCGATGTTGCGCGCGATATCCCCAGAGGTTTCACTCTGCTCAGCAGCAGCTTGAGAGATGTGTGTGCTCATATGGCTGATTTCCATTATTAATGCTTGAATCTCTTCCATCGCACTATTGGCACTTGAAGCTTGTTCAACCGACATGTCCATATCATTCATGCAGCTTTCAATTACGTTGCTAGCCGCTTTCGAACTTGATTGCAGGTTACTGATCATGGTTTCAATTTCAGATGTTGATTGCGTGGTCTTCTGTGCCAGTACTCGAACTTCATCTGCTACTACCGCAAAACCACGCCCTTGCTCACCCGCTCGTGCCGCTTCTATCGCCGCATTCAATGCGAGGAGGTTAGTTTGCTCGGCAATGCCACGAATTACATCCAGAATCGAACCAATCTTGCTGCTCATTTGCTGCAGTTCACCCACCGCACTGACAGATTCAGTCAGACGAACTTCAAGTTGATTGATAGTGCTGATGTTAGTGTTCATTATCTGACGACCAGATTCAGAAGCTGATTCGACTTGTTGAACCATGCCTAATGAGCTTTGCGCACTGTTCGCCACTTCTTGCACAGAATGAGACATTTCTGTCATCGCCGTCGCAACGGTTGCAGTTTGTTCGCGTTGGTTGTTCAGTTGCACCTGCGTTTCAGAAGACGTCTTCTGGTTTACGCTTGCGGTCTTCGTTAAGTCATCTGAAGCATCATTCAGCTTCACAAGAATATTGTGTAGGTTGTCGGCCAAGGTGTTGATGTGACGGCTCACACGGCTGAATTCGTTGTCGTAACGAATGTCGATACGTTGAGTCATATCGCCTTCAGTTAGGCCTTCCAAGGTCCCTAGAATACGAGTTAATGGCTCTCTTACACTGTGTGCAATGTGGTAACCGATTGCTGCAGCGAATACTGTTACAACAATACCAATCGCAATCGCGTTAAATAGGCCTTTGTCGTAAATGCTGCTCGCGTCTGCCAGTGAAGCGTTAAGTTGCTCTTCTGCGGTCACGTTGAATGAATCTAACACGGCCATCGCTTGGTCAATTTCCACCGCAAGGTTAGCGATGTTGACGTACAGCGCTTGTTTTGCTTGCAGGTAGTTGTTGTGTTTGTCTAGTACGCCACCTTTCTGGCCAACGTCTTTGGTGAACTTTTGAACCGATTCATCAAAAACATTTTTAAGTGCCGGCAGTTGCGTTGATAAGCCGCGATAAGCGTAGTTGAGGTGAGTAACGGCCTTTTTGTTTTGGTTAACGGCTTTCTGAACGAAGGCAACATCAGAGCTAGCAAGTGCATCAGAGGTGATGACTTCTGCGTCTTGCAGTTTAATGAAGTAGCTCTTTGCCATCACTTTTACAGAGATGCTTTTTTGGTCGGCAACGTACTCTTTCATGCCAACCGTTAATTCTGAATGTAGGCGTTGGAAGTCACGTGATGCTTTTTGTACTTGTTCTTGTGCTTCGAACATCGCCAAGTAGTTGCTCATGGCTTCAGCTGCTTCTGCAAAGTAGCGCTCTTCCATTGCTCTTAGCTGTGTAATACGGTCTACGAGCGCCGCGTTATTGCCGCTTGCTACAGAGAGTCTTCCGAGTACTTCAGAAAAAGCATCTTTCGATGCAGCAAATTCTGTACGCATTGCAGACATGCGCTCTGTATTTTGGGTGGTTAAAAAATCTTTAAACGATTTATCAGCTGAAAGCAGTTGAACACTCGTTTGATTTGAAAGCGCAACAAGCGGTAATGAGGTTTCAGAGACACTCTCGAAATTGCTGTGTATCTGATTCATGCTGTTCATCATAATGGTTATCGTGACGGCAAACATGATGATGATCAGTGCGAAGCCAGCGTACATACGCTTGATCACAGATCCCTTCATGGCTTTCTCCCTAAATTAAAATGCAGACCCAATGTCAGGTCAAAGTAAAACTAACAAAATTATCAGCATTCTATTCAGCTAAGCGTACGCATTTTATGACGCACACGTCAAAAATAACCCTCAGTTATAACCAATATGCCATTCTTGAGATCTAAAGCTCGTTTTCTTTGATTTGAACGGTGTTTTTTATTAAGCTTTAAAGCGGATTCATTGTGGTTTGTTGCGGCATAGCGCATACTCAAAACATTAAAAAGTAAATGTTTTATCGGAGAAAAACATGGCTGAAGAAACCATCTTTAGTAAGATCATCAATAAAGAAATTCCTGCAGATCTGCTATACCAAGACGACTTAGTAACGGCGTTTCGCGATATTAACCCTCGCGCTCCTAGCCATATTTTGATTATCCCAAACAAGCTGATTCCAACAACCAACGATGTTGAAGTCGAAGATGAAGCGATGATGGGGCGCATGTTTACCGTTGCTCGTAAGTTAGCAAAAGAAGAAGGCATCGCAGAAGATGGCTATCGTCTTATCGTGAACTGTAATTCTCATGGTGGTCAAGAGGTTTACCATATTCACATGCACTTAGTGGGTGGCCGTCCGCTTGGTCCGTTGCTTATGAGCTAACCAAAACAAGTTGATGAGTTGGTTAAAAAGCTAATGAGCTAACGAAAACTCGCCAATTAGTTGATTCACATAAACAGCTAGTTGGAAAATTTGTAGTTTGTATGCCAACTTTTAGTTCTATCTGTTGTCTGAATGTCGGCATCGCCTAGGTAGAGGCTAAATCAGTAGGGTTTCAAGTGGCTTGAGATCCTTTTTACAACACGTTTCGTTTTGATAATGAGACAACTAAAGTTGGCATTTGAAACATGCACGGAGACGATAAGTGAAGCAACAGTTTAGATTCGCTTCCATTGCCCTGTTATCGGCGTTGACCGCGGGATGTGCAAGTATGTCTGCAGGCAGCCTGTTCAGTCATTACAGCGCACAAAACAAAGCTATCTATCAAGCGGTGAAGTCTGGAGATTATTCAGAGGCTCAACAAGAGTTACCAGATTACGCGGCAGGCGCCATCCTTGATAACTTTGAAAGAGGCAGAATTAATCTGCTCGATCAAAAGTACCCTGAGAGTAAGTCTTCGTTTGAATTGGCCGATCAGGCCGTAAAAGAGCAACAAAACAAAGCCGTGATCTCTATTTCAGACAGTGCGACCAGCGTGGGTGCGTTGGCTGTCAACGATAATATTACCGAGTATGTGCCGCCCGATTACGAGTTAGGCTTTCTTCATCTTTATCTTGGCTTAAACTACCTCAAGAAGAACGATCTAGAAGGTGCGGTGATCGAAATGCGTCGTGCCAACCAAGTTCAAGAACAAGCAAAGAAGCAACGTGAAGCTGAGCTAGAAAGAGCCGCTAACGATGCGAAGAAGCAAGGCTTGTCTGCCAATGTCGGTAGCATCCTTGCCAATTATCCGGATGCGGGTAAGAAGTTACAGTCAGTTCAGAATGCATATTTGATGTTTTTGTCTGGATTGCTTTATGAAGCTTCAAACGATTTAAACAGCGCTTATGTCGACTATCGACGTGCTTTAGCGGTTATGCCAGAGAACCAAGAAGTAATTGATAGAACGATGGTGACAGCCGCTCGTTTAGGAATGAGACAAGATTTAGCGACACTTGAAAAGCGTTACAAGCAACCGTCTAAGCTTGGCAACGGTCAAGGCCGTGTGATTGTGCTTCAGGAGCAAAGCGCTGTTCAAGCAATGGACAGTTGGCGATTGGATTTACCTATTTATGACAGTCGAGATCAGGGAGCGGTATATTCTCTGGCGCTGCCATATTACCCAAGTCAGAGTGTAGAGCGTTTTCCAGCCCTACGAATCAGTGGGCAGCCGTTGCAAGAACACTTGCTCACGGACGTAAACGCAATGGCTCAGAACGATTTATCTGAACGCCTGACGACTATTGTAATTCGTCAGGCTCTGCGTGTTGTGGCAAAAGATCGTATCCGAAAAGAAGCAACTAAAGGCAACGACGTTGGTAATATTTTGTTCAATGTGTGGAATGTATTCACCGAACAACCAGATACTCGTAGTTGGCAATCGTTACCAGCTGAGATTAAGAGCAGCACGTTTGTAGCAAGTAGCGGTCAATATACGTTAGAAGCGGGCGTGAAAACGTATGACTTTGATATTCGAGAAGGGCAGACCACCGTGGTTTGGATTTCTCGACAAGGAAACAACGCAACAATGTGGCATAAACAGCTAGGGAGGCTGTAATGAAAAAGTGGTTAGTGAGCTTAGCAGCGGTTATAGCTCTAGCTGGTTGTGCTGATAATACAGCTGGCGTAAGGGTTGATAGCCTGACTCAGAACGTATTCTTTGGTGACAAGGTATTGGGCAGCCGTTTAATGGTTGAAGATATTCGCACCGACCAAATTGATGGTCATACACGAGGAATCGTTCGTTTAAACAGCAACTATAAAGGCGATCAACATATCCTCTATCGTTTCTATTGGTACGACGATGCAGGGCTTGAGGTCAACCTAAAACAAGGCCCTTGGAAGCAAGCGATTGTTCGTGGCTTTGAAAGTATTTCGTTGTCAGAAGTATCGGTAAACCCGAAGGCAACTCAGTTCCGAGTTCAGTTCCGAGAGCAGTAACTCATCAGAACAAAGTTAAAATAAACAGGGATCAAAAAAGAAGAACTATTGATTCGCTAATACAAGAATTTAAGAGTGAGGGTCACCCCACTCAGTGATAAGTTAAGGAAATAACATGAAAAAGAGTGTCATTGCGTTACTAGGTTTAGCGGTTATTTTAGGTGGTTGTTCAAACAAGGTAAGCTACGGTGATGCACAAGCAGTAGAAACCACGACAATCGATTTCGGTTCAACTGACCTTCAAACGATTGCGGGCGAAATGGTCGATAGCATGATGGCTTCTGGTTCTGTGGCTTACATCACTCGTGAGCAGCGTCCAATCGTGTTTGTAGAGCGAATCAAGAACAAAACCAGTGAGCACATCGATACAGAGTCAATTACTGACACTATCAGTACTAAGATGTTGAACTCTGGCAAGTTTCGCTTCGTTGATATGGACCGTGTAGAGTCTGTTCGTGACCAGTTGAATTTCCAAAATAATGATGAGTTGGTAAACCAAAGCTCAGCAATCCAGTTTGGTAAAATGGTCGGTGCGCAATATATGTTGTACGGCAACCTATCAAGCATTGTAAAGAAAGACGGTAGCGATGGAGATGTTTACTACAAAATGACGATGCGTCTAATGGATCTTGAGTCTGGTTTGATTGAATGGGCAGATGAGACTGAAATCCGGAAGCAACAATCTAAGAGCCTACTGGGTCTTTAATTTCGCTTACTTGTTAACTCAACGCAGCCAGTATTGACAGTGTTTAGCTTGGCCATACGCCAATACAACAGATCAAATGCTGTTTTATGAAGAGACACTGGCTTTTGGTCAGTGTCTTTTTTGTAAGAACTGAAGACGTTTATAGGGAATAAACAATGGCAATTTTTTCTTGGTCTGAGGCTAAGCTTCTTGATACCAGTCTGAGTTCGCTTGATGGTTACTTTTCTGAGCCACCAATCAGGGCGCAGACCTTAACAGGCGGTTTGACTAATCGATGTTGGAAATTGGTTTCCGCAGACGAGAAAGCGTATGTTTGGCGCCCGATTACGCCGATCACTAAAGCTTTTTTTATCTCTCGCCATGAAGAGTACCAAGTATTGTCTACCATAGAACGTCTTGGTATTGGCCCAAGCCCAATACTGGTTAATCAGCACGGGTTACTAGTCGAGTGGGTAGCAGGTGATACGTTATATGAGGGGCTAGACCTATATCACCTCTTAAAAACACTCACATCGGTGCATTTAGTTAACACCAAGCGACTACCACTCCAACCGTTTAGCTTCACCGCACGAGTTGACCATTACTGGCTTCAACTTGATGATGCACACAAGAACGAAACCTATACTACTATTTATCAAGAATGGCGATCAGCTCCGAACATCTCAAGTGTTGGTTTATCTCTGTGTCATTTTGATTTGGGTGGTTATAACCTCGTGAAGAGTCGCGACGGAATCAAAATCATTGATTGGGAATACGCAGCGTTGGCAGACCCAAGATTAGACTTGGCTTTAACCATCTCTGTTGCCGGTGCGCCTATCGCTGAAGCCGTTCATCAGTATTGTCAGCTGCGAGACATCCATGATGTGCAGACCTGGGTGGACGGGGTAGATCAATGGTTACCACGCTGTCGAATGATGGCAATGCTATGGTATTTATTGGCACATCAGTTATGGGGAGACGGTAGTTACGTAGAGGAAGCGGAAGATCTTAGCCGCACTTTCTGTAATTAGGTTCACGTTTAGGAAGTGAAAAAAATCTAATTTTATTTCTCTTTACTTTAAAACCTTACTTTTCATGTTAGATTAATCTAAGCGTACCAGTATTCAATAAGGGAGGTACAAATGATTATTTACCTGCATGGCTTCGACTCTACGAGTCCCGGCAATCACGAAAAGATATTGCAGCTGCAATTCATTGATGATGATGTTCGTTTTATTAACTACAGTACTTTGCATCCCAAACACGATATGCAACATTTACTTAAAGAAGTGCATAAAGTGATAGAGCAATCCGATGATCCACATCCAATCATTTGTGGCGTGGGTTTAGGGGGTTTTTGGTCTGAGCGTATTGGTTTTTTGTGTGGGATTAAGCAGGTCTTGTTCAACCCTAATTTGGAACCTGAGAACAACATGGTTGGCCGAATAGATCGCCCCGAAGAGTACGAAGATATCGCAACTAAGTGTGTTGCTCAGTATCGCATGAAGAATAAAGGACGTTGCTTAGTTATACTTTCTCGTGCTGATGAAATTCATGATAATACAAAGACTGCAGCTGCGCTTGAAGACTACTACGATGTTATTTGGGATGAGAAAGAGAGCCATAAGTTCAAAAAAATTTCTCAGCACCTTCAGACAATAAGTGCTTTCAAAAACGCTTAATCACTCTATTCTATTTTCTAAAAAAGCAGTACTTAATCGAGTGCTGCTTTTTTACATCTAAACTAAGAGGGACTCTTTTTTCTAGATGTTGATGTATGTTTGATTATGAGCTGTTCAAACGTTAGCTCATTCGTTGCGAATCCTCATTAAGGTTAAGGATTATTGTTGCGGTCATCTTTTTGCTATATATAATGTTCACAAGAAAAATATTTTGACAAATATCAAAAAAAATTGAGAGCGAGTGAAAAACTTGCCCATTATTTGTGTTCTTCCTCGAAGGTCGACACCTTTTAGTTTTACCCACGTGAGCAGAATAACAGAAAAGCATTTGTTATTTGAAACCCCTCTAACTACTCGTGAGCTGTTGTCAGCCATTATCACAGTTATCAAATAAGCCGTAACCTTTGAAGGTAGGCCGAGTAGATATATAGAATTTATCGGTTGGAGTAATCGAGCCGAACCCCATTTATTCATTTTGTAGAGGATTGTCATTGTGACAAAAATTATCGTAGTAGGCGGTGGTGCTGGTGGTTTAGAGCTAGCAACGAAACTCGGTCGTACCTTAGGTCGTAAAAAACGTGCTCAGATTACCTTGGTAGACCGCAAAGCAAGTCACCTATGGAAGCCATTACTTCATGAAGTAGCAACTGGATCGTTAGATGAAGGTGTTGATGCATTGAGTTACCGCGCGCATGCAAAAAACCACTACTTTGACTTCCAAATGGGCAGCCTGAACGACATCGACCGTGAGCGTAAAGTCATTGCTCTAAGCGAGTTTAAAGATGATCACGGTGAACTGCTTATGCCAAGCCGTGAGCTCGAATACGATATCCTGGTGATGGCGCTAGGTTCCACGTCAAATGATTTCAATACTCCAGGTGTTCGTGACAACTGTATTTTCCTTGATAGCCCAGAGCAAGCACACCGTTTCCGTACAGAGATGAACAATCAGTTCTTGAAGCTTCACGCTAAAAACGGTCAAGGGACCGTCGATATTGCGATTGTTGGTGCTGGTGCGACAGGCGTAGAGCTTTCTGCAGAGCTACACAATGCGGTTAAAGAGCTTCGTACTTACGGCTTTGGCGACCTAGACTCAAGTAAGCTGAACGTGAATCTTATTGAAGCGGGTGAGCGTATTCTCCCTGCTCTTCCTCCTCGTATTTCAAGTGCTGCACACTCTGAGCTAACGAAGCTTGGTGTAAACGTTCGTACTAATACTATGGTGACGCAAGCGGATGCTGATGGCCTAACAACCAAAGATGGTGACAAGATCCCAGCGCAAATAATGGTTTGGGCAGCAGGTATCAAAGCACCAGATTTCATGAAAGATATCGGTGGTCTTGAGACGAACCGTATCAACCAGTTGGTTGTGAAAAACACGCTGCAAACAACACTGGATGATAACATCTTTGCTATTGGTGACTTGGCACAATGTACACAAGCCGATGGTTCATTCGTTCCACCGCGTGCACAAGCAGCCCACCAAATGGCAAGTTGTGCATTCAGCAATATTATTGCCAAACTAAACGGTCGTGACCTGAAAGATTACATCTACAAAGATAAAGGATCGCTTGTTTCATTAAGCCGTTTCTCTACGGTAGGTAGCTTGATGGGTAACCTAACCAAAGGCTCGATGATGGTTGAAGGTCGTATTGCTCGTATAGTTTATATATCTTTGTACCGTATGCATCAAATGGCGCTTCATGGATTAATCAAAACATCGTTGATGATGTTAGTTGGCCGTATTAACCGTGTACTTCGTCCAAACTTAAAGCTTCACTAATCGGTTACGCTTTTTTAAAGAGTGGTGTACACCAATAATCAAAAAGAGCTCTTTGGAGCTCTTTTTGTTTGTGTTGATTCATTGCTATCTCTGCATACCCCACTCTAACAACGGTTAAGAGGTTGGAGGTAACACGGAATAAACAACGCCATCTTTCGGCTTACCGTTAAAGATAAAGCGATTCTTGGCGATGGTTTCTCGTTCAGCGCCGCATTTCTCAATCAACCTTTGACTTGGTAGGTTCTCGGTGTCGCAGACAATCTCCAAACGCGTTAACTTGAGTTGCGCGAAACAAAATTCAAATAGTGCGAGCATCGCTTCTTTAGCGATCCCTTTCCTTTGAAAGTCATCACCCACCCAATAACCTAAACTCGCCATATTAAAGGTGTGATAAAGTTCATTGATCGCAACCATACCGACTAACTTATCGCTTCTTCGCTCAAAGATACCAAAGCCAAATGCGTCTGCTTTGACCCAATTTAAGCGAGTTGCCAGAATGAACTTCTCGGCTTCGACGATAGAAAACTCATTGTGGCACCAGTCTATCCATGGAAGTAAGCTAGGGGAGGACTTTACCAGCTGAGAAAATTCTTGAGCATCTGAGGCTTCAATGATTTTGAGGCTAAGGTGCTGTGTATTAATCTGAAAATCAGGGCTCATAAGAAGTACCGAAGAATGTGTAAATGTTAGGTAAGAATAGTAAGTACGTGTGAATATGTGCTGTACTTAATAAAACGCCCTCACAATGGAGGGCGTATAGAATCAATATACCTTAAGTTATTTATACATCGACTTATTGTGCTACACGTCGAACTTGAATCACCATTCCAAGAAGTGGGTGGTCAAGGTAGTGAGTTTCGGTACTGCGCATACGACGTTTTTGGTCCATGCGGTAGCTCTTAAGGAACTCTTCCACTTCAACGGTCGGAGATATCTCTGTGAGGTTACCTACTTGAACGTTGCTCTCTGCCCCACTCACTGGTGAATCTAGCTCGATTTGTTGTTCTTGTAGAGTCACTTCACGAACACTTGGTGCTTTTAAATCTAACGTTGTTTCAGCGTATAAATAGTGCTGCACGTAGATTTGTAGCTTACCGTCTAATTCATAAAGCGGCTTATCAATGGTCTCTTCTTGAAAGCCATCCGGGTTTGATGCAGTCACAGCGCCTTTCTCAGAACCGTCGGCATTGAACTGCTTAGAGAAGTCTCTACCAGCTTGAATGTGGAAGACAGGAGCATAGCTTTTACCTTGGTCACCTTGACGCCAAGCGGTATGCATCAAAACTTCAAAGCCGGCATGATTGCTCAGTCTATTTTTCTGAGGCGCTAACTTATATTCCGAGTAAGGGAGCATCTGCACGCCTTTCCTGGAGCGATATTGGGTATCTTGAAATGAACCAACGCGCTCAAGTGAAATTTCAGGCTGAGTGCTCGGCCAAGACTCGTTGACTTTTTCCGCATCAACAGCGCGCTTGAAAATGATCACTTCTATATCAAATTGTCTCTGCGCCAAACTTGGCAGTGAGACGAACAATAGTAGTAGTGGGATCAGTCTTTTCATTTTTACTCCGTCTCCCAGCCGCTGTTACGGCTGGATAATTTATATGTGCAGTGGATTGGGCTTTATGCCGAAGGCAGCAAGTTCTGTCTGAATTCGCTCAATAAATCACTAACAAATTGAATTCGTTTCCGTCTGTCGACCAATGGTATCGTAAATTTGAACTTTGTTGGTCCTTCCATTGAAAACTTTTGCGGTTGGGATTGCAATAGTTTAACAAGGTAGGCCGGGTTTATGTCAGCATCCGGGTAGAATTCTAAGAATCCGCCCTTATCGTGAGCTTCAATTTTCTTCGCTTTAATAGACGCGGCCGCTAACTTAAGTTCAGATACGGACAACAAGTTCTTGGTGGCATCAGGAAGGCTACCAAAACGGTCGATTAGCTCAACTTTCAGCTCTGCTAGCTCATCAGTATCACTGACGCTCGCAATACGCTTGTAGGTCGATAATCGAGTATTGATGTCTGGAATATAGTCGTCGGGCAATAGTGCTGGCAGACGCATTTCAATTTCCGTCTGTTCTCGCAACAGGTCATCAAGTGAAGGCTCTCGGCCTTCTTTCAGTGCTTCAACGGCTTGTTCAAGCATTTCCATATAAAGTGTAAAACCAACGGATTGTATTTGGCCACTTTGATCATCGCCTAACAGTTCACCTGCACCACGAATCTCTAAGTCATGAGTCGCGAGAGTGAATCCAGCCCCTAAATCTTCTAAAGAAGCAATGGCGTCTAATCGCTTGATGGCATCTTTGGTCATTGCTTTCGGATGTGGCGTTAGTAAGTAAGCATAAGCTTGGTGGTGAGAACGACCCACACGACCACGCAATTGATGCAGCTGTGCCAAACCAAGGTGGTCTGCTCTATCCATCAATATGGTATTTGCTGTCGGAACATCAATACCTGTTTCGATGATGGTCGTACACACCAGAAGATTGAAGCGCTGATGGTAAAAGTCATTCATGATGCGCTCTAGTTCGCGTTCTCGCATCTGGCCATGAGCCACGGTGACTCTTGCTTCTGGAATCAGTTTTTGCAGTGACTCAGCCGTCTTTTCAATCGTGTCGACTTGGTTATGCAGGAAGTAAACTTGACCACCACGCATGATTTCACGAAGTACCGCTTCTCTTACGACGGCATCATCACTCTCGCGGACGAAGGTTTTTATCGCCAAGCGTCGTGCTGGTGGTGTGGCGATGATTGACAAGTCACGCATACCGCTCATTGCCATGTTCAAGGTTCTTGGAATTGGCGTTGCAGTGAGTGTTAGGATGTCAACATCGGCACGCATCGCTTTCACTTTCTCTTTCTGACGTACACCAAAGCGGTGTTCTTCATCGACAACCAGTAAGCCAAGGTCTTTGAATTTAATATCGCTAGAAAGTAACTTGTGAGTTCCAACCAAGATATCAACCTTACCGTCGGCGACATCCTGCATGATCAATTTCTGTTCTTTAGCAGACTTAAATCGAGACAGTACTTCGACACGTATCGGTTGGTTTGCGAAACGGTCGCGGAAGTTTTCAAAGTGTTGCTGAGCAAGTAGTGTAGTCGGTACCAATACAGCGACTTGTTTACTGTTATCGGTACATACGAACGCTGCACGCATTGCGACTTCCGTTTTACCAAAGCCAACATCACCACACACCAAACGGTCCATGGCTTTTGCTTGGCACATGTCAGACATAACGGCATTGATGGCCATCGCTTGGTCATCGGTTTCTTCAAATGGGAATCCAGATTTGAAGGTCGCGTACTGACCGCGGTCTAATACAAATTTGTAGCCAGGTTTGAGCTCTCTCTTGGCGTAAACATCAAGTAGTTCTGCTGCAACGTCACGGACTTTCTCCGCCGCGCGCTTACGAGCTTTCTGCCACGCTTCGCCACCGAGTTTATGTAGCGGTGCAGAATCTTCAGCGCCACCAGAGTAGCGCCCAATTAAGTTCAAAGACGCAACAGGCACATATAACTTGGCATCGTTTTGATACTCAAGGGTCACGTATTCAGTTTTCATGCCGCCGGCTTCAAGTGTTTGCAGGCCGATGTAGCGACCAATGCCGTGGTCAATGTGAACAACAGGCTGACCCGGTTTAAGTTCCGCTAAGTGACGAATTACGGTGTCGCTGTTTACGCTTTTCTGATCTTTCTTACGACGCTGTACAACACGATCGCCGAGTAAGTCGCTTTCACAGACAATGGCGATGTTTTGCTCTTCGTGGATAAAGCCATGCTCAGCAGAACCGAGGATCAGGCTGAACTTATCTTTACCTTTAATCGCCGCGTCGAGGTTTTCAACTTCGCTTGGACGAACTTTGATGCCGTGGATCAATTCACTAAGTGCTTCACGGCGACCTTCAGATTCAACCGAAAAGACCACTTTGCCGTCGAAGGCTTCAGTGAACTTTCTTAGGTTTGCGAGTGGCTCTTTATTCTGATGTTGTACACTGAGGTCTGGAAGAGACACAACTGGAAGGTTGATACGTCCGGCTTTCTCTTCGATTGAATCTAAGCTCAGGCTGACTTGTGGTTTCTGTTTGAAGTGTGCGAACAGTTCGTCTTTCTTCAACCAAAGCTGTTCTGGTGTCAGTAATGGTCGAAGTGGATCAACACCGCGTTGCTCGTATCTGTGAGCAACATCTGTGAGGAAAGTGTCGACAGCTGCTTCTACGTCACCAAGTACCAAGAGTTGCGCTTCATCGGCAACATAGTCGAACAAGGTTTCGGTGTGGTCGAAGAAAAGCGGTTGCCAATATTCAATACCAGCAGGCCATGTGCCTTTAGATACCTGCATATAAACAGATTCTGGTTCACGTCGCGCATCAAATTGTTGGCGCCAGCGAATGCGGAAATCTTCAATAGCACTTTCAGAGGTTGGGAACTCGTGAGCTGGCAGCAAACGGATCTCAGAGATGTCTTCGATAGAGCGCTGATTTTCAGGATCGAAAGTACGGATGGTGTCGATCTCGTCATCAAAGAAGTCGATACGGTACGGATCTTTACTGCCCATAGGGAACAGATCGAGAATAGAGCCACGGCTTGCGTATTCACCCGGACCAAATACTTGATCAACGTAACGATAGCCAGACTTTTCAAGCTGCAGGCGCAGTTTCTCTAGTGAATAGAGGTCGCCTGTTTTGACCATTAGGGTGTGTTGCAGCAAAAAGTCACGCGGTGATTGACGTTGCAATAGCGTGCTGATCGGCACGATCGTAATACCATCTTTTAGCGTCGGTAAGGCATAAAGGCGTGCGATACGATCTGAAATGATCTCTTGGTGCGGTGAGAAGCTGTCGTATGGCAGTGTTTCCCAATCAGGAAATAGTGCGACTTCATGCGCTGTAAATTGTTCTATTTCAGACTGTAGCTTAAGTGCGACTTGTGGGTCTGGTACTGCAAGTACAGTATGGCTATTGTGTTGCTCTGCGAGTTTAGCTATGGCTAGAGCGAGAGAGGAACCGACTAGGTTACCGATGTGCTTCTTGTCACCGGCTCCTTTGAGTGTAGGTAGTGTAAAAATAGATTGTTTGGTCATGTTAATTTACTTGTTATCTCGTTCTAGAGAGCGTTGACGTAAGAGCTTCTGTTGTTGATGAAGTGCAGCCTTGATCAGTAAGTCTTGGTCAGTATCGCGAAGATGAGCATATTTAAATTTTATTTCGAAGCCTGAATCTTTAGGTTCGCTAGCGAAGACTTCCGCGTAGCAATAAATAGCGGCGGCAGGGTGCTCGATAAATAGCTTAGCTTTAACTAAGCGACCTGTTTCGATATCTGTTTTGGAAAAACAAGAGAACTGACTCGCACCAAAAGAGTAGGTGTGTGTACGAAATTTCTCATCATCTTGTTGTGATAGCATAAAGCTCAACAAGAGGTTTAATTTAGAGTTTTGTGCATCCAATAAACTGGTGACATTCTTCAAGTCGCTGTTTTTCAGTTCAGCGCGAGCACTGTCGGCTAACAGGTCCAATTGGCTAAATTCACTCGCCACAACAAAAGGGGCAGGGATCTCGGATTCGAACTGAATTTGAGAGGGTAAAGTGAAGTTACTTTCCATTGGTTCTATATTCGCGGTAAGGCTGTGGTGAACGGTGAAAAACTCTTGTTCTGTCATGCGTTAGTTCCTTGAAGTGATCTATTGATTATCGCTATGTGGCCGCAGTAATCAAGGTCAGTTAATTGAAAGTCTTAAATAGTTGTTTGAAATATCACTATTTGACAAGGTTCTGTTTTTCAAGCCTAACTAATTGAGTTAATTCACTCTATATTTTCAATTACCCCCTACACAGTAACAGCAATACCCGTTACATTAACCCGCATCCCTTTTTGATGGTTCAAAGTATGTTTCATCCTATTTCAATGTTTATTGGCCTGCGTTATTTGAAAGGCCGTTCAGGTGATCGCTTTAGCCGTTTTGTTTCTTATATGTCGACGGCGGGTATTACCATTGGTGTGCTGTCTTTGATTACTGTTTTATCGGTAATGAATGGATTCGAAGCGCAGTTAAAAGACCGAATTCTTGGCGTGCTCCCTCAAGCCGTCGTTTATGAGCAAGGAGGCACAACGTTACTTGCTGCTCAAGCCCCTAGCTTTGCAGAGCAAATGTCGCTCAATGGTCACGTTGAACCGATTGTTCGTAGTGAAGCAGTGATACAAAGCCCTGCTCAGTTATCTGCGGGTCTGTTAATCGGCATTGAACCTAATTCAGATGACCCTCTTCAGAATCACTTGATTGCCGGTAGATTGTCTTCACTTAAAGCGGGTCAGTATCAGTTATTCCTTGGTCATACTTTGGCGAGAAACTTAAAAGTCTCGATGGGCGACAAAGTTCGCTTAATGGTTACGAGTGCTAGTCAATACACGCCGTTAGGGCGTATTCCAAGCCAACGAAATTTTACCGTAGCCGGTATTTTCAATACAGGTTCAGATATTGACGCTCAATTAATGGTTACCCACATTCAAGATGCAGGTCGTTTGATGCGTTATAAGTCTGACACCATTTCAGGCTGGCGACTGTTTTTTGAAGACCCGTTTGAAGTGGCAGAGTTATCAAACCAACCGTTACCGGAAGGCTGGTTGTGGAGTGACTGGCGTGACCAACGTGGCGAGCTATTCCAAGCCGTGAGAATGGAAAAAAATATGATGGGCTTGATGCTTGGGCTGATCATTGGTGTTGCCGCATTTAATATTATCTCTGCGTTGATTATGGTGGTGATGGAGAAGCAATCTGAAGTTGCCATTCTTAAGACCCAAGGAATGACCGACGGTCAAGTAATGGGGACATTCATGGTTCAAGGTGCAAGTAGTGGGGTGATTGGTGCGTTATCGGGGGGCGTGTTAGGTGTTGTATTAGCAATGAACCTCAATACTATTTTAAAAGCACTCGGTGTCGCTCTGTTCTCATTTGGTGGCCAGCTGCCAGTCATGATTGATCCAATTCAAATCGCCGTTGTTGTGGTTTTGGCTATTGCACTTAGCCTGATTGCCACTGTATTCCCTTCTTATCGTGCATCGTCTGTGAAACCTGCTGAGGCCCTTCGTTATGAGTAATTTTCTTCAATGTAATGATATCCGTAAAACGTACCGTGAAGGCTCGTTAGATACTGAGGTGCTCAAGGGAGTGAGCTTTGAAATCGAAAAGGGTGAGCTAGTAGCAATCATCGGTACCTCTGGGTCAGGTAAAAGTACCTTACTGCATATCTTAGGCGCATTAGACGATGCTTCAGCTGGCAGTGTGAGCTTTCTAGGCCAGGACTTGTCGTCTCTGAGTTCGAATAAGCAAGC
Organism: Vibrio sp. 5S239; assembly: GCF_041439575.1. NCBI lineage: Bacteria > Pseudomonadati > Pseudomonadota > Gammaproteobacteria > Vibrionales > Vibrionaceae > Vibrio > Vibrio sp. 5S239. The sequence continues at coordinate 56,883 of NZ_JBGOOM010000011.1, read as the reverse complement.
CAAACTTCGTAATCAGCATCTTGGTTTTGTCTATCAGTTCCATCATCTTCTATCTGATTTTTCAGCGTTAGAAAACGTAGCAATGCCGTTGTTGATTGGTGGTGAAAAGCCCGCTAAAGCAAAGCAAGAAGCGCAACGTCTGTTGGATAAAGTTGGATTGAGTCATCGTGTTGATCACCGACCTTCAGAGCTTTCTGGTGGTGAGAGACAACGAGTGGCGATTGCTCGTGCATTGGTGAATAAGCCTGCGTTAGTCTTGGCGGATGAACCAACCGGTAACCTTGACCATAACACCGCACTTTCTATTTACGACTTAATGCGTGAACTCAACCGCGAGTACGACACGGCCTTTTTGGTAGTAACTCATGATGGTGAACTTGCAGGTAAGATGGATCGCCAGCTTCACATGCAAGATGGTTTATTGGTCAACGTAGAAAAAGAGGAGAGCTAAGTGTTTTCTTCTTTATCTCTATTGATAGGTGGCCGATTTAGCCGAGCGAAACAACGAGACAAAATGGTGTCGTTCATCTCTTTGTCTTCGACGATTGGTATTGCCGTTGGTGTGGCGGTGATCATTATCGGTTTGTCTGCAATGAATGGCTTTGAGCGAGAGCTTGAGTCGCGTGTACTTTCCGTTATTCCACATGGTGAATTTGAGGGTGTAAATGAACCAGTGACTCGCTGGGAGCACGTGATTGAGCAGTCGGTGAAAAATGATAAAGTTGTAGCTGCAACACCCTATGTAAAAATTACCGCGCTGGCCGAAAAGGGCAAAGAACTCAAAGCAATTGAAGTTCGCGGTGTTGACCCACAACTTGAACAACAGGTATCAAGTCTATCGAAATTTATTGATAAACAAGCTTGGAGTGAGTTTAAAGCAGGGCAACAACAAATCATCTTAGGTTCTGGTGTGGCTAACGTGTTGGGGGCGAAAGTGGGTGACTATCTAACCTTGATGATTCCAACGGTTAACGGTTCTGTCAAAGTTCAGGCACCAAAACGAGTTCGAGTGAAAGTGGTTGGCTTGCTGACGCTTAATGGCCAAATAGACCACAGCTTGGCGCTAATCCCGATTGGCGATGCTCAAGCTTATGCAAACTTAGGTGAGGCGGTAACCGGGGTTTCATTGAAAGTCACCGATGTTTTGAATGCGAACTCTATTGTGCGTGAAGTGGGTAACCAGCTTGATGTGTATGTATATCTACGAAGCTGGCAACAGAAGTTTGGCTTCTTGTATCGAGATATTCAACTCGTTCGTACCATCATGTATCTGGTGATGGTACTGGTTATTGGTGTGGCTTGTTTCAACATCGTCTCGACCTTAATGATGGCTGTAAAAGACAGAGCATCAGAGATCGCGATTTTAAGAACCATGGGCGCATCAGATGGTCTTGTGAAGCGCATCTTTGTTTGGCAGGGCGTGTTCTCAGGCGTTTTAGGCAGTTTAGTAGGGAGTGCGATAGGTGTTTTAGTGGCGCTTAATCTTACGACGCTAATCAAAGGGCTTGAAAAGCTGGTCGATCATCAGTTCTTGTCCGGTGATATCTATTTTGTCGACTTCTTGCCATCACAACTTGATATGACGGATGTTGTTGTGGTTTCCGGCACTGCGATTGTGCTGAGCCTACTAGCGACGTGGTACCCAGCATCACGAGCAGCTAAGTTAAATCCGGCCTCGGTGCTTAGTTCTAAATAATGCTCGCTTCTAATAACAAATAAATCTTCTTTCTCCAGATGCAAAAAAAGGATCCCCCGATGGGATCCTTTTTTATTGGATTCAAACTGCATTTCTTACAACTTTCCTTACATACCAATATTGCAGAGGTTAGTTGTTCATCCGATTTTTGCTTGTATACGTTTTAAGTAAGGTACATACAAGGGTAGGTTTAGTACCTAGCTTTTCGCTTCTTCCAGCTTCTTACTACTGAATAGCGCCACAAGCCACGAATGCCAAAGTAGCCAATCATTGCTGAAACCACTCCACAAATTAGACAACCTAATAGGAATGGGGGGCCTATAGTACTCATTTGCGCCAAAATGAAGTCCCACGACAGTTCGAAATGAAACTCTTGAGGTGGTACATGCATAATAAAAGCCCCTACTTTATAAGCAAAGTAGAAGAGTACAGGCATGGTGATTGGGTTGCTTATCCATACGAGTGCAACAGCCAATGGTAGATTAACGCCACACGCGATAGCAAGGCCTGCAGACATAATCATTTGACTTGGTAGAGGGACAAACGCCATGAATAACCCAACAGCGAACGCACCAGCCGCAGAGCGACGATTAAGACACCACAAGTTGGGGTTGTACAAAACATTGCCAAAAACTTTCAATGCTTTCTGACGCTTGATGAGCTCATGGTCAGGCATAAATCGTTTGATAAACTTTCTTGGCATAGGAGGAAGCTACTCTCTTGTTTAACACTTGGTTCTTGATTTCATTTGCTGCGACAGCTGTGTCAGCAAGCTTTTGGCCTGTTATGCCACATTGGGTTGGGGCACCATTGATGATGTTATTACTCATAACGTCAACAAAGTATAGCGTTTTCCGGAGTGCAAGAGGTTCAGTAACAGCATTGATACTAGTTATCTGCCTAGGGAATGCGATTGAAATGCAGACAGGTCGATTATTTCAATCAGGACAGAATACTACCATAAATGCGTCGGTTGTTAGCCTTTTTAGTGAAAATAGCCATGGTTTTGAAAGTGTAATAGTAGCTAGATCAATTGGTGGCGAAAAATTAATCTTCCCTCAATTGATAAAATTGAGGTTATTTACACCTTTCAAGTTGACGCTTGGAGATAGTGTCCATTTGTCCGTTTCAATAAAACCGGTGTGGGGCAAACTCAATGAGGCGGGATTTGATTTAGAAAAATACCTGTTTAGCACTGGTATTGTTGCCAATGCAACTTACAGAGCGGGTACCAAATATCGAATTTATTCTAGTACGAATTTACGATCCAAGTGGTTTGAAAATAGCCTTCAAAGGTTAAATCAATTGGAGAATAGGGATCTCATGATGGCTTTAGGTTTTGGTTATCGAGAACTTATCCTCCCTGAACGTTGGGATTTACTGAAAAGCAGTGGGTTGATCCACTTAGTGGCCATTTCGGGGCTTCATATTGGCATTGCTTTTGGCATCGGTTATCAACTGGGAAAGTTCGCTAGATTATTATCACCTCAGCTTCTTTGGTTACCGATGTTACTAGGGCTTGGGTTGGCGTATTTCTACAGTTGGTTTGCTGGGTTTACGTTGCCAACGCTTAGGGCTTTGGTAATGTGTGTTGTTGCGAGCTATTTTTTGTGGCGGGGTCAAAATATAGGCGTGATTCGGTATGTTACTTTAAGCTTATGCGTTGTTTTACTTATATGGCCGTTTTCAGTTTTGTCGAGTAGCTTTTGGTTATCCTTTGGCGCACTAGGGGTGGTTCTTTATATTGCTCTAAATAATAATTCATCATCTTCAAATCTTACATTGATGAATCGAGGGTTAACCCTTACTAAGATTCAACTAATGTTGACGATACTGATTGCTCCTCTTTCTATACTGTTTTTTAAAGGAGTCAGTTTAGTCTCTTTTTTTTATAACTTACTCCTTTTGCCGTGGGTTTCGATAGTGACGATCCCATTACTATTCTCGGCAATGTTTATCAGCCTATTATCTGAATCAGCACTTTGGGCAAGCAGTGTAGCACTGATGGTAAACGATCTTGCTGATCAACTTTGGAAGTTGGTTGACTTGTCGCTTGAGCCTCTGGTTTATAGCCTTCCTTTTTCTAAACGTTTTTGGATTCAAGTTGATGATCACACGATGGCGTTGTCTGTGTTTCTCATTTTATTCTTCGGTTTCATTAATAAGTACCTTAAACAGGCTCTATCGATATTCGTCATTGCGGTGTTTGTGCTGTGGTGGGAGTCGACAAGCCTTAAGCAGGATAGATTAACCATCGACATTTTGGATGTCGGACACGGTTTATCATTGGTTCTGGAAAAGAATAATCAAGTCGTGGTTTACGACCTTGGTAATGTGTGGGCTGGCGGCTCGATTGTCGAGTCTTTGCTTATCCCTACATTAAATCGAAGGGGGATTAACGAACTAGAGGGTGTGATTGTGAGTCATTTTGATTCTGATCACGCAGGTGGTTATCCGGCGTTACTTGGCTATTACAATCCCAAGTGGATAAGAACTAGTCAAAGCATAAATGCACCAGCGGAATCTAATCTTCGAGCATGTACTATCGGGCAAGTTTGGAGTTGGCAAGATGTTGTTTTTGAAGTTCTTTGGCCTCCTGAACGCGTGAAGAGAGCGTACAATCCACATTCTTGTGTTGTAAGAGTATCTGAGCCCAGTTCAGGGTTCTCTATGTTACTAACTGGTGATATTGAACTAGTTAGTGAGTGGTTACTTTCTCGTGAAGGGGATCGGCTTGAGAGCGATGTGATGCTGGTTCCGCATCATGGTAGCGACACGTCCTCCATTACTCGGTTTATCGAGGCGGTTTCACCTCAAGTGGCAATCGCTTCTTTAGCAAAAGGTAATCAGTGGGGGATGCCAAATTCATCTGTTATTGAACGTTATCGAGATGTGGGGAGTGCTTGGCTTGATACAGGAGAAAATGGCCAAATAACCATCACTGTCAATCAGGAAGGTTGGAAATATCATACGATTAGAGAGCAACAAGGTGGGCAGTGGTATAGGCAGATGCTTCGTAAGGGAGTAGAATAGATAGATTATTGTGAGAAAATTAAGCGATTTTATGTCAACACAAACAGATGAAACCACCTGGGTCACGTTTAAAAGACTTTGGACTTATATTCGACTATATAAGGCTGGCCTCGGTGTTGCGGTTATCGCGCTTATTATTAATGCCGTCTCTGATACCTATATGATTTCCTTGCTAAAACCTTTACTTGATGAAGGCTTTGGCAGCGCTGAGTCTGATTTTCTACGTACACTTCCTTTCATTGTTTTTGCCATGATGTTTATTCGTGGTGTCAGCGGTTTCGTTTCAACCTATTGCTTGAGCTGGGTTTCTGGCAACGTGGTTATGGAAATTCGTCGTAAAATATTTAGTCATTTCATGCATATGCCAGTTTCTTTCTTCGATAAAGAGCAGACGGGCGCATTGCTATCTCGAATTACTTATGACTCAGAGCAAGTGTCTGCCGCAACGAGTAAGGCTTTAGTTAGTATTGTTCGTGAAGGTGCAAGTATTATTGGCTTGTTGACACTGATGTTCTGGAATAGTTGGCAGTTGTCTTTAGTGTTGTTTGCTGTCGCCCCTCTTGTGGCGTGGGCGATTGGCATCGTCTCGAAGCGATTCCGGAAGATTTCGAAAAACATGCAGACCAGCATGGGCCATGTTGCTTCTTCAGCAGAACAAATGCTGAAGGGGCATAAAGTTGTTCTAACATACGGTGGTCAGGATTTAGAAAAGCATCGCTTTGATAAGGTGAGCAACCAAATGCGCCAACAAAGCATGAAGTTGATAACGGCTCAAGCAGCAGCCAACCCAATCATTCAGATGATCGCTTCGGTTGCAATTGTGGTGGTTCTTGTTCTTGCGAGTGTCGATTCTATTAAAGCCGAGCTAACGCCAGGTACGTTTACGGTTGTGTTCTCTGCGATGTTTGGTTTAATGCGTCCGTTAAAAGCGTTAACCAACGTAACGTCTGAGTTCCAACGCGGTATGGCGGCAAGTACCACGCTATTTGGTTTAATGGATCTAGATACAGAACAAAACAAAGGCACGTTGAAACCTGAAACCGTAACCGGTGAAGTTGCAGTAAAAGAAGTGACGTTTACTTATGATGGTGCAGAGAAACCAGCACTTGATAAGGTGAGCTTCAATATTCCGAAAGGTAAGACGGTCGCTCTTGTTGGCCGGTCTGGTTCGGGCAAGAGTACCATCGCTAACCTGTTTACTCGTTTCTATGACGTAGATTCGGGCTCTATCGAGCTTGATGGACACGATATTCGTGATTACGAATTGAGAAACCTACGTGAGCACTTTGCTCTTGTTTCTCAAAATGTTCACCTATTTAACGACACGGTGGCGAACAACATCGCTTATGCGGCAGAAGAGCAATACTCCCGCGAACAGATCGAACATGCAGCTAAGCTTGCTCATGCAAGTGAGTTTATCGAAGGCATGGAAAATGGCATCGATACCGTTGTTGGCGAAAACGGCGCGAGCCTTTCTGGTGGACAACGACAGCGTATTGCGATTGCCCGTGCTCTATTAAGAGATGCACCTGTGCTGATTCTTGATGAGGCGACTTCTGCATTGGATACTGAATCAGAAAGAGCGATCCAGTCTGCATTGGAAGAGCTACAAAAAGATAAGACTGTTTTGGTGATTGCTCACCGTCTATCAACTATCGAGCAAGCCGATGAGATCTTAGTGGTTGATGATGGCCAAATTGTAGAAAGAGGCGCGCACGCAGAACTTATTGAACATGATGGTGCTTACGCGCAGCTGCATCGAATTCAGTTCAGCGGATAAGATTAGGTCGTTGTTGTGATCGAAAAGATTTGGTTTAACAATCATCCGTTGAAATATCTTCTTTGGCCATTGTTGTGGCCATTGAGCCTGCTGTTCAAAATGATCAGTGGTCAACGTCGTGATGCGTACTTATCTGGTAAAAAAGAGACCTATCGACCAGCTCTACCAGTGATTGTTGTTGGTAACATAACCGCTGGCGGTAATGGCAAAACACCTGTTGTGATCTGGCTAGTTGAGATGCTGCAAGCCAATGGCTTTAAACCTGGTGTGGTGTCTCGAGGTTATGGGGCTAAAGCGCCAAACTATCCACTCGTGCTAGATGAAAATACGTCAGCCGAACATTCGGGTGACGAGCCTCGTTTGATCCGTAAGCGAACCGGTTGCCCTGTTGCGGTTGACCCTGTACGTGCAAATGCAGTGAAGGCTTTGCTGAGTGAAGGTGTTAATGTCATTATCACTGATGATGGACTGCAACATTATGCGCTTGAACGTGATATTGAGTTTTCAGTTATTGACGGTGCAAGACGTTTCGGTAATGAGAGCCTAATTCCACTGGGTCCATTGCGAGAGCCAGTATCACGTTTAGATGATGTCGATTTCTTGATTAACAATGGTGGAAAGGCGCAAGGGCGAGAGTTCTCAATGTCTTTGTTGCCTAGTGAAGCGGTTAATCTAAAGACTGGACAGAAAAAGTCAGTAGCAGAATTACCAAAGCTGGTGGCTTTTGCAGGAATAGGCCATCCGCCACGCTTTTTTAAAACATTAGACGAACTTGATGGTGATGTGGTTTTCACTCAAGGCTTCTCCGATCATCAAGATTTTGATAAAGATGAACTTCATGCCTTAGCAAAGAAAGGTATGAATATGATTATGACAGAAAAAGACGCTGTAAAATGCGAAGAATATGCTCAAGACAACTGGTGGTATCTTCCAGTTTCTGCGCAGTTTAATGAAGATTCGCAACAGCAAATTTTAAAAAGAATAAAAGAGGTTATGGAATACTATGGATCACCGTCTGCTTGAGATCGTTGCTTGTCCTGTATGTAAAGGTAAACTAACTTTTGACAAGGATAAGCAAGAGCTTGTTTGTAAAATTGATCGCCTTGCTTACCCAATTAAAGAGGGTATTCCTGTTCTTTTAGAACCTGAAGCTCGCACCGTTTCTATGGATGAGGGTAAGTAATGTCTTATACGGTTGTCATACCTGCAAGATATCAATCGAGCCGTTTACCGGGGAAGCCACTTGCTGACATTGGTGGAAAGCCGATGATTCAATGGGTATATGAACAGTCAATGAAAGCGGGTGCCGATAACGTTATTATCGCTACCGACGACGCTCGAGTTGAAAAAGCGGTTAAAGCATTTGGTGCCACTGTTTGTATGACATCACCGAATCATGACTCGGGTACAGAGCGTTTAGCTGAAGTGATTGAAGTGATGAACATTCCCGATGACCATATTATCGTAAATGTTCAAGGTGATGAGCCTCTTATCCCACCTGCAATTATTAATCAGGTTGCAAATAACCTGGCGAATAGCACAGCACCAATGGCAACACTAGGTGTAGAAATTACTCACGCTGATGAAGTATTTAATCCTAACGCTGTAAAAGTGGTGACGGATAAAGACGGTTATGCACTGTATTTTAGTCGTGCGACGATTCCTTGGGATCGCGATGCCTACGCGAACAATGGTACAGCTGCGGAATCTCCTTTACTGCGTCATATCGGTATCTACGCTTACCGTGCGGGCTTTATCAATACTTACATCAATTGGGAACCAAGTACCCTTGAACGTATTGAGTGTCTAGAGCAACTACGAGTACTGTGGTACGGCGAGAAAATTCACGTAGACGTTGCAATGGAAGCGCCTTCTGCAGGGGTGGATACTCTAGAAGACTTAGAGGCGGTTCGCGCTATTATTGGTTAAATTTCTTCGAGCCACTACTTCTTTGCTCTACTAAATGCAAAATCATGAGCCTTGCTTATTGCGAGGCTTTTTTATGCCGATAGAAAATGTGCACGTGTCTACTCGCCTAAGCTGGCGGATATTGAGTCGATTGTATTTGCTAATGCATCATCCACTCTGAATTATATGAGATTTACCTCGCTCGACTTCCAATTTTTCTCTATAATATGCCGCCTATAAAGTAGTAGCGAATCGCTAGTACAGAATAAAATTTACGACAAAACGTGGAGTAAAAGATGCCTTCTCAAAGCCCAGTGATTACGGTTGATGGACCAAGTGGTGCAGGTAAAGGTACCCTGTGTATGTTACTAGCAGATAAGCTAGGCTTTCATCTTCTAGACTCAGGTGCGATCTATCGCGTACTGGCTTTAGCTGCAATTCACCACGGTGTCGATACTGAATCAGAAGAAGCTTTAGTACCGCTTGCAACTCACTTAGATGTGCAGTTTATTGCGGAAGGTGATTTGGTTAAGGTTATCTTAGAAGGTGAAGACGTATCTGGTGAGCTTCGTAAAGAAGAGACTGGCATGGCGGCTTCAAAAGTGGCTGCTTTACCTCGCGTTCGTGAAGCTTTACTTCGTCGTCAACGCGCATTCAGCTCAGCACCAGGTCTGGTTGCTGATGGACGTGACATGGGAACGGTCGTGTTTCCTGAAGCTGAAGCCAAAATATTTTTAGATGCAAGTGCTGAAGAGCGTGCGAGTCGCCGCCTTAAACAGTTGCAACAGAAGGGGTTAGATGTTAAATTTGACGACCTTTTGAGCGAGATCCAAGAGCGAGACGATCGAGATCGTAATCGCCCAGTTGCGCCATTACGCCCAGCTGAGGATGCGCTTGTGCTAGATTCTACCTCGATGAACATCGAGCAAGTAGTAGAAAAAGCACTACACTATATTGAATCGAAGCTGGCTGGGTAATTTCACCGAGCGAGTAAGAACGTTGGTCGCAAGGATGATGACCGGCGAATTTATCAACCCCATGCGGTAGGATACCCATGGACGTTTAATTATTGAAGATTAAATAATGACTGAATCTTTTGCTCAACTCTTTGAAGAGTTTCTATCTGAAACTGAATTCCAACAAGGCAGCATCGTTAAAGGTACTGTAGTAGCTATCGAGAACGGTTTCGTTCTTGTAGATGCTGGTCTTAAGTCTGAATCTGCTATCCCTGCTGAACAATTCAAGAATGCTGCTGGCGAACTTGAAGTTGAAGTTGGTGCTGAAGTAGACGTAGCTCTAGACGCTGTTGAAGATGGTTTCGGTGAGACTCAACTTTCTCGTGAGAAAGCTAAGCGCCACGAAGCTTGGATCGTACTTGAGAAAGCTTGCGAAGAAGCTGAAACTGTTGTTGGTATCATCAACGGTAAAGTTAAAGGCGGTTTCACTGTTGAACTTAACGGTATCCGTGCTTTCCTTCCAGGTTCTCTAGTAGACGTACGTCCTATCCGTGACACTGCTCACCTAGAAAACAAAGAGCTAGAGTTCAAAGTAATCAAGCTAGACCAGAAGCGTAACAACGTTGTTGTTTCTCGTCGTGCTGTTATCGAATCTGAAAACAGTGTTGAGCGTGACGAACTTCTTGAAACTCTACAAGAAGGTACTGAAGTTAAAGGTATCGTTAAGAACCTTACTGACTACGGTGCATTCGTTGATCTTGGCGGTGTTGACGGTCTTCTACATATCACAGATATGGCTTGGAAGCGTGTTAAGCACCCATCAGAGATCGTTAACGTTGGTGACGAAATCCTAGTTAAAGTTCTTAAGTTCGATCGTGAGCGCACTCGTGTTTCTCTAGGTCTTAAGCAACTAGGCGAAGATCCATGGGTAGCAATCGCTAAGCGTTACCCAGAAGGTCACAAGCTTTCTGGTCGTGTTACAAACCTAACTGACTACGGCTGCTTCGTTGAAATCGAAGAAGGCGTTGAAGGTCTAGTACACGTTTCTGAAATGGATTGGACTAACAAGAACATCCACCCTTCTAAAGTTGTTAATGTTGGCGACGAAGTTGAGGTTATGGTTCTTGATATCGACGAAGAACGTCGTCGTATCTCTCTAGGTCTGAAACAGTGTAAAGCTAACCCATGGCAGTCATTTGCAGAAATGCAAGCTAAGGGCGACAAAGTTACTGGTAAGATCAAGTCTATCACTGACTTTGGTATCTTCATCGGTCTAGAAGGCGGTATCGACGGTCTAGTACACCTATCTGATATTTCTTGGAACGCTGCAGGCGAAGAAGCTGTACGTGAATACAAGAAAGGCGACGAAATCTCTGCTGTTGTTCTAGCAGTAGATGCAGAGCGTGAGCGTATTTCTCTTGGCGTTAAGCAAATGGAAAACGACCCGTTCAACGCATACGTTGCTGACAACAAGAAAGGTGTTCTTGTAAACGGTACTGTAACTGCAGTTGACGCTAAAGGCGCTACTATCGAGCTAATCGAAGGCGTTGAAGGCTACCTACGTGCTTCTGAAGTTTCTCGTGACCGTATCGAAGATGCATCTCTAATCCTAAGCGTTGGGGATAGCGTTGAAGCGAAGTTCACTGGTGTAGACCGTAAGAACCGCGTAATCAACCTATCTATCAAAGCTAAAGATGAAGCTGATGAGCAAGAAGCAATGGCTTCACTGAACAAGTCTGATGAAGGCGCGTTCGGTAACGCAATGGCAGACGCATTCAAAGCTGCTAAAGGCGAATAATAGCTTCTCATTAAGAGAATTATAGCTATATAGCTAAGAAAGGAGCCGTAAGGCTCCTTTTTTTTTGCTTATTTTTCCGATAGGTCTATAATTTCTAAAAAGAAAACCAACGAGGGTAACTATGACTAAGTCTGAATTGATTGAAAGACTGTGCGCTGAGCAAACGCACCTTTCTGCTAAAGAAATTGAAGACGCTGTAAAAGACATTTTAGAGCATATGGCTTCAACATTAGAAAGTGGTGATCGAATCGAAATTCGCGGTTTTGGTAGCTTTTCTCTTCACTACCGTGAACCTCGTGTTGGACGTAATCCAAAGACTGGCGACAAGGTAGAATTGGAAGGTAAATACGTTCCTCACTTTAAACCGGGTAAAGAGCTACGTGAAAGAGTAAATTCAGGATTGTAGTCCATTTATCGGAATTAAGAAAAGCGGCATACTACAATGTATGCCGCTTTTTTATGACCATAATATGGTGGTCTGATTAGCAATTTTCCTGCATAATCGTACAGCTAACCAACCAATGAGTGATGAACTATGAAAATTATAAAAATAGTCGCCGTTATCGCACTTTTCCTAATTGCACTGGCTTTAGGCTCTCAGAACCAAACCACTGTGAACTTCAATTATCTGCTAGCACAAGGTGACTTCCACTTATCCAGCTTATTAGGTGTGGTCTTCGTTTCAGGCTTTGGCCTTGCTTGGTTAGTCTTTGGTAATATGCACATGCGATCTCAGCTGAAAATTCATCGCTTGAAAAAACAGCTTAATAAGCAATCAAAGCAGGTAGCTGCTGCCACTAAAGCTTAAGGCTATATTTGATGTTAGAGTTACTGTTCTTACTTTTACCAATTGCCGCTGCTTATGGTTGGTATATGGGTAATCGTAATGCTCAGCAAGAAAAACAGAAACAATCACACCAGATCTCCCGTCAGTATGTGACGGGTTTGAATCTACTGTTGTCGGACCAATCTGACAAAGCAGTAGATCACTTTATCGAGCTACTTCAAGTAGACAATGAAACCATCGATACGCACTTGGCCTTGGGCAATTTGTTCCGTTCAAGGGGGGAAGTTGATCGTGCTATTCGTATTCACCAAAATCTTATCTCTCGTTCGGGGCTTACTCTCGATCAGAAAAACCTCGCACTACAACAGTTAGCTAAAGACTATATGGTCTCTGGTTTTCTCGACCGCGCCGAGAAGATCTTTGAACAGCTTGTCGAAGAACCCGATCATAAAGAGGGTGCTCTACAGCAATTGGTTGCTATTTATCAGCAAACACGAGAATGGCACAAAGCTATCCATTACGGAAATATCTTAGTGAAACTCGGTAAGAAGAAAATGAAGATGCGTGCGACCGTTGCGCATTTTTGGTGTGAGCTTGCTATGCAAGAACAAGCTGATGGTAATCGCGCTAAGGTACTTCAACACTTTAAGAAGGCTCTATCTGAAGATCCTAAATGTGTTCGTGCTAGCATTGCTTTAGGTAAATTCCATTTAGCAAACGAAGATTATCAAAAGACAATTACTTGTCTGGAGTCGGTTCTCGAGCAAGATATCGACTTTATTAGTGAGGTATTGCCAACCCTTGCAGAGTGTTACCACAAGCTTGGACGGGAAGCTCAATTGGTCGAGTTCCTTAAAGCTTGTATTCAGAAGAAAGCTGGAGTATCCGCTGAACTGATGCTTGCTCAGTTGGTTGCTCACCATGAAGATGTTGGGTCAGCCCAAGAACTACTGACTAAGCAACTTGTCAAAAACCCAACAATGAAAGGTTTTTATCGATTAATCGATTACCACCTAGCAGAAGCAGAAGAAGGCCGAGCGAAAGAAAGCTTAACTACTCTACAGTCTATGGTGGGTGAACAATTGAAGCTTAAGCCGCATTATCGTTGCCATCAGTGTGGCTTCTCAACGCACTCAATGTACTGGCACTGCCCTTCATGTAAAGGGTGGGGGACGATCAAGCCTATTCGTGGACTTGATGGTGAATAGATTTGTGGTCATTTTAAGACCAAATTTTTAATTGCAGCTTTCGGGCTGCATTTTTATGACTGTTATTTATTACCCGCTATGTGTAGGTGAGTAAATATTTTGTAGAAAGTTAACTGCGTTAGGAGATGAAATGAACGACCAAAAAATCATTGTAGCCTTGGATTATGACAACCAAGCGGATGCGTTAACCTTTGTTGATCGTATTGACCCAGCATCTTGCCGCTTAAAAGTCGGCAAAGAGATGTTTACCTTGTTTGGCCCTGAGTTTGTTCGTGAATTACATAAGCGTGGTTTCTCAGTATTCTTAGACCTCAAATTCCACGACATCCCTAACACATGTTCAAAAGCAGTGCGTGCTGCCGCTGAATTAGGCGTTTGGATGGTGAATGTACACGCAAGTGGCGGTGAGCGTATGATGACGGCTTCGCGTGAAATTTTAGAACCATATGGTAAAGATCGTCCGTTGTTAATCGGTGTGACGGTACTAACCAGCATGGAGCAGTCTGATCTAGCGGGTATCGGTTTAGACCTAGAACCACAACAGCAAGTAATGCGATTGGCTTCTCTTACTAAAAACTCTGGCCTAGACGGTGTTGTATGTTCAGCACAAGAGGCTTCTTTGCTGAAAGGTGCTCTTGGTCAGGAGTTTAAGCTAGTGACTCCTGGTATTCGTCCTGTAGGTGCCGATATTGGGGACCAGAAGCGTATCATGACACCTTCGAAGGCGATTGAATCAGGTTCTGACTATCTTGTTATCGGCCGCCCAATTACTCAAGCTGCAGACCCTGCAGCGGTTCTTGCTGAGATTAACGGTACCCTAGCTTAAGTTTCTCTTATAGCTAGCGATACGAATAAAGAAGACCAGCGATTGCTGGCCTTCTTGTTTGTCTTCGAGAAGCAGAATTCGTTTGGGTTAGATTGGCTTGGCTTAACTTATATCGGCGCACCACTATGAAACTTAAAGTCACTGTCTTCTGAAGTAATAAGGTTAGCTTCTACTTGCGCGAAGTGAGCAATACGCTCGGAGATATCTTTGCCTGCGATCTGCTCTGCTAGCTCAAGGTAGTCTTGGTAGTGGCGGGCTTCTGAACGAAGTAGAGACACGTAAAACTTCTCCATGTCTTCTTCCAAGAAAGGAGCCAATTTAGCGAATCGTTCACAAGAGCGAGCTTCAATAAACGCGCCGATGATAAGCTTGTCAACCAGAGCATCAGGCTCATAAGTCTTAACCTGTTTGATCAAGCCCTTAGCGTAACGACCCGCTTCAATCGGTTGGTAAGTGAAGCCTTTCTTTACCATCAATTCCATAACTTGGTAGAAATGATGCAGCTCTTCTTTGATCAGTAATACCATTTTATCGATCAGGTCTGCACCATAATTGCAGCCATCTTTCGCTGTGATTTGTTTTGATACGTTGCTTTTACCATGTAGAGACTCTAAGTTTCCGATACGACGGTAAGCAAATTGCTCGTATGGCAAGATCCATTCATTCAGTTGCTTTGCACTTTCTTTATCAACAGCGTATTTACGGATAAGGAACAAAGCACTTTGTGCTGCTTTTAGTTCACAAAGCATGTGATCGCGTAAAATGATATGAAGATTTTCAGGCTTCTTGGCTTCATCGATCCATGAATCTGGTGTTTCAGCTTTAAGAAAAGAGTGAATTGGAGCTAATAATTCTTGATACATGGTCTAGTAAAGTTTGTTGATAATACGCGATCCTATCACAGCTGAAGAGATCTCCCTATACGGGGAAAAGAAATTCGATAGGCACAAAAAAGGCCATCTATTTACTAGAAATAAAGTGGCCTTTAAGCATTTTAGTTAAACTCTTACCACTTTTTCTTCTGACCGAAGAGGGCATCCATATCGTCATCACGCTCTTTAGATTCTATTTGTTGTAAATCTTGTGCGCTTTTATCTAGGCGCTTCTGATCAAGGTCGTTCAGCATCTGCTGAAGCTTTTCTTTTGCTTGATTAGAATATGAATCGTTTTTGGTCGCTAGTGCATCTATACCTTTACGTAGTAACTGTATTGCCGTTCCTGGTTGTCCACGAGAGATAGAGTCATTTGCACGTTTAATAACGTTCTCGATGTTGATTCGAATTTGAATCGTTTCTAGACGGGCGTTTTCTACTACATAAGCCTGAGTCTCGAAGCGGCCTTTATTGTGCTCGTTACGCACCGTATCACGAAGGCGCTTAACTAATTTAAGCATCATGATCGCCTGCTTGTCACTGCTTGGAACTCGAAAAGTAGTGCTCTCGCCACCTTGATAGTTCTCTTTGAGCTGAGTGATTTGTTGTTTTATGCTTTCGATGCGTTGAGCAAGTTGCTTATTTTTTGGGTCGAGTTGATACATGTTTTCCAACGCATCAAGAATTCGATTATTTAAGCATACAAGAAGATCTTGGCTAAAAGGCATGTGATGAGCATTGCCAATCAACTCTTCTGTTCCGTCAATAATGGTTAGATAACGAGAAGCTTCCTGCTTCTTTGCTGTTTCTACCTTAACTTTATATTGAAGCATGATGTTGTAGCCTAAAACTAACACCAAAAGAACGGCTACTAAGGCAATGATTAAACCAATATTCATATATTTGTGTCTGCTTGTTGTTTTTTATAGCTAACTAGAAAGGATACACGATTCCATGGCGTATCGGCACTCGTAAATTGCAATTTATCATTATCTCTTGTTGAGCGTAATCGGCAATCAAAACTTACTAACTAATGTATGAGAATGAGGAGTAGGTTGCAAAGCGTTATTGGTATTATTGTTTTTTAACCTATAAAAACTCAATATTTCTGTCATTTTAGGGCTTGAGGCGTTATAACTATTAATTATATTACACGAGACTATAACGCTCCCTTTACAAATAAGTTATCACAGAAATGAGTAAAGGATTACGGGGTTAAATATGAAGTTACAGCAACTGAAGTACATTGTTGAGGTTGTAAACCATAACCTAAATGTTTCTGCGACAGCAGAGAGTTTGTACACATCTCAACCGGGTATTAGTAAACAAGTTAGATTATTGGAAGATGAGTTAGGGATTCAGATCTTTGAACGTAGCGGTAAACATTTAACGCAGGTTACCCAAGCTGGTGAAGATATTATTCGTATCTCTCAAGAGATCTTAGCCCGTGTTGAAAGTATTAAATCCGTTGCAGGTGAACACACTCATCCTGAGATGGGGACATTGAATATTTCAACAACACATACTCAAGCTCGTTATGCTCTGCCTGATGTAATTAAGGGCTTCACAGCGCGTTACCCAAAAGTATCACTTCACATGCACCAAGGTACGCCTAGCCAAATGTCGGAAGCGGTTGCTAAGGGGACGGCTAATTTTGCAATTGCAACGGAAGCGCTTCATCTTTACCAAGATGCGATTATGCTGCCTTGTTACCATTGGAACCGTTCAATAGTTGTTACTAAAGATCATCCTCTGGCGAAAAAACGAAATATCACTATCGAAGATCTTGCTGCTTACTCTCTGGTTACCTATGTATTTGGTTTTACTGGTCGTTCTGAGCTTGATACAGCATTCAATAAAGTTGGCTTAACACCTCGAGTGGTATTTACAGCCACTGATGCTGATGTGATTAAGACTTATGTTCGAATGGGGATTGGTGTTGGTGTTATTGCAAGTATGGCCATCGACCAAGAACAAGATACTGATTTGGTTGCCATTGATGCCAGCCATCTGTTTGGTGCAAGCACCACAAGCATCGGCTTTAGAAAAGGTACCTTTCTGCGTTCTTACATGTTTGATTTCATGGAGCGTTTTGCACCGCACTTAACTCGCCCTGTGGTAGAGCAGGCAATTTCTTTGAAATCGAATGAAGAGATTGAAGAGATGTTTAAAGATATCGAGCTACCTGTTCGTTAATCTCATGGTGCAAATCTAGATTCTTATTCGGCCTGTAGATACAGGCCGTTTTTCTTTCTGATTTCGATCTTTCTTTGCTGTTCTCTTTTATATCGACCCTTTCCATTTCTGTTTCTTACCCCTACAATCCTCGCACCATAGGGGGAAGCATGCATTCACGATTTAAAATACTCGACTCATTCTTGTTAGAGCACCAAGTTTACTGGCGTTCAGAACCCTTCCACCTATGCCAAACCCAGCAACGACCTTGGGTTGATGTGAATCGGCCGCTTGTTGATTGGCTGAATAGCTTGAGTATCGAGAATATTCAGATTCTTAAAGAGCAGCCTCAAGCTTTGGTTGAAGAGCTTATTGGTTTTCTTCCCGAATTAGAGGAAGCGAATCAAAATATTCAGTTCACTTTCACAGCACATAAAGGGCTAACGCTTCCACGAGGTTCCGAAGATGGCATTCCGGGAAGAAAGCTACAACAGATTGTTTCGATGGGGGAAGCTTTGCTTGAACACCATCATGGCAAAGAATGGTTGGAGTGGTGTTCTGGAAAGGGTTTTCTCGGTCGAATCTTATCTCAACAATCGAAGCAAAAAGTCACCAGTTTCGAGTGGCAGCAATCGCTGTGTGAAAGCGGACAAAAGATTGCAGATGCACAACGCCTAGACATGACCTTTGTTCAAGGTGATGCGCTTTCTGAAAGTGCAGATGATGTCTTTAATACAGACCAACACGCTGTAGCACTGCATGCCTGTGGCGACCTGCATGTTGAGTTAGTGAAAAAATCTGTGTCACATGGGCTACCAGCCGTCACTATCTCCCCTTGTTGCTACCATCTTATTCGTAATGAAAACTACCAAGCGATGTCGTCGGTTGCGAAAAGTTCTGATTTGACATTGAGCAAGAGTGATTTACGAATCCCACTTCAAGAAACCGTTACAGGTGGAGAAAGGGTAAAGAGGCACCGTCAGTTAGAGATGAGTTATCGTTTGGGTTTTAGCCAACTGCTCAAGGCTGAACGTAGTATCAATGAATACATTCCGGTACCGAGTATTAAAAAATCAGAGTTATCCGAGGGGTTTGAGTCATTTTGCCTATGGGCGGCCGAAGTGAAAAATATCTCACTTTGTTCAGGTATCGACTTTGAATCGTATCTGGTTCAAGGCGAGACGCTTTTCTGGGAAATGGAGAAACTGAGCTTAGTTCAACAAGTTTTTAGGCGACCATTGGAGGTATGGTTAGCTTTGGATCGAGCTATTTACTTGCAAGAGCAAGGCTATGAAGTAACTCTCGAAGAGTTTTGCGAACGCAGTGTCACGCCTCGAAACTTGTTGATTCATGGTGTTAAGAGCGACCGATAAATCACACGAGTTTCAGACAGGGCGTTTATCATCGCTGTTGAAAAATAGTGTTACAGATACAAAAAAGCCAGTTCGAGAAATGTCGGACTGGCTTTTAATATGTGGATTAACTGAACTCTTCAACGAGAAAATTTACGCTCAGTTAGTCACTGCATCATTAGTTAAACATTGCGATAGCTTCTGCTGGGTCTACGTATTCTAGGTCAAAGCTCTCCGCAACTTCTTTACAAGTCACTTTACCGTGAATGACGTTTAGTCCTTCTAAGAAACCTTCATCAGACAGAAGTGCTTCGCGGTAGCCTTTGTTTGCTAGTTTAACAATGTAAGGAAGTGTTGCATTGTTTAGCGCGGAAGTAGAAGTACGAGCAACGGCACCAGGCATGTTTGCAACACAGTAGTGAACTACGTCATCAACGATGTAAGTTGGGTCTGCGTGAGTGGTTGCGTGAGAAGTCTCGAAACAACCACCTTGGTCTATTGCAACGTCAACAACTGCTGAACCTGGCTTCATCTTAGCGATATGCTCTTTAGTAACCAGTTTAGGGGCCGCTGCGCCTGGGATCAGTACAGCACCAATCACTAGGTCAGCTTCTAGAACATGCTTCTCGATAGCGTCTTCAGTAGAATAAACCACTTTTGCGCGGCCTTGAAATTCTTCATCCAGGCGACGAAGTGTATCTAGGTTACGGTCAAGGATTGTAACATCAGCGCGAAGGCCAACAGCCATACGTGCTGCGTTAGCACCAACAACACCACCGCCAACAACAACAACTTTCGCGGGCTCAACACCCGGAACGCCACCAAGAAGAAGGCCACAACCACCATTAGATTTCTCTAATGTTTGTGCACCCGCTTGAATAGACATGCGACCAGCAACTTCAGACATTGGTGCTAATAGTGGCAAGCGACCCATATTATCTGTTACAGTCTCATAGGCTACACAGACAGCTTTGCTCTTGATAAGCTCTTCAGTTTGTGGAAAATCTGGTGCAAGGTGTAAATAGGTAAATAATATTTGCCCCTCGCGAAGCATAGCTCGCTCGACAGCTTGAGGTTCTTTAACCTTTATAATCATCTCTGCTTTCGCGAAAACGTCAGCAGCAGTAGGAAGAATGGATGCGCCTACAGCGATGTAATCATCGTCTGAAAAACCGATACCATTACCGGCATTGGTTTCTACAAAAACTTGGTGGCCGTGTGAAATGAGTTCTCTCACGCTAGCTGGGGTCATACCAACGCGGTATTCGTGGTTTTTGATTTCCTTAGGTACGCCAATGATCATCCTGATTCCTTATTTTATTTTGGTTGTTTTATCTATGTGTAGGGTAATTCTGTCGAATTAATAGCTAGTATAGATGGGTTTAAATAAAATTTGATACTGAATATTAAAAAGTTGTAGTATATTTTTTTGCAAGGAAGTAATAAGGTGGAATAAAAAATGGCAGACAATTATAAGAAGCCGTCCAAGGAACTAGATCGTATTGACCGCAACATTCTTAATGAGTTGCAAAAAGACGGTCGTATCTCAAACGTTGAACTCTCGAAAAGAGTAGGACTTTCTCCAACTCCATGTCTTGAGCGAGTTCGCCGTTTAGAACGTCAAGGTTACATTAATGGGTACACAGCGTTGCTGAACCCACAGTACCTCGATGCTTCACTTTTAGTGTTTGTTGAAATTACGTTGAACCGTGGTGCTCCAGATGTGTTCGAGCAATTCAACACCGCTGTTCAGAAACTTGATGATATCCAAGAGTGTCATTTAGTGTCGGGTGATTTTGACTACCTTCTAAAAACTCGAGTATCCGATATGGGTGCTTACCGTAAGTTATTAGGTGATACGTTACTGCGTCTACCAGGCGTAAACGACACTAGAACTTACGTGGTAATGGAAGAAGTGAAACAAACTAATCAACTTGTGATTAAGACTCGTTAATCATAATTGATGAAATGAAAGAAAGCGGACTTTTGTTCCGCTTTCTTGCTTTCTGGAATTGGGTTTTTTGGTTTGATATGGTTAAATCAACAGTAGTTTCATTGAAACGAGCGGCTTGGTCCGCTCGCTGTGTTTTTATCTCGTTCAATTATTAAGTTGGTTTATGTTCAAGCAGAGCAGTAATAAAGTAGAAACAATCATTAAAACGAGTGAAGAGCCTCAGTCTCCTCGTTTAAGTGGTTCTCAACGTCTAAAAGAGTGCAGCCTCATACTGGGTGTTCTTTTCTCTATTCTACTTGCCGTGGCGTTATTAACTTTTAGTCCTGCAGACCCATCATGGTCACAAACGGCATGGGGTGGTGACATTCAAAATGCGGGTGGCTATCTAGGTGCATGGTTGGCGGATACACTTTTCTTTATATTTGGCTCTCTGGCCTACCCGATACCTATATTGGTAACGGTTACTGCATGGGTGCTGTTCCGAAAACGTAATGAAGATGAACAGATAGACTTCATGTTATGGGGATCTCGCTTACTTGGGCTCACTGTGCTGATTCTTACTAGTTGTGGTCTAGCGGATATCAATTTTGACGACATTTGGTATTTTTCATCAGGTGGTGTGGTTGGTGATGTACTAAGTAGCCTTGCACTTCCAACTCTGAATATTCTTGGTAGCACACTTGTTCTCCTGTTCTTATGGGGGGCTGGCTTTACTCTATTAACGGGTATTTCTTGGCTAAGTATTGTTGAATGGCTAGGCGAAGGCGCGCTCAAACTTTTTACGTCTGCAGTCAATCGAGCACGCGGACAAGATCAAGAACTGCTAGAACCTGAGTTGAAGGAGTCGGCAGACCGAGATCGGTTTGAAATGCGTCATCAAGAGCCTACTTACCGGGATATATCTTTTACTGAAGACGCGAAAGACGCAGATCAAACCGCTTTTGATCCTGCAATGAGTTTCCCTGCGACAACTGAGCCTTCAGAGACTGCTACAAGCACGTTAGACGATACTGCATCGCCGAGGCGCCATTACAATATCCACATGCCTGTAGAGGCTCCTAATAAGACGGTTGCCTCCTCAAATGAACAAAAAACATCAGCTCACAATGAGAGAGTCCCTGTAGAGCAGCCCCTTGTTCCCCCCGTCTATCAAGATACAAATGAGTTATTGGAAGAGGGCGTAGAGCGTTCAAAACAGTTGAATGCGACTATAGAACAGTTAGAAAGTGCCGCTATGTATGAAGATGATCTTGCTGAACATGATCAGGTGGATGCACTCGAATCTCAAATCTCATACCAAGAATATGCGCAGAGTGATCAGTCACAAGTTAGTGCTGCTAGTGATATTGACGTCGATAATGCGACATCAGCGGATGAGAAAAGAGAAATGTCACAAGCGTTTTCAGCGCAAGAGCCACCTATTGATATGACTGAAAATCCGTTCTTTGAACAGAATTCAAAGTTTGATGTTGAACGAGCAGAAGACGAAAACACAGAACAATCTGAGTCTTTGTCTAATGGACAAGAGCAGTCTGAACTTACGAGTTCAATAGAGCAAAGGCAAGATCCTATCGTTGATCTTCCTTGGGAAGAAGTGACAGAAGAAGAGCCTTTACATGAAGACCAAGATGTTGCTGCGTTTCAAAGCAAAGTGTCTAAAGCACAGGCTAATATGGCAGCGGCCCAAAATCCGTTTTTAGTTCAGCAAGATGTGAACTTGCCAAAGCCAGCAGAGCCGTTGCCAACACTTGAATTGTTGTTCCACCCTGAAAAACGTGAAACCTTTATCGACCGCGACGCTCTAGAAGCGATTGCTCGTCTGGTTGAATCGAAACTAGCGGACTACAAGATCAAAGCTGATGTAGTTGATATTTTCCCTGGTCCAGTGATTACTCGATTTGAGCTAGACTTGGCTCCCGGTGTGAAAGTAAGCCGTATCTCAGGACTTTCAATGGACTTAGCACGTTCGCTGTCTGCATTGGCAGTACGTGTCGTGGAGGTTATTCCGGGTAAGCCTTATGTAGGCTTGGAATTACCGAACATGAGTCGTCAAACGGTATTCTTCTCAGATGTGGTGAGCAGTACTCAGTTCCAAGAAGCGAAATCACCAACGACCGTAGTCCTCGGGCAAGATATCGCAGGTGAAGCGGTGATTGCTGACCTATCGAAAATGCCACACGTTCTTGTTGCGGGTACTACTGGTTCTGGTAAGTCTGTAGGTGTGAACGTGATGATCTTGAGTATGCTTTACAAGGCATCACCTGAAGACGTTCGTTTCATCATGATTGACCCAAAAATGTTGGAATTGTCTATATATGAAGGTATTCCACATCTATTGTCTGAAGTTGTGACTGACATGAAAGATGCGTCTAACGCCCTTCGTTGGTGTGTCGGCGAAATGGAACGTCGCTACAAGCTTATGTCGGCGCTTGGTGTTCGTAACATTAAAGGCTACAACGATAAGCTTAAGATGGCTGCTGATGCGGGTCACCCAATTCATGATCCATTATGGAAGCCGGGGGACAGCATGGACCCTGAAGCACCATTGCTTGAAAAGCTGCCCTACATTGTGGTGATCGTTGATGAATTTGCTGATCTAATCATGGTCGTGGGCAAGAAAGTAGAAGAGCTGATTGCTCGTTTGGCACAAAAAGCGCGAGCAGCCGGTGTCCATTTGATTCTTGCAACTCAACGTCCATCTGTAGACGTAATTACAGGTCTTATCAAAGCCAATATACCAACACGTGTTGCTTTTACCGTATCGACTAAAACGGATTCTAGAACCATTCTTGACCAAGGTGGTGCGGAGTCGCTACTTGGTATGGGTGATATGCTTTACTTACCACCAGGTTCTAGTCATACCATTCGTGTACATGGTGCCTTTGCATCAGATGATGATGTGCATGCGGTTGTGAATAACTGGAAAGCACGTGGCAAGCCGAATTATATTGAAGAGATTACTAACGGCGACCAAACCCCAGAAGCACTATTACCGGGTGAAAAAATGGAAGGCGATGAAGAAGTTGACCCTTTGTTTGATCAAGTTGTCGAGCACGTGGTTCATTCACGTCGAGGTTCCGTTTCGGGTGTTCAGCGTCGATTCAAGATCGGCTATAACCGTGCCGCACGTATTGTCGAGCAACTTGAAGCACAAGGTATTGTAAGTGCTCCAGGTCATAATGGTAATCGAGAGGTCTTAGCGCCAGCACCACCAAAAAATTAGTTCCACTAGGAACTCATACCCATTAAGTCGGTCAAATCGAAAATATGACAGACTTATGTTTTAACAGGATTATTGATGAAAAAAGTATTCGCACTTTTATTTATGAGCTTCTCAGTGTTTGCTTCTCCGAAAGAAGAGTTGAGTAGCCGCTTGGCATTGAACGCTGGCTTTAGTGCTGACTTTAAACAAGTCGTCACTAGCCCTGATGGTGACGTGGTTATGGAAGGTGAGGGTACGGTAGAGATTGCACGCCCTAGTTTATTCCGTTGGGAAACCACTTTCCCTGATGAAAACCTGCTGGTATCTGATGGTCAAAGCTTGTGGTATTACAGCCCGTTCATTGAGCAAGTGAGCATTTACTGGCAAGAACAAGCAACCTCACAAACGCCCTTTGTACTGCTGACACGCAACCAAGAGAGTGATTGGGATAACTACAGCGTCGTGCAAACCGGTAATCAATTTACGCTAACGCCAACGGCTGTGGATTCTAATCAGGGTGATTTCCAGATTAATATCACCCAGAAGGGCATTGTTCAGGGCTTTAATGTGATTGAACAAGACGGTCAAAAAGGTGAGTTTACCTTTAGCAATGTTGACTTGGGTAAGCCAGCAGCAGACCGCTTTACTTTTGTGGCGCCGCAAGGTGTCGAGGTCGACGACCAAAGAAACTGATCTAAAAAGCAGATCGTTTGGTAGTACGTCGATAGGCATTAATGCCATCAACGAATCAAGAGATTGCAATTGAGTAATTACAGCTTAGATTTTGCGGGGGACGAAGATTTTCGTCCCCTTGCTGCTCGTATGAGACCGGAAACTGTCGAACAGTACATCGGCCAGCAGCATATATTAGGCCCAGGTAAACCACTTCGCAGAGCATTGGAAGCCGGCCATATACACTCGATGATTTTGTGGGGGCCTCCGGGCACCGGTAAAACGACGTTAGCCGAAGTGGCTGCGAACTATGCGAGCGCAGAGGTTGAACGCGTATCAGCGGTAACGTCGGGCGTAAAAGATATTCGTATTGCGATTGAAAAAGCGCGTGAGAACAAGCAAGCAGGGCGCAGAACCATCCTGTTTGTGGACGAAGTCCATCGCTTTAACAAAAGTCAGCAAGATGCTTTTCTGCCTCATATCGAAGATGGCACCGTGACCTTTATTGGTGCGACAACAGAAAATCCATCCTTTGAGCTGAACAACGCTTTGTTGTCGCGTGCGCGAGTCTACAAACTGACTTCTCTCAATACTGAGGATATCTCCCTCGTTATTCGCCAAGCTATCGAAGATAAACAGCGTGGGTTGGGTGATGTGTCTGCCAATTTTGCCGATAACGTCTTAGATCGCCTTGCTGAACTGGTCAACGGTGACGCACGTATGTCGCTCAATTATCTTGAGCTGCTGTATGACATGGCAGAAGACAACGATAAAGGCGAGAAAGCGATAACCTTGCAGTTATTGGCTGAAGTGGCTGGTGAGAAAGTCGCTCGTTTCGATAATAAGGGCGATATTTGGTACGACCTAATATCTGCGGTTCATAAGTCAATTCGCGGTTCCAACCCTGATGCGGCCTTGTATTGGTCGGCACGAATGATTGCGGCAGGTTGTGACCCTTTGTATATCGTAAGACGTTTGCTGGCGATTGCTTCTGAAGATATCGGTAACGCTGACCCTCGTGCCATGCAGGTAGCGATGTCAGCTTGGGACTGCTTTACTCGCATTGGTCCTGCGGAAGGGGAACGTGCGATTGCTCAAGCGGTTGTCTATTTAGCGTGTGCACCAAAGAGTAACGCCGTTTACACAGCTTGGAAACAAGCGTTAACCGATGCGCACAACCTTCCTGAATATGAAGTGCCTCATCATTTACGAAATGCACCGACAACTTTAATGAAGGACATGGGCTATGGGCAAGAATATCGTTATGCTCATGACGAACCGGGAGCCTACGCCGCTGGCGAAAAGTATTTGCCTCCTGAAATCGGAGAGAAGCAATACTATTTCCCAACAAAACGAGGCTTAGAGACCAAAATTGGCGAGAAGCTAGATTATCTGGCGGATTTGGACGCAAAAAGCCCACAAAAACGCTATGAAAAGTAGTCTTTTTTGGATATCGTTAGCTAGTCATAAAATTTCAATTAAATCGTTATAAATTGGTCGAAATAGCACCAGTTTTAGGGGTTTAGCAGTGATTCAGTAGCAAACTACTGAATATTCAAATAACTAAAGCATAGGATTAGCAATGCTGGATTCTAAATTACTTCGAGCTGAGCTGGATGAAACAGCGGCAAAATTAGCACGTCGAGGCTTCACCCTTGATGTAGAGACAATTCGTGAACTTGAAGAAAAACGTAAGTCCCTTCAGATGAAAACTGAAGAGCTACAAGCGTTACGTAACTCTCGATCGAAGTCCATTGGTCAAGCGAAAGCAAAAGGCGACCATGAAGAAGCTGAGCGTATCCTTGCAGAAGTAGGCAACTTAGGCGCAGAGCTAGACCAAGCTAAAGTCGCATTGGCTGACCTTCAATCTGAGCTAGAAACGATCACCATGTCTATTCCTAACCTTCCTGACGCAGAAGTGCCAGATGGTAAAGACGAAGATGGCAACGTAGAAGTTTCTCGTTGGGGTCAACCTAAGACTTACGATTTCGAAGTGAAAGATCACGTAGATCTAGGCGAAATGTCTGGCGGTCTTGATTTTGCTAGCGCAGTTAAAATCTCAGGTTCTCGTTTCATCGTGATGAAAGGCAAATTTGCACGTCTACACCGTGCGATTGCCCAGTTCATGCTGGATCTTCACACTGACGAGCACGGCTACACAGAAATGTACGTACCGTACCTAGTGAACCACGATAGCCTATACGGTACTGGCCAACTTCCTAAGTTCGGCGAAGACTTATTCCACACAAGTCCGCTGACTGAACAAGTGAGTGATGTTCCTCTTAAGACTCTATCGCTTATCCCTACTGCGGAAGTACCGGTAACGAACATGGTTCGTGACACGATTACTGACGAAGCTGAACTGCCACTTAAGATGACAGCTCACACACCATGTTTCCGTTCTGAAGCGGGTTCTTACGGTCGTGACACTCGTGGCCTTATCCGTATGCACCAATTCGACAAAGTTGAATTAGTACAAATCACCAAGCCAGAAGACTCAATGGCAGCGCTTGAAGAGCTAACAGGTCACGCTGAGAAAGTACTTCAACTTCTAGAACTTCCTTACCGTAAAGTGATTCTATGTACGGGCGACATGGGCTTCGGTTCTGCGAAAACTTACGACTTAGAAGTATGGGTTCCAGCACAAGAGACTTACCGTGAGATTTCTTCTTGTTCAAACATGTGGGATTTCCAAGCGCGTCGTATGCAAGCTCGTTTCCGTCGTAAAGGTGAGAAGAAACCTGAACTTGTGCACACACTAAACGGTTCTGGTCTTGCTGTAGGTCGTACTATGGTTGCTATTCTTGAGAACAACCAAGAAGCTGACGGCCGTATTGCTATCCCAGCAGTACTTCAGCCATACATGGGCGGCGTAACGCACATTGGTTAGTTAGCTCCTAGAGCCCTATTAATTCTGTAACCCAGCCATTCGGCTGGGTTTTTTATTTGCGATAAGATAAAGGTAGACGTATAAGACGCGACCTGCATGAGTTAAGTAAAGCAGTGGCTATCTTTTAATGCGCTATCAATGGCGCAAACAAGTTGTTCGATGTGCTCAGGCTTGCTAATGAAAGGAGGCATCATATAAATCAACTTACCAAATGGGCGGATCCAAACGCCTTGCTCTACAAAGTGCGCTTGAATGGTTTCCATATCGACAGGCGTGTGGGTTTCAACGACGCCAATAGCGCCCAACCAGCGAACGTTTTTGACGAGATCATGCCCTCGTAACGGTGGTAGCAACTCAGAGAAAAGCTGTTCAATCTGTTGAGTCTGATTTTTCCAATGGCCTTGCTCGATGATGGATAAACTTGCCGCACCGACTGCGCAAGCCAATGGGTTGCCCATAAAGGTTGGTCCGTGCATAAAGCAGCCCGCTTCACCGCCACATACTGTGTCAGCAACTTCTTTACTCGCAAGCGTTGCTGACAATGTCATATAACCACCAGTTAAAGCCTTGCCTACGCATAAGATGTCCGGTTGAACATCGGCATGCTCACAAGCGAACAGTTTCCCTGTGCGGCCAAATCCGGTCGCAATCTCATCCAAGATCAGCAATACATTGAATTCATCACACAGTAAGCGAACCTGTTTTAGGAACTCAGGGTGGTAGATGCGCATGCCGCCAGCCCCTTGAACGATAGGCTCTAAGATCACGGCTGCGACTTCTTGATGGTGTGTTGCCAGCTTTTCTCGAAAGCTGTTGATGTCGTTCGCGTCCCATTGATCCCAAAAGCCTGTTTTTGGCGAGTCAGCGAAAATGTGCTCCGGTAAAAAGCCTTTGTAGAGGCTGTGCATCGAGTTGTCAGGGTCGGTCACTGACATCGCCGCAAAGGTATCCCCGTGGTAACCATCTCTTAGTGTTAGGAACTTTGAGCGAGGTTGTCCTTTAGCGTGCCAATATTGCAGTGCCATCTTGAGGCTCACTTCTACGGCTACTGAACCTGAATCGGCCAAAAATACATGCTCAAGATTACTTGGCGCGAGATTCAAAAGCTTCTTACATAGATCGATAGCGGGTTGGTGGGTGATGCCACCAAACATAACGTGTGAAACCTTATCGATTTGGCTGTGAGCTGCAGCATTTAGCTCAGGGTGATTGTAGCCGTGGATGGTTGACCACCAAGATGACATACCATCAATAATTCGTTTTCCGCCTTCTAATTCTAGGTAAACACCGTCTGCGTTGGTGACTGGATAGCAGGTCAGAGGTGTTAACGTTGATGTGTAGGGATGCCAGATATGCTGGCGATCAAAGGCGAGATCCATAGTAACTTCCATTCCTGGTGTGATTAAAAGATAATCAGATGTAAACTTTTGATATTATCAATGTATTGACAGTCTAAAGCTTGTCGGTAGACTAGCCAAGCATAAATGCAATCTCTATTGATAGAGATGAAACATCAAATAATAAAAAAGGATCGACACGTGGAAGTTCGTCATGACTGGACAGTTGCTGAAGTAACAGCGCTGCTTGAAAAACCGTTTATGGATTTAATGTTTGAAGCTCAAGTGGTCCATAGACAGTACCAAGAGCACAACCACGTGCAGGTGAGTACGCTTCTATCGATTAAGACCGGTGCTTGTCCTGAAGACTGTAAGTACTGTCCTCAAAGTGCTCACTACCGAACGGATGTCGACAAAGAACGCTTAATGGAAGTCGAGCGTGTTTTGGATGCGGCGCAAAAAGCCAAGAACGCAGGCTCGACTCGTTTCTGTATGGGCGCGGCATGGAAAAACCCGAAAGAGCGCGATATGCCTCACCTGACTGATATGATCAAAGGTGTGAAAGGTATGGGCCTAGAAACTTGTATGACACTGGGTATGCTTACACCAGATCAAGCTGGCGAGTTAGCAGACGCAGGTTTGGATTACTACAACCATAACCTTGATACGTCTCCTGAGTTTTACGGCAGCATCATCACCACTCGTACTTACCAAGATCGTTTAGATACGCTATCTCACGTACGTGATGCCGGTATGAAGATCTGTTCTGGTGGCATTATTGGTATGGGCGAAAGTACCAATGACCGTGCAGGTCTGCTGGTAGAGCTAGCGAACCTTCCGGTACACCCTGAGAGTGTGCCAATCAACATGCTCGTGAAAGTGAAAGGCACACCGATGGAAAACGTCGATGATGTTGAATCTTTTGACTTCATTAAGTTGATTGCGATTGCTCGTATCATGATGCCAATGTCTGCGGTTCGTCTATCTGCAGGTCGCGAGAATATGAACGAACAGATGCAAGCGATGTGTTTCATGGCTGGCGCGAACTCGATCTTCTACGGTTGTAAGCTACTGACTACACCAAACCCAGATGAAGACACGGATATGCAGCTGTTTAAGAAGTTAGGTATCAACAGCCAACAAGTGGCTCAGAAACCTGATGAAATTCAAGAAAACGAACTGTTAGATCAAGTGGTGGAGCGCGTAGCTGCTCGTCCAACGAAAGATGACATGTTCTACGATGCCACTGTTTAAATCTCGTATCAAAGATGCCCTTGTTCAACGCCGCGAACAGGGGCTAACTCGTCAACTCAAGGTACTCGAAAGCAGTAATGGTCCTTTGCTTACTTGCGAAGGTTCTCGCTTCATCAATTTTTCGAGTAATGATTACCTAGGCTTGGCGAACGACCCTGAATTGGTGGAGGCGTGGCAAGCTGGGCTTTCCCTTTATGGTGCTGGCAGTGCGGCATCGCCATTGGTCACGGGTTTTAGTCCTGCTCATCGAAACTTAGAAGCTCAGCTGTGCGAATGGTTGGGCTTTGAACGTGCCATTCTCTTTAGTTCTGGTTTCAGTGCCAATCAAGCCTTGTTGTTTTCTCTGCTCGAAAAAGGCGACTCTCTGTTGCAAGACAAATTTAACCACGCCTCTTTGATGGAAGCGGGGATGCTTTGTCCTGCAACAATGAAACGCTTTAAGCACAACGATACACAACATCTAGAGTCGTTATTAGGTCGGTCTCCACAATCGTTAGTCGTCACTGAAGGCGTATTCAGCATGGATGGTGACCAAGCGCCTCTCGAATATATCTCTAGCCTGGCTAATCAATACGACAGTTGGTTGGCGATTGATGATGCCCACGGTATTGGCGTATTAGGTGATAAAGGGGCAGGAAGCTGCAACGCCGCACAAATCTCACCTGATATCTTGGTGGTGACCTTTGGTAAAGCATTTGGCCTTTCTGGTGCTGCGATTCTTTGTTCGTCAGAAGTGGGGGATTACTTAACGCAGTTTGCGCGTCATCATGTGTATTCGACGGCGATGCCACCTTCACAAGCGGTGGCTTTGTCTCATGCGTGTCAGATGATTCAGACGCAAGAGTGGCGCCGAGAAAAGCTGACTGAGTTAGGGGCTCTCTATACAGAGCAGGTAAATGGTTTGAAAGGCTTTGTGGATACTCAGACGCCGATCAAGCCGTTTTTAATCGGCGAAGCCCAATCTGCACTATCTATTGCTGAAGAGTTAAAGCAAAACCAAGTTTGGGTGACCGCAATAAGGCCGCCAACTGTTCCTGTTGGAACCGCTCGATTACGAATCACGTTAACGGCAAATCATAGCCATGAACAGATTCTCCAGCTAACCAGGTCGTTGCATCAAGCCATTGAGCGAAATATCGACTCAGGCATTAAATCGGGTATCCATCCAAGCTTTGAATCAAATAAAGAGGCTCAGTAAATGTCACAAGAAGCAGTAGTGCATAATTACGTTGGCCAAGATAAGAGTGCGATTGCCGAAGCCTTTGGTAAAGCAGCAACAACCTATGACAAACACGCTGAATTCCAGCGAGATGTCGGCCACAGACTGCTGGATAAACTACCCAGCGATCTGTCAGGTTTCAAGGTGCTGGATCTAGGTTGTGGTACTGGCTATTTCTCAGAGCAACTTGTAAAACGAGGCGCTGAAGTGGTTTGCGCTGATCTTTCTGTTGGAATGTTAGCAACAGCAGAGAAGCGCTGTGGTGCATCTGTCTCTTTATACCAACAAGCCGATGCCGAACAATTGCCGTTTGAAGATGGGTGTTTTGATATCGTTTTCTCTAGCCTTGCGTTGCAATGGTGTGACGACTTGTCGTCGCCTTTGAGAGAGATGAAGCGTGTTACAGCGGCTGGTGGGCGTGTTATTTTCTCAACTTTGCTTGATGGGTCACTGTTTGAACTGGAAAAGTCATGGTCCAAAATTGACGCACATCAACACGTTAACCATTTTATTACGATCAATCAGGTAAAAATTGCGTTAGCGCAATCTAGCTGTACAGCTCATCAACTAGACTTGCCCACCATCACTGTTTGGTACGACACTGCGTTTGAACTGATGCGCGACCTTAAAGGCATCGGCGCTAATCACATAAGTGGTCGCTCACAAGGTTTAACAAGTCGTCGTATGTTGCAGCTTGTTGAACGGGAATATCGAGAGTTCAAAAATCATCAAGGTTTCTTACCAGCAACATATCAAGTTTGTTTAGGGGTTATTCAATTATGATTGATGCATTATTCATTGCAGGTACGGATACCGAAGTGGGAAAAACTGTGGTTTCAAAAGCGATTCTTCAAGCTTTGGCCGCACAAGATTTATCAACAATTGGCTACAAGCCAGTTGCTGCAGGATGTGAACGATCCCCTGAAGGGTTACGTAACAGTGATGCGCTGCATCTTCAAGAAGCAGCGACGCAATATATTGCTTACGAGGACGTTAATCCGTACGCGTTGCTACTGCCATCATCGCCTCACATCGCCTCGAAGCATGACGGTGTCGTGATTGATGAAGCGGTATTATCAGCGAAGCTAGAACAGCATAAGCAGAACTCTGACATCGTTTTAGTTGAAGGTGCTGGTGGTTGGCGTGTACCGGTTTCAGATGACGAATACTTGTCTAGCTGGATTAAGAAAGAGCAGCTTCCAGTTGTATTGACGGTAGGTATTAAGCTGGGTTGTTTGAGCCACGCTCTATTAACCGCAGAAGCGATTCGTGCAGATGGTCTAAATCTAGTCGGTTGGGTAGCAAACCGCATTAACCCAGGCACTGAACACTACGCAGATATTATTGCGATGCTTGAAGATAAGCTTGGTGCGCCAAAGTTAGGTGAGATCCCTTACGTACCAAAAGCGAAGTCTAAGAATATTGGTAAGTACATTAATGTACAGCCATTGCTTGAACTTTAATTCTCAAGTTATACGTGAAACAAGAAAAGGGCTGCGATTGCAGCCCTTTTGCTATTTTAAGCCTGTGTAGAGTTAAGCTTGGGATTAATGCTCTTTTGTCAGTCCCATTAGTGCTTGTTGTGTCTCTGTTATATTGGTCTGCGCTGCTTGTGGCGTAAGAATACCGATCTGTTTCTTTGCTTCTTCTTCAGTAATCCCTAGGTGACAGCACAGTAAATCAATAGCCATTTGAGTGTTAGTACCTTCAACCATGATTGTTCCCTTGTTGTACATGGACAAGCCAATAAATCATCTGAAGCCACTGTAAACGGATTGTTATATCGATACCATACGACTTAGGTCTAATAGAATGCGAGTAATCCGAATGCAGCTTCGTAATCAAATGTTGCAATTTAATGCTTAACCTTGTTTTCTTAATCTAAGACTATATGTATAAGTAAGTATAAGTCTTCAAGGTTGGAATATATTGCTCTCTGCCTTGTATCTATAACAATAAGTTTACAAAAATAGCTTTGATGCGGAGATAAGTAATGAAGCGAGTAATGTTGTTCCTTGCAACCAACCTTGCGGTTGTATTGGTACTAAGTGTTGTTCTTAATATTGTATACGCAGTCACAGGTATGCAACCAGGAAGTCTCTCAGGCTTATTGGTGATGGCTGCGGTATTTGGTTTTGGCGGCTCATTCATTTCATTAATGATGTCAAAGAAAATGGCGCTGCGCTCTGTAGGCGGCATGGTCATTGAAAGTCCGCGTAATGAAACAGAACATTGGTTGATGGAGACGGTAAGCCGTCAAGCTCAACAAGTTGGTATTGGTATGCCAACAGTGGCGATCTACGACTCACCAGACATCAACGCATTCGCGACAGGTGCTAAGCGTGACGATTCATTGGTAGCGGTATCAACAGGCTTGCTACACAACATGACGCGTGATGAAGCTGAAGCGGTATTAGCGCATGAAGTTAGCCACATCGCGAACGGCGATATGGTGACCATGACGTTAATGCAGGGGGTTGTGAACACGTTCGTTATCTTCTTATCTCGTTTCATCGCCAACATTGTTGCGTCAAATGACAGCGAAGAAGAGGGTGGCAGCAATATGATGGTGTACTTCGGTGTATCTATGGTGCTGGAGTTGGTATTTGGTTTCTTAGCAAGCTTCATTACGATGTGGTACAGCCGTCATCGTGAATTCCATGCTGATGCAGGTGCAGCAAACCTAGTGGGTAAAGAGAAGATGATTGCAGCGCTAGAGCGTCTAAAGGTGAGCCACGAGCCACAACTAGAAGGTTCTATGATGGCATTTGGTATCAACGGTAAAAAGTCTCTAACAGAGCTTCTAATGAGCCATCCACCACTAGATAAGCGTATTGCGTCTCTACGTAACATGTAGTCGCTAGGTATTCTGTCGTCGCTAGTCGATAAGATACCTTTGAAAGGCTTCCCTCGGGAGGCCTTTTTTGATCTTGATGTTTAAGACAGTAAGTATCCGAGGGGTATGTGTTTGGTAATTGAGGGGTACTGGTGACTGAGGGCTACGATAATTAATGGGTGATACCTCATGAACTGATATAAGTAGGGTGATTAGAAGGGGGGGGGGGGGGTTTGTGTTTTTTGATTGCAGCTCTTGCTCAGTACACTTTGTTTCGCTCAACAAAAAGGCTTCCACATGGGAAGCCTTAGTCTATTCTGTAATTCGAAATTCGAAATTCGAAATTCGAATCTTACAGCTTGTCAGTTAGCTCGATTGCTTGACCGATGTAGTTCGCTGGTGTCATCTCTTTCAGGCGAACTTTCTCGTCTGCAGGGATTTCAAGACCGTCGATGAATGCACGCATGCCTTCGCCATCTACACGCTTACCACGAGTTAGCTCTTTTAGCTTCTCGTATGGCTTCTCGATACCGTAACGACGCATTACTGTTTGTACTGGTTCAGCCAGTACTTCCCAGTTCTTATCTAGTTCAGCAAGTAGCGCTTCACGATTAACTTCTAGCTTGCTAATACCTTTCAGAGTTGAAGTGTATGCAATGATTGCGTAGCCAACACCAACACCTAGGTTACGAAGAACCGTAGAGTCAGTTAGGTCACGTTGCCAGCGAGAAACTGGAAGCTTTTGTGCAAGGTGGCTAAATACTGCGTTAGCTAGACCAAGGTTGCCTTCAGAGTTTTCGAAGTCAATTGGGTTAACTTTATGCGGCATTGTAGAAGAACCGATTTCGCCAGCAATAGTCTTCTGCTTGAAGTGACCAAGAGCGATGTAGCCCCAAACGTCACGGTCGAAGTCTAGAAGGATCGTGTTGAAACGAGCAACAGCGTCGAATAGCTCAGCGATGTAATCGTGAGGTTCGATTTGAGTTGTGTACGGGTTCCAAGTTACGCCAAGAGATTCAGTGATGAACTCTTCGCTGAACTGGTGCCATTCAACTTCAGGGTATGCAGAAAGGTGTGCGTTGTAGTTACCTACCGCGCCGTTGATTTTCGCTAGGATCTCAACGCTTTCGATTTGCTTGTATTGACGTTCCATACGGTACGCAACGTTAGCCATCTCTTTACCCATAGTAGAAGGAGAAGCAGGCTGACCGTGTGTACGAGACAGTAATGGAATATCACGGTACTCGTTCGCAAGTGCTTTGATAGCATCAATTACGTTACGGATTTCTGGAAGAATCACTGTGTCACGAGCTTCTTTAAGCATGAGCGCGTGAGATGTGTTGTTGATGTCTTCAGAAGTACATGCAAAGTGAATGAATTCGTTAACTGCGTGAAGCTCAGGAACGCCAGCAACTTTCTCTTTCAAGAAGTATTCAACCGCTTTAACGTCGTGGTTTGTCGTGCGCTCAATTTCTTTGATACGCAGAGCGTCTTCTTCGCTGAAGTTAGCGGCTAGTTCATCAAGAAACTGGTTAGCTTCTGCACTGAACGCTGGTACTTCTTTGATTGCATCAGTTGCTGCAAGCTTTTGTAACCAACGAATTTCAACGATAGAGCGGTACTTTAGTAGTCCAAACTCACTAAAGATGCTGCGTAATGCAATAGTCTTACTTCCGTAACGGCCGTCTACTGGTGAAACAGCAGTCAATGCTGACAGTTCCATGGTGTTCTCCTGAATTGAGTTTTCTAAATTTTGAGAGGTTTATACCAGTAACAATCTCAATTGTCACGCACATTGCGCAATCGTTTGCGTGAGAGTTGTGTTGATATAAAAAACAAGCTCGCGACGAGGCGCGAGCTAATAAATTACATTCGAGCTAGTAGGATTTGAGCCTGCTCGATCATCTTCTTGCGACCGAAGATAAGATGGCGGCGTTTACCACCAACCTGGCGCCAAAGAACAGCGCTTCGAATTCCTGATAGAAGCAGCGCACGAACCTTATGTTGGCTCGACGTCTGTTGAAGTACAGCCGGCGTACCAGAAACCTGAATGCGCGGGCCGATTGGGCTCACTACATCTAGGTAGATGCTCGCAAGGTTGCTGATCATTTGCTCGTCAAATAGATCAAAGTGCTCAGTTTGACGTTCTGCAGTTTGAATGCGATCACCAAGCTGAGACATAGAATCGTTGCGAGAAGATAGCTTACGCTCAAGCGCCATTAAGCTGATGATGTAACGAGTGATATCGCTACCCGCTGGAGTACTATCGATACCTTTAACTAAGCACTCTAGGCCAAGCTTTAGGTTAGCTTCTCGGCCAAACACACCCACGGTATTCGCTGGGTTGGTATTTACAATGGCACTGAGTGAAGCTTCGAAGGCATCTTTATCACAATGGCCGTCTTTCGCTACTTGTTGAACCAAAGCCACAGCTTGGCAAATTCCGGCGAAAGCAATAGTACGGTCATAAAGTGTATTAGCCACGTAGTAACTCCTAGTTGTCTTCTATCGTTTGTCGTTTGATTGATTAGATGCGCTTTTCGATGATACCACCACCAAGACATACTTCGCTTTGGTAGAATACCGCTGATTGGCCTGGGGTCACAGCAATTTGTGGCTCATCAAAGATAACCTTAATGTTCTCATCATCAATTGGGATGATTGTACAAGGAATATCGGTTTGACGGTAACGTGTTTTTACCGTGCATGTCATAACTTCAGTAATTGGTGTGCGATTTACCCAATGAAGCTGAGATGCGATCAAACCTTCTGATTTCAGAAGCGGGTGGTCTTTGCCTTGTACTGCGATCAGTACATTACGCTTAAGGTCTTTTTCACCAACAAACCATGGTTCTTCATTACCGCCACCACCTTTGGTGCCGCCGATATGTAGGCCTTTACGCTGACCTAGCGTGTGGTACATCAAGCCTTGGTGTTGACCAATCACTTGGCCTTCTGGTGTTTCTATGTTACCCGGTTGTGCTGGTAGGTATTTGCCAAGGAACTCTGTAAACTTACGTTCACCAATAAAGCAGATACCTGTTGAATCTTTCTTCTTCGCGGTGATCAAGTCTTGTTCTTCCGCAATGCGTCGCACTTCAGGCTTCTCTAATTCACCAACAGGGAATAGGCTGCGTGCTACTTGATCTGAACTAAGCGTATATAGGAAATAGCTTTGGTCTTTGTTGCTGTCTAGGCCACGTAGCATTGCTGGCTTAATGCCAGCATCTAGCTCTTCTTGAGTAGGGAAAGTACGACGAACGTAGTGACCCATCGCTATATAATCTGCGTCTAGCACTTCATCCGCAAACTCTAAGAATGCTTTGAATTTGATTTCTTTGTTACAAAGGATATCAGGGTTAGGAGTACGACCTGCTTTGTATTCTTCAAGGAAGTATTCGAATACGTTGTCCCAATATTCTGCAGCAAAGTTGATAGTGTGAAGGTGGATACCTAATTTGTCACATACCGCTTGAGCATCAGCAAGATCTTCAGCTGCCGTGCAGTACTCTTCGTTATCATCTTCTTCCCAGTTTTTCATGAAAAGGCCTTCTACCTGATAGCCTTGTTGCTGAAGAAGATACGCCGATACTGACGAATCTACACCGCCGGACATACCGACAATTACTTTCTTTTCGCTGTTTCCAGAGCTGATATCTGACATGTCTAAACACCGTTACTATTACTTGGTCGCAGATTCTAACAGAAAGAGAAACGCCGTGACAGATCCGAGACCGGAATCACAGTTTCATTTGCACAAAATAGTGCGCTGACTTTGTTAGAGAATTGCATGAGAGCGAGGTGAGTCGCTAGGATGTCAGAAGTATATGTGGCATAGTCGCTCGAAATCCAAGACCTGAGATAAAAAATGTCTGAACAAAATGAATTTATGCAAGAAGAAGAGTTGATTGAGATTATTGAAAATCAGCTTGAAGATGGCGAACCTGTAAAAGTAAAAGAGACGCTAA
This sequence comes from Vibrio sp. 5S239, assembly GCF_041439575.1. NCBI lineage: Bacteria > Pseudomonadati > Pseudomonadota > Gammaproteobacteria > Vibrionales > Vibrionaceae > Vibrio > Vibrio sp. 5S239. The sequence continues at coordinate 19,160 of NZ_JBGOOM010000011.1, read as the reverse complement.
TGCGTTTAATGATGACAGGCACTCCTCGTGAAGAGGCGATTGCGGCGATGGCATGTGCATTGGCTATTGAAGTGTTTGATGTAATGAAGAACGGTGCAGAGTTTAATCAAAAGCGTTATGCCGAGCATTTAGGAATGCTGCCTGATCTAAGCTTTATGGAAGGCGAATAAAAAAATAGTTCGGCAAACGTTTGCTATAGTTTGAAAGATTGCCGCGTTAAATATAGCGCGGTAGAATCCGCCACCTATTTCCCCTTGACTTAGACTAGCCCTATGAAATTCCCTGGACAACGTAAATCAAAGCATTACTTTCCGGTTCACGCACGTGACCCTCTAGTGAGCCAAGCTCAAAGTAGTAAAAGAATGTCACGCACTCATATTATCGGTATTGACCAAACTTTGGTGGATATTGAAGCAAAAGTGAGTTCCGAACTTATTGAGAAGTATGGTTTAAGTAAAGGGCATTCATTGGTTATCGGTGACGAAGCCGCTGAGTCTTTATATCAAGAATTAAAAGAGCATTGCCTAATTACCAATGAGTACGCTGGTGGCACAATTGGTAATACATTACACAATTATTCCGTACTGGCGGATGATCGCTCAACACTGCTTGGTGTAATGAGTCAAGATATTAAGATTGGTAGCTATGGTTACCGTTATTTATGTAATACATCAAGCAGAATGGATCTGAACCACTTACAAGGGGTAGATGGCGCAATTGGTCGCTGCTTTGCATTAATTACAGAAGATGGTGAACGTACTTTCGCAATCAGCGAAGGTCAGATGAACCAATTAAATCCAGAAAGTATTCCAGAGAAAATTTTCAAAAGTGCTTCTGCTTTAGTATTAACGGCATATTTAGTTCGTTGTAAGCCAGGCGATCCTATGCCTGAAGCAACAATGAAAGCTATTGAATATGCGAAAAAATATGATGTGCCCGTTGTTTTAACGTTAGGTACAAAGTTCGTTATTCAAGATGATCCTGAATTTTGGAAAGACTTCTTAGAGCAACACGTAACGGTTGTTGCAATGAACGAAGATGAAGCAGAAGCCCTAACCGGTGAAAGTGATCCGCTTGCTGCCTCAGACAAAGCGCTAGAGTGGGTGGACTTAGTTCTCTGTACGGCTGGCCCTGTTGGCCTATTCATGGCGGGTTACACTGAAGATGCAGCAAAGCGTGAAACATCACTGCCTTTACTTCCTGGTTCAATTGCAGAATTCAACCGTTTTGAATTTAGCCGTCCTGCGCATAAAGATTTATGTGAGAACCCGACTAAGATCTATTCTCATATTGCCCCTTACATGGGTGGCCCAGAAACGATCAAAAATACCAATGGTGCTGGTGATGCGGCGTTGTCTGCTCTATTACATGATATGGCGGCAAATAAATACCATAAAGAAAATGTACCAAATTCGAGTAAGCACCAACATTCATTCTTGACGTACTCTTCTTTCTCACAAGTTTGTAAATATTCAAACCGTGCTAGTTATGAAGTGTTAGTTCAACACTCACCACGTTTATCTCGTGGTCTTCCTGAAAGAGAAGATAGTCTAGAAGAAGCTTACTGGGAAAGATAATACGCTTTACTTATCAAATCCATTTCTAGTGATGAATTTTAAATATAAAAAAAGGCTTCGAAAGAAGCCTTTTTTATTTCTGAATATATTGAAGCCGTAAATAATACTTTGGTCGACTGTAATATTAATTCAATTGCTGAGTGTGTGGTGAGTCACCCAGTGAAGGTTTAGCTAGATTGCAAACTCTTCTAGAGATTTACCAGCATCTAGTTGCTCTTGGATAGCTGAAGGCGTACGGCCTTGACCTGTCCAAGTTTTCTCGTTGCCGTTTGCGTCTACGTATTTGTATTTCGCTGGGCGAGGAGCGCGTTTAGCTTTAGTTGTTTTAGATTTTGCTTCACCAGAAAGAGCTGCAATAAGATCGGCAACATCAATTCCGTCTTTTGCAATTTGTTCAGCGATAGCAGAAAGCTTAGCTTCTTGTTCTGCTTTAGCAGCACGTTCTTCAGCTTCAGATTCTTGACGCTCTTGTACAACAATAGTTAGCTTGTCTAGCGCTTCTTCAAGTTGCTCAAGAGTTAATTCACGTGAGAATGCGCGAAGGCTGCGGATATTTAATAAAGTTTTTGTTAATTCAGACATGATATTTCCCATCAAGGTAAACCAAATAATCCTGCTAATAATAAACAGAGCACAGGAATAAAACAAATAGTATTTCTAGTAAAGGTTATTTAAATATAAAAGTGAGATGAATAGTTGAAAATGAAGAGATACATTCCTCTATTGAATTTCTAATAATCATTAGAGTATCTAAAAATAGATATGTGACTTGTAGAGCAGCAACCTTATGTTGATTATTTTCTGGTATTACGTCACTAACAAACCCCTATTTTTCTCGGAATGATATGTTGCATTGTTGCTTTTGATGGGTACAATTGCGGCTACCTGATGCGATGCTTCAGTTAATTTATTGTTAAACTCTGGTTTCAATGGTTAATGATGTTATCGCACGTAGAGGTGCAATTATGAAGAGTAGTTATCGTTGGGGTGATGCCAATGAACGAGAATGAAAGGTGTAATTGCCGAAGTAAATTGTATATCTAAGCAATTTGCTGGGGTTGTGCTCAATAGGTACAACACTGCCATAGTCTTAATTTTAAACTATGGAGCGCTACTGTAGGGTTGGGTGAAGTGTTCACTTCCCTTTCGCTTAGTTCAACATGAGCTTGATAAATCGTATCAAGTTTATCTGCAGTAGATCTCTAGCCAAATAAAAAACTGGTTCTTGAAGATCATGAATTTAATAGATTTCGCAACATCACCTTTATCTTTGCTTCCTCCACTTGTGGCTTTAAGTCTTGCTATTGTTACCCGTCGTGTATTGGTTTCTTTGGGGGTTGGTATCGCTATGGGGGCTATTTTACTTGCTGACTATTCAGTAGGAAACGCAGCTAGCTACGTGTTTACCAAAGCTTCAGGAGTTATCATAGAAGATGGTGGTATTAATACATGGAACATGAGCATTATTGCATTCCTAATTATTCTTGGAATGACAACTGCACTGTTAACACTGTCTGGCGGTACTCGTGCATTCGCTGAGTGGGCTCAATCCCGTGTTAAGAGCAAACGTGGTTCAAAACTACTTGCTGCTTTCCTAGGTGTATTCATCTTTGTTGATGATTACTTCAATAGCTTAGCGGTAGGTGCTATCTCTCGCCCTGTCACAGACCGTTTCTACGTATCGCGCGCTAAGCTTGCTTATATTCTTGATTCTACTGCGGCTCCAATGTGTGTGATCATGCCAGCTTCTAGCTGGGGTGCGTACATCATTACTATTATTGGTGGCATCTTAGTAACACACGGTGTGACAGAGTATTCTGCGCTGGGTGCTTACGTTCGTCTTATTCCAATGAACTTCTATGCGGTATTTGCACTTCTTATGGTGTTTGCCGTTGCATGGTTCGGCTTAGACGTAGGTAAAATGCGTGAACATGAAATTGAAGCATCTCAAGGCCGCGGTTTTGACGGAGACAACGATCAAAAGCAAGCTCACGATCTAAACGAAGAGCTAGATATTAAAGAAAGCGATAATGGTTCTGTATCTGATCTAGTGATGCCAATCGTATCGTTAATTGTAGCGACCGTTGCTGCAATGCTGTACACAGGCGGCCAATCGCTGGCTGCTGATGGCCAAGCATTCAACCTTCTAGGTGCATTCGAAAACACTGATGTAGGTAAGTCTCTTGTTTATGGTGGTATTATTGGCCTGTTGTTTGCGTTAGCAACCGTGTTCAAGCAGAAGCTATCGATGTCTGACATTGCAAGAACGATGTGGATTGGTGCAAGCTCAATGTTTGGCGCTATCTTGATTCTTGTGTTTGCATGGACAATCGGTTCTGTAATCGGCGACATGAAAACAGGTTCGTACTTATCATCTCTAGCGACGGGCAACATCGACTACCACTGGCTACCTGTTATTTTGTTTCTTCTTGCTGGCCTGATGGCATTCTCAACAGGTACCTCTTGGGGTACGTTCGGTATCATGTTACCTATCGCGGGTGATATGTCTGCAGCATCTGATATCGCGCTAATTTTGCCGATGCTCAGTGCGGTTCTGGCTGGTTCTGTATTTGGTGACCATTGTTCTCCTATCTCAGATACAACGATTCTTTCTTCGACAGGGGCTCGTTGTAACCATATTGATCACGTTGCAACTCAGCTTCCTTACGCATTGTCTGTGGCATTCGTGTCGTGTATCGGTTTCATTACCCTAGGTATGACTGCATCGATTGCTATTGCATTTAGCTCTGCATCTCTAGCATTTGTTTCTGTATGTTTTGTATTAGCTTATTTCTCTCGTAGTAAAATGGCGAAGTGCAAAAGCTAATCTGCACTTGATTTAATAATGAAAAGGGAGACTGTGGTTTCCCTTTTTTGTGCCTGCTGAATGAATTTTAAATTTAGTGAAAAAAGTTAAAATTAATAGTTGAAAAAGGATGTCAGCTTAGTTAGTGTGGATACAAGTCAGCAAACAACCTAAGAGCCGATTAAGTATGCGTAAATTAGTAATGAACATTCATCACCATCATCACCCTATCTAGTCTTTCGGGGAGATTTACGTATACCCGGGAGCAAGAATTCTCCCGGAGGTTAAGTCAGAAAATTTAGATTTAAACCCTCGGGACGACAAAGTCTTCCGAGGGTTTTTTAGTTTTAGCGCTTTAAATAATCAATAAATTCAAATATTTGCACAGGGATACAGCAATGCAGACACAACGCCTAAGAATCGCAATACAAAAGAAAGGTCGCTTAAGTAAAGAGTGCCAAGAGCTACTAAAAAAATGTGGTGTTAAATTTAACATCATGGGTGAGCGCCTAGTGGTTCACTCACTAAATATGCCAATCGACTTGTTGCTTGTTCGTGATGACGACATACCGGGTCTTATCATGGACGGTGTGGTTGATTTAGGCTTCATTGGTGAAAACGAACTAGAAGAAGTTCGTCTAGACCGTGTTGCTCTAAAAGAGCCATCAGAGTTTCGCACACTACGTCGTTTAGATTTCGGTGATTGCCGTCTTTCTATCGCTATCAATAAAGACGAAGAATACAACGGCCCACAAGATCTCGCGGGCAAGCGTATTGCGACCACTTACCCACACCTGCTTAAAGCCTACATGGACGATCAGGGTGTTGAATTCAGCACTTGTATGCTAACAGGCTCGGTTGAAGTTGCTCCTCGCGCAGGTTTAGCTGACGCTATCGCCGATTTAGTTTCTACTGGCGCAACGCTAGAAGCGAATGGCCTAAAAGAAGCAGAGGCTATCTTCCAATCTAAAGCAACGCTGATTCAACGTGTTGGTGACTTCGACGTAGACAAAACCGCACTGATTGAAAAACTACTGACTCGTATGCAGGGTGTTCAACAAGCGAAAGAGTCGAAGTACATCATGCTCCACGCGCCAACGTCTCAACTAGAGCAAATTAAAGCGCTATTGCCTGGGGCTGAAGATCCTACAGTTCTTCCTCTATCTACAGACAAAGACAAAGTTGCCGTTCACCTAGTCAGTACTGAGAACTTGTTCTGGGAAACTATGGAACAGCTTAAAGAGTTGGGTGCAAGCTCGATTCTAGTATTACCAATCGAAAAAATGATGGGGTAGTGATGATGAGAACCGTTGTTTGGCAATCTTTAAGTGAATCACAGCAAGACTCGGTATTAGAGCGTCCAGCCATTACTGAAGGTGCAAACATCACAGTGACAGTTTCTGATGTGATTGCAAAAGTACGAAATGAAGGCGATGCTGCGCTTAAAGAACTGACTGAGAAGTTTGATGGTGTGACTCCAGAATCGATTCGAGTCAGCTCGGGTGAGATCGAAGAGGCGTGTGCTCGTCTAACACCAGAGATGAAGCAAGCGCTAGAACAAGCTTATAGCAATATTGCGAAGTTCCACGAAGCTCAAAAGCCACAGCCTATTAAGGTTGAGACACAGCCTGGTGTTGTATGTGAGCAGGTGACGCGTGCGATTAATACTGTTGGCCTTTATATTCCAGGTGGCAGTGCACCACTTCCTTCAACGGTTCTTATGCTAGGTGTACCCGCTCAAATTGCAGGTTGCCGCAAAGTTGTACTTTGTTCGCCTCCGCCAATCGCTGATGAAATATTGTACGTTGCTAAGCTTTGTAAAATCGACGAAGTTTACAATGTCGGTGGTGGTCAAGCCGTTGCTGCAATGGCTTACGGTACTGAGAGTGTTGCTAAAGTTGATAAGATTTTCGGCCCAGGTAATGCCTACGTAACGGAAGCGAAGCGTCAAGTGAGTAATGATTTTCGTGGTGCGGCGATTGATATGCCTGCCGGTCCATCAGAAGTGTTAGTGATTGCCGATGAAACCGCTGATGCAGACTTTATTGCTGCGGATCTATTGAGCCAAGCGGAACATGGTCCTGATTCTCAGGTTGTCCTGGTAACACCATCTCCAGTGGTTGCAGACCAAGTAACGGATGCGGTGCAGAAACAACTGAAAGAGTTGTCTCGCGCTAATATCGCTCAGCAAGCCTTGGCATCTAGCTTGATTATCATCTCAGAATCAATCACTCAAGCTATCGCAATTTCGAACTTCTACGGGCCTGAGCACTTGATTGTTCAGACCAAGAACCCACGTGAATTGCTGCCATTGTTGGATAACGCGGGTTCTATCTTCCTGGGTGACTGGTCTCCGGAATCTGCAGGTGATTATGCATCTGGCACAAACCACGTACTACCGACTTACGGTTACACCAAAACGTATTCGAGCTTAGGTTTAGCGGATTTCTCTAAACGTATGACAGTACAAGAACTAACAGCCGATGGCTTGAAAGGCTTAGCACCAACAGTCGTGACGATGGCTGAAGCCGAAGGTTTGGATGCTCACAAGCGTGCTGTGACTATCCGAGTTGAAAAATTAAATAAAGAGAATTAAGGGCAGGGCATGGAAAAGTTAGCAAGAAAAACAGTTCAGGCTCTTACACCTTACTTGTCTGCAAGACGAATTGGTGGCAGCGGAGATATATGGTTGAATGCCAACGAATCTCCATTTGATAACGAGTACAACATAAACCTATCTCGTCTTAACCGCTACAGCGAATGTCAGCCAAAAGAGTTGATTGATGCTTACGCTCAATATGCAGGTGTAACGCCGGAGCAAACACTGACAACACGTGGTGCTGACGAAGGTATTGAACTTTTGATTCGAGCTTTCTGTGAGCCGAACGAAGATGCGATCCTTTACTGTCCTCCGACTTACGGCATGTACGCAGTGAGTGCGGAAACCATTGGTGTTGAACGTAAAATCGCGCCTTTGACGTCTGAATGGCAATTGGATCTTCCTGCTATTGAAGCGCAACTAGACAACGTAAAAGTCGTGTTTGTTTGCAGTCCAAATAACCCAACCGGCAATTTGGTTAATCGAAAAGACATCATAAAGCTGCTTGAAATGACGCAAGACAAAGCGATTGTTGTAATGGATGAAGCGTATATCGACTTTTGCCCGGAAGCGTCAACCGTCGATTTACTTGAACAATACCCGAACCTTGCGATTCTACGTACTCTTTCTAAAGCTTTCGCATTAGCCGGTTTACGCTGTGGCTTTACTTTAGCAAATCAAGAACTGATCGATGTTCTATTGAAAGTGATTGCGCCATACCCTGTGCCAATCCCTGTTGCTGATATTGCTGTTCAAGCACTTTCGGAACATGGGCTTGCAAGAGCGAAGTACCAAGTTTTGGATCTAAGTGCTAACCGAGCGTATTTGCAAGCGGGTTTATTGGGTATACCTCAAGTGACGGTCTTTGATGGTTGGGGTAACTACTTATTGGTTAAATTCCCGAATGGCGATGAGCTATTCAAAGCGGCTTGGGACACTGGCATTATCTTACGTAACTCGCCAATCGAAGATTGTGTTCGCATTAGTATTGGTAACCGCGAAGAGTGCGAAAAGACACTCGGATTCATTCGTAACTTTTTTCAGTAACGAACGCTTACCAGTAATCACATTGGTCAGTTGTGTTTAATCAACATGACTGGCAAATGAATCAGACATTTGGGTTAGCGGTTGATTTTAGCTAGGCCACCAGATTTAAAATTAAAAGGAAGTTCAAGTGAGTAAACAACAGAAAATACTTTTTATAGACCGTGATGGCACCTTAATTGTTGAGCCGCCAGTCGATTTTCAAGTAGACCGTTTAGACAAACTAAAATTCGAACCGCTCGTGATTCCTAGCTTGTTAGCATTGCAAGATGCAGGCTACCGCTTAGTGATGGTCACTAACCAAGATGGTCTAGGTACCGATAGCTACCCACAAGAAGATTTCGATGCACCACACAATATGATGATGGAGTTCTTCGAATCTCAAGGCGTTAAGTTTGACGATGTTCTTATTTGCCCTCACTTTGATGAAGACAACTGTTCTTGCCGCAAGCCTAAGTTGGGTATGGTTAAAGAGTACCTACAGGGCGGTAAAGTAGACTTCCAAAAGTCAGCCGTGATTGGTGACCGAGTGACAGATCTTCAACTTGCTGAGAACATGGCAATTCGCGGTATTCAATATGGCCCGGATGCAGAAACGGAAGGCACGCTTAACTGGCCACAAATCGTTAAAGATCTAACGGTTAACGCTCGTGTTGCTGAAGTAGTTCGTACCACTAAAGAAACCGATATCAAGGTGGCAGTAAACCTTGATGAAACTGGTGGCAACAAGATCGATACGGGCATGGGCTTTTTTGATCACATGCTTGATCAAATCGCTACCCATGGCGGTTTCCAAATGAACCTAACTGTGAAGGGTGACCTACATATTGATGATCACCACACTGTGGAAGACACCGCACTTGCATTAGGCCAAGCACTTAAAGATGCGTTAGGTGAAAAGCGTGGCATTGGCCGTTTCGGTTTCAGCCTACCAATGGATGAATGTTTGGCTCAGTGTGCGTTAGACCTATCTGGTCGTCCGTACCTAAAATTTGATGCTAAGTTTAGCCGCGAGCAAGTGGGTGATCTTTCAACTGAGATGGTGGTTCACTTCTTCCGTTCTCTAACCGATACACTGGCTTGTACGTTACACCTTTCTTCTAGTGGCAATAATGATCACCACATAATTGAGAGCCTATTTAAAGCGTTTGGTCGTACTCTTCGCCAAGCAATTAAAGTTGAAGGTAACGAGTTGCCAAGCAGCAAAGGCGTTCTGTAAGGCTAACGTTAGCAAGGAAAAACAATGAAAGATCAAAAAATTGTCATTATTGATACTGGTTGTGCCAACGTTTCTTCGGTGAAATTTGCCATTGAGCGTTTAGGCTATACAGTTGAAATTTCAAAAGAACCAGAAGTGGTACTTGCCGCCGACAAGCTATTCCTACCCGGAGTCGGAACTGCAAGTGAGGCAATGAAGAACCTACAAGAGCGCGACCTTGTTTCTCTTGTGAAGCAAGTGGAGAAGCCTCTACTAGGTATCTGTTTAGGTATGCAGCTGTTAGGCAAATTATCTCAAGAAAAAGGCCAAAAAGCCGACGAAATAGTTGAATGTTTAGGCTTGTGTGATGGTGAAGTTCGTTTACTTGAAACGGGCGACTTGCCATTACCACACATGGGTTGGAACACCGTCACCGCAGCACCTAATCACCCTCTATTTAAAGACATTGAAGAAGGCGAATACTTCTACTTTGTTCATAGCTTCGCAATGCCTGTGGGCGACTACACAATCGCACAATGTGATTACGGTAATCCGTTCACTGCGGCGGTTCAAAGTGGCAATTATTATGGTGTTCAGTTCCACCCAGAACGATCTTCGAAAGCTGGCTCTAAGCTGATTCAGAACTTCTTGGAATTGTAATAAGGATTAGGCAGCGGCTAACGTTGCCCTATAAGGAATGTAAATGATTATTCCCGCGTTAGATTTAATTGAAGGCCAAGTAGTTCGCTTATTCCAAGGAGACTACGGGCAAGTAACAGAATACAAAGTAGACCCAGTAGAGCAGTTTAATCTGTATCACCAAGCTGGGGCTGGTTGGCTGCACCTTGTTGACTTAACGGGCGCAAAAGACACAACGGCTCGTCAGTTAGACTTGATTGCTAAGCTACTGGCTAGTACGCCTGCGAACATCCAGATTGGTGGTGGCGTGCGTAACGAACAAGATGTCGTTGATCTGCTAGAAGCTGGCGCACAGCGCGTTGTGGTTGGCTCTACAGCAGTTAAGCAACCAGAGTTGGTGAAAGGTTGGATGGAGAAGTACGGCGCGGAAAAAATCGTGCTTGCTCTGGACATCAACATTGACGAAAGCGGCACACGCAAAGTGGCGATTTCAGGTTGGCAAGAAGATTCAGGCGTGACCATTGAAGCGCTAATTGAAGACTACCTCACGGTTGGTCTTAAACACGTTCTGTGTACCGACATTTCACGTGATGGCACGCTAGAAGGATCAAACGTAGAGCTTTACGTTGATCTTTGTAAGCAGTACCCACAAGTTCAGTTCCAATCATCGGGCGGCATTGGCAGCCTAGCTGATATCGAAGCGCTTAAAGGCAGCGGCGTTGCGGGTGTGATTGTGGGTCGTGCGCTACTTGATGGCAAGTTTACCGCAGAGGAGGCATTTGCATGTTGGCAAAGCGAATAATCCCTTGTTTGGATGTCCGTGACGGACAAGTGGTGAAGGGCGTTCAGTTCCGTAACCACGAAATCATTGGCGACATCGTTCCGTTAGCACAGCGCTATGCGGAAGAGGGCGCTGATGAACTGGTATTTTATGACATCACCGCATCAAGTGACGGTCGCGTGGTTGATAAGAGCTGGGTAAAACGCGTAGCTGAAGTGATCGATATTCCTTTCTGTGTGGCTGGTGGTATTAAATCAGCGGAAGATGCAGCGCGCATTCTTGAGTTTGGTGCTGATAAAGTATCGATCAACTCTCCTGCACTAGCTAACCCTCAGTTGATCACTGACCTTGCTGATAAGTTCGGCGTGCAGTGCATCGTTGTTGGTATCGACTCATACTTCGACAAAGAGACCGGTAAATATCAGGTTTACCAATTTACTGGCGATGAAGCGCGTACTAAAGCAACCAAGTGGGAAACCAAAGATTGGGTGAAGGAAGTACAAAAGCGTGGCGCAGGTGAGATTGTGTTAAACATGATGAACCAAGATGGTGTTCGTAATGGCTACGATATTGATCAGTTAAACATGGTACGCGAAGTGTGTAATGTACCTTTGATTGCGTCTGGTGGTGCGGGTGCGATGGAACACTTTGCTGAAGCCTACAAGAAGACAAACGTGGACGGGGCGCTAGCGGCTTCGGTATTCCACAAACAAGTCATCAATATTGGTGAACTTAAACAATACTTAAAACAACAAGATGTAGAGGTGCGACTATGAGTTTTGAAACCGCAAGCTTATCAAAAACAACAGTAGGCGCATTGTCAGAGCGTATTAACTGGGAAAAAGTCGATGGCTTAGTGCCAGCCATTGTTCAAGATTACCAATCTAGCCAAGTGTTAATGATGGGATACATGAACCCAGCAGCACTGGAGAAAACCGGTGAAACGGGACACGTTACTTTCTTCTCTCGTACTAAAGAGCGTTTGTGGACCAAAGGCGAAACGTCTGGCAACGTGTTAAAGCTGCAAAATATTGCCTTGGACTGTGACAATGACACCTTGCTGGTCAAGGTTAATCCCATTGGCCCAACGTGTCATACTGGTACAACAACATGTTGGGATGTAGATAAACAAGAAGAATCTCAGATGGTGTGGCTTCATCAGCTTGAGCAGCTACTGGCTGCCCGCAAGGACGCAGACCCTGAGTCTTCTTATACTGCCAGTCTATATGCCCGTGGCACCAAGCGTATTTCGCAAAAAGTGGGTGAAGAAGGCGTTGAAGTCGCGCTTGCGGCGACGTCGGGCGATAAGGCGGAATTAGTGTGTGAATCAGCAGATTTGATTTACCACCTGCTTGTATTGCTACAAGACCAAGGTCTATCTATGGATGACGTTATCAACAAGCTGAAAGAGCGCCATAAGTAAGCTCTCTTTAGAGTCATAGAACTGCCTAGAAGGCAGACAAAAGCCCCGTAGACAGCCATGTTTACGGGGCTTTTTAGCTGGCCTTTCCGAGGAGCCTTAGTGACTTAAAGGATCTCATTCAGTGCTTTGTTACCTTAAACGTTGGTCTTACCCGCAGCACTTTTTATACTTTTTTCCACTGCCACAGATACAAGGGTCATTGCGACCGATCTTAAAGCTCTCCACCGTTTGATTTAAGCGAGGATCTACCTCCGGCTGCGTGGTTTCTTCCTGTTCGGGGAAGGTGCCATCAATGTAGTACCAAAGACCGCCTTCACGAACGAAACGTGATCGCTCTTGCATACAAAATTGTGAATCGCCGTCGTTGAAGTAAGCTTTAAACTCAACGAAACCTTCGTTCTCGTGTGAACCTGCAGCAGTATTGATGACTTCTAAGCCCGCCCAACCACTGTTGATAGATTCGGCAATGCCTTCTCTTTGTGCTTCTGCATTACAGCTAGGGTGGTAGGTAGCAACGACATAATCAACCAAACCCAACACGTGCGCTGAATAACGAGAGCGCATTAGTTGCTCGGGTGTTTCAATATTTTTGTGGTCAAGGTGTGCCGATTCACAGCACTGTTGGTAAGTGTTTTGGCTACCGCATGGGCATAAAGACATAGTCTGGTCCTGTAAAAATGGCCTCTAGTAAGAGGCCATAAATGAATGCGTTGAAGTTTAACAAGAAATGACTACTCACCAAAGTTTAGTTTCTATCGAAGCAGTTGTGAGGCGACTATTTTAATGGAGGTGATAACAGTTCTTGAGCCCAAGTTGTGGCTTCATCATAAGCTTGGCCGAGTTGAGTTTCACTTAAGTTAAGCAGTTTTCGAATACGCGTTGCTTCGTCCCACTCAGCCTGCTCATAAGCGATGACCATTGCCATGATCGCTCCTAACACGCCTTTTCTTTGTATCAAAGCCTGCTTGATCTCTTCATCAATGGGGACTGAGTCCAAAACGTGCTTCAACGGTTGGTCAAATAGTGAATCGAGTAGGGAGAACATACCAGTCAAAAAGGCTTGTCCGGGTTCGACTTTTACATTCATCTTTTCTACCAATAGTTCACACTGACGAGCACGCAGTACTGCTAAACCATAAAGTGAGTCTGGTTTATCTTCTTTCGCTGATGCAATCGCCACAAGTGAGACAAACTTCCGCAGCTTTTGTTCTCCAAGAAAAATAAGCGCTTGTCGGAATGAACGAATCATCGTTGCTGAACCGCCGGCGGAGTTCACGTAGGTGAGTAGCTTATAAGAAAGTGTCACATCCAAGGTTATCAAGCGTTCTACTTCACTAAAATCAATGGGATCATGAGCTATTTCTTTTAACAACTGAACGATAGTTAAAAAGGCAGGATTTAGAGCTCGAGTTTGAATCATTTCTGGTTTACTAAAGAAATAACCTTGAAAATAGGTAAAGCCTGCTTGATTCGCCTCTTGATACTCATCGTAAGTCTCGACTTTTTCAGCAAGAAACTTGATATTCAACCCTTTTAACGAGGTCATGAACATCGAAGCTTTCTCAATTGAGATCTGGCGGATATCAAATTTGATAATCGATATGTAGGGTAAGAAACGCTTCCAAGCTTTGCTTGGCACAAAATCATCTAATGCGATGGTGTAGCCCGCATCATAGATAGTCTTGATTGCTTCAAGTAATTCGTCTGTTGGTTCGCAGTCTTCAAGCACCTCTACAACGAGGCTTTCTTTGGGGAACAAAGTAGGAACTAAGTTAATCAAGCTTGCATAAGGAAAGTTAACGAACCCAAGCCTATCACCCAGTGTATTGTAGTGAGTTGACAAGAAGTGATCTGAAAGTAAACGACTAGTAGCGAGCTCCGGTTCTACTTCAGGGAAAGTGTTCTTAGGACCATCCCTGAATAGCAACTCGTAACCTATGGTTTTTTTGTCTGTGTCGAGTATTGGTTGACGTGCTACATATGAATATTTCAACTTGGTACTGTGTTCGGTTTATTTCTGATAGAGAAATGATAGCTAATTCGGTAGAAATTACCATCTACAATCTTAGAAAGTCTGATCGATAATTATAATCAAAGTAAAAGTTTAAGAGTAATGTTGAAAGCTATTGCCAAACTCTCGATTCTGTAGTTCAAAACCTTTTGGAGTGAAGACTAAAACTGAGCCTTGCGTGTACCAATCACCAAGTACTATACGTGTTTTAGTGCAGCTATTGGCATTAAAGGTGTGGATGTCGGGGCGGTGAGTATGTCCGTGTATCATTAAATTTACGTGGTTTTGCTCCATCACACTTTCAACTTCTTGTTGCGTCACATCCATGATGTCTAAAGATTTAGTCTGTTTGTCATCTTTGATATCAGATTGAACTTTAGAGACGATCTTCTTTTTAATAAAAAACGGAATTTTATTGAAGATCCATTGTAACCAAGGTTGATGAACTTTTTCTCTAAAGGCGAGATACTTTACATCTTCGGTACATAAGGTATCACCATGCAACACAACTGCTTTTTGTCCGTAGATATCGATCGTCGATACTTCGTTTAGAAGTTGCACGCCTGTTTGTTTGGCAAATTTTTTGCCGACGAGGAAATCACGGTTACCTTGAGTGAAGTAGCAAGGTACCCCCGTTTTTACTAGGTCAATAAACGCTTGGCGTATGGAAGTCGCGAACTCACTTTTGTCGTCGTCACCAATCCAGAACTCGAAAAGGTCACCTAAGACGTAGAGAGCATCTGCTTCTATCGCTTCGTTCTTCATAAATGTTAGGAAGCAGTCAGTGATGTCTTGTCTTGACGGAGTAAGGTGCAGATCTGAAATAAAATATGTTTTCATAGGTCCAAAAAAGGGAGCAATTCGCTCCCTATATCCTGATTTTATCGGCTCATCAATTATTAATATTAGGGCGTGTTGAGCTTTCTCGGTCATATTTCATTGGAGATCAACACGCTCTAACTGAAAGCGATGAATTAAGCTTCGATTGTAGTACCAGTGATGATCACTTCTTCTAGAGGTACATCTTGGTGCATGCCCATAGAGCCAGTGCTCACACCTTTAATCTTGTTTACGATGTCCATGCCTTCAACAACTTCAGCAAATACACAGTAGCCCCAGCCGTCTAAGCTTTCGCTACGGAAGTTAAGGAAAGAGTTGTCGTTCACGTTGATAAAGAACTGAGAGCTCGCTGAATGCGGTTCCATAGTACGAGCCATTGCAAGTGTACCTACTTTGTTAGTTAGGCCATTGTTTGCTTCGTTCTTGATTGTTGCGCGAGTCGCTTTTTCTTTAAGGCCAGAAGTCATACCGCCGCCTTGAATCATGAAACCATCGATAACACGGTGGAATAGTGTGTTGTCGTAGAAACCGTCACGGCAATACTGTAGGAAGTTTGCGCTTGTTTCTGGTGCTTTTTCTTCGTTAAGTTGAACTTTGATGTCACCAAAATTTGTGTGAAGGATGATCATGATTGTTACCTTACTGTCTTTTTAATATGAAGTTCGAATTCTAGCGCATGTTGGCTGACTTTCAAATCACCAAATTATTCACTTAACGGGGTTGTTTAAGCTAATTACTGCTTTGGGGGATTACCTAATTACGCATGAATTGATATACTTACTGTCTTATTTTGATTAATACACAAATATAGATAGAGATCATGCTGAAAATTTATAACACACTCACAAGACAGAAAGAGGAATTCAAACCAATTACAGCTGGTAAAGTCGGCATGTATGTCTGTGGGGTAACCATCTACGATCTCTGTCACATTGGTCATGGCCGTACGTTCGTCTCTTTTGACGTCGTAACTCGTTACCTGCGTTACCTTGGTTACGATTTGAACTTTGTTCGTAACATCACAGATATCGATGACAAAATCATCAAGCGTGCTAACGAGAACGGTGAGTCTTGTGATTCTCTTACTGAGCGTCTGATCAATGAAATGTATGCCGATTTTGATGCTCTGAACATGAAACGCCCAGATGTTGAGCCTCGTGCCACAGAATTTATCACTGAAATTGTCGAGCTAGTAGAAAAACTAATTCAACGTGGTTTTGCTTATGTAGCAAGCAACGGTGATGTGATGTTTGAAGTGAAGAAGTTTGACGAGTACGGCAAATTGTCTAAGCAAGATCTTGAGCAGCTTCAAGCCGGTGCTCGTGTAGACGTTGATTCTGCAAAACGTAGCCCATTAGACTTTGTGCTTTGGAAAATGTCTAAGCCAGGTGAACCTACATGGGAATCTCCATGGGGGCCTGGTCGTCCAGGTTGGCACATTGAATGTTCAGCAATGAACTCTTCTATACTTGGTAATCATTTTGATATCCACGGCGGTGGTTCAGATTTACAATTTCCTCACCACGAAAATGAAATCGCGCAATCTTGCTGTGCGCATGGCACTCAGTATGTAAATACTTGGATGCACAGTGGTATGGTGATGGTAGACAAAGAAAAGATGTCTAAGTCGTTAGGTAACTTCTTCACTATTCGTGATGTATTGGCACATTACGATGCTGAAACGGTCCGTTACTTCTTAATGTCTGGTCACTATCGTAGCCAACTCAACTACAGTGAAGATAATCTGAACCAAGCGCGAGCTTCACTAGAGCGTTTATATACGTCACTTCGTGGCTTAGATTTAACGGCTGCTCCTGCTGGTGGTGAAGAGTATGTAACTCGCTTCTCGACAGCGATGAACGATGATTTCAACACTCCTGAAGCGTATTCAGTATTGTTCGAAATGGCTCGCGACATTAACCGTATTAAGACTGAAAGTATCGAGAAAGCCAGCGCTCTTGGTGCGTTGATGCGTGAATTAGCGGACATCATTGGTATTCTTCACCAAGACCCAGAAGCTTTCCTAAAAGGTAATGCAGTGGATAATGATGAGGAAGTCGCTGAAATCGAAGCATTAATCAAACTGCGTAATGATTCCCGTGCTTCCAAGGATTGGGCGAACGCCGACCTTGCACGTGATAAATTGAACGAGTTGGGTATTGTTCTGGAAGATGGTCCAGAAGGGACGACATGGCGTCGTAAGTAAATTCTATATAGAGAGGGCTGATTGTCAGCCCTTTTTTTTAAGCAAAAACTCTTTTATTTCTCCTTTATCTAACAGGAATATTTCTGTGGCTCAGATGTATTTTTATTACTCGGCAATGAATGCGGGTAAATCAACAACGCTTCTTCAATCTTCATTCAACTATCAAGAGCGCGGTATGACGCCTGTGATCTTTACTGCAGCGTTAGATGACCGCTATGGCATTGGTAAAGTGAGCTCGCGAATTGGTCTGCAATCTGAAGCTCAACTTTTTATGAATGACACGAATTTGTTTAATGCGGTTCAAGAGCTAAACGAAATAGAAAAACGCCACTGTGTATTGATCGATGAGTGTCAGTTTTTATCGAAAGAGCAGGTGTACCAATTAACTGAAGTGGTCGATAAACTGCATATCCCAGTGCTTTGCTACGGTTTACGTACTGACTTTCTGGGGGAGTTATTTGAAGGTAGCCGTTACTTATTATCTTGGGCCGATAAACTCGTAGAACTAAAAACGATTTGCCACTGTGGCCGTAAAGCGAACATGGTGATTCGTACTGATGAGCACGGGGTGGCTATTGCTGAAGGTGACCAAGTTTCCATTGGTGGTAATGACCAATATGTTTCTGCTTGCCGTCAGCATTATAAAGAAGCGTTAGGAAAATAGCGGCTCTTTAATCGGTGTGGTTAAAACTAAAAACGGTGGCCAAGAGCCACCGTTTTACTTATTGAACTACTAATTCTGCTTTATATCAATCGTCGTAAATAACTGGTCACTCTAGCTTGCTAAACACTCGAAAATGTCAGCTTTGCTCCTGCGCTATTTATGATCACTTAGTGTGATTGGTATTATTCGAAGCCCAATTTCTTCAATGCTTGATAGGCGTGGTCAACATCGTTGGGAATAGGCATCTCAATCTGAAATCCCTGGATTGGGTATAATTTTATTCTCTCAAAATCGGCAATTAACGCGCCTAACACCATATCTAATGGCAGCTCTTCATTATAATAATCGTCCCAATTTCTCCATTGTGAAGTCACAGTGAGTTCCGAAGCTTCGTCAGGCCATTGTTTACTGAAAGTAGCGTAAGTACGTTTCTCCATAAAGGGTTTCTGTACCAAGGTAAGTCGCTTCGGTGATAGCCCGCGTTGTTTGAGCAACTCGTAAGTAAAGCGTACATTCTCACCCGTATTGGTTGCGTACTTTTCAATAATAATATCTGAGTCGGGTACGCCACAATCTCTTGCGATAGCCGCAAATGTTTCGGCTTCTGAGAGATCAAAAACCTCTTCGGTAAAGCGTCCCACACCACCAGAAAAAACGATATAAGGTGCTATTTTTTTGTGATAAAGCTCAGATGCGTATTCAGCCACACGAGTATCATTACTGCACAAAACAAAAATACAGTCAGAAGGCTTTACCTTGTGACCCATAGACATAAAATTCCAAAGGGTGTCGATCGCGCGGTGTAGTTTAATGCTGGGATCTTTCTTCGCTGTAGATAGTTCAGTCATGAAGTGCGTCCAATGTGGATTCGAATTTAAACGAATAACCTAAGTCGAGAATCTTTTTCGATGAGATCAGCTTGTCGGGTGTATCGACAACTGGTGGTAGAGGCTCGCTGCTGTTGGCGCTTTTCAGTGCCGCGGCATAAAACTCCGCCTTACTTACAGTATTTGGGGTGGTCACATTAACAACTTCATTGTGTAGGTGGTTAATGGCGAAGTCGATAGCACCGATAGCATCGTCAAGGTGAAGCATATTGGCTGGGGCTTGGGTACTGACCTGTTTCAGTTTACTTGCAAACCTTGATGGATGACGACTAGGCCCAATCAACCCACTAAAACGTAAAATGGTGTAGTCGATCCTGGAATCTATCACCAATTGTTCCGCTTGCAGCATAACTCGTGCGTTATCGGAAAACGAATACGTTTGTTCGTCGTCTGAAATGGCAAGGGTGAGTGAGGCATCTTCCTCTTTTAATGTCGGGTGGACGACACTTGTTACCAAGTGCCGTCTCCCTAAGAACCCAGCGTGC